>DATLEX010000011.1:0-12712 GCA_035525045.1 Thermoanaerobaculia bacterium | reverse complement strand
CTCCGACCTGCTCGGATGCGCGGCGCTCGGCCTCCGGAACCTGCTGCTAATCACCGGCGACCCCCCCAAGATGGGTCCCTATCCCGACGCCACGGCGGTGTTCGACATCGACGCGATCGGCCTCACGAACATGGTGACTCTCATGAACCGCGGCCTCGACCTCGGCGGCAACCCCTTCGGCCAGCCGACCTGCTTCACGGTCGGGGTGGGGGTCAACCCCGGCCACCTCGACCTCGAGTATGAGCTGCGCCGCCTCGACTGGAAAGTGAAGGCGGGGGCCGAGTACGCCATCACCCAACCCGTCTTCGATGCCCGCCAGCTCGAGCATTTCCTCCGTCGCATCGAGCAGATGAAGCTCCCCGTCGTGGCGGGGATCTGGCCGCTGCTCTCGTACCGGAACGCGCAGTTCATGAACAACGAGGTGCCGGGCGTCTCCGTCCCAGACGAGGTGATGGAGCGGATGCGCATCGCCAGCGAGAAGGGAAAGGAGTTCGGACTGCGCGAGGGCGTGGCCATCGCCCGGGAGACGCTGGGGCGGGTTCGCGGCGCCGTGGCCGGCGTGCAGGTCTCGGCGCCGCTCGGCCGAGTCGACCTGGCCCTGCAGGTGTTCGAGGGTCTCGTCGAGCCGCGCCCGGCCGCGACTACCGCTTCCTGATCGCGGCGATGGTCACGTCGTCCTCGGCCGGACGGCCGCCGGTGAAGAACCGCAGCTCGCTCACCAGCGCCTCGACGAGACCGCGGGCCGAGCCGCCCCGGCCCGATGCACCGATCGTCTCCACCGGCTCGTCGCCGAACTCGTTCCCCTCCGCGTTGCGCGCCTCGGTCAGGCCGTCGGAGTGCAGGAGCAGCCATTGCCCCGGCGAGAGCGCGCCGGTCACCTCGTCCCACTGCAGGCTCGCCTTGATGCCGAGTGGATACGCTCCCCGGCCGATGCGTTCGATGACCCGCCCGCCCGCTCCGAGTTTCAGAATCGGCGGATGCCCGGCGACCGTGGCCACGAACGTTCCGTCGGGCCCCAGCATCACGTAGCAGCAGGAGAAGAACGAGCGCGATCCGCCCGTCCGGCAGAGGATCCGGTTGAGGCTGGCGGTGATCGCCCGCGGTGAGGGATCGACCTCGAGCTGCGTGCGGAACGCGGCGTGGGCCACCGCCATGACCAGGCCCGCCGCCATGCCGTGCCCGGAGGCGTCGCCGAAGAGCACGGCGATCCGGCCGTCCGGCAGCGGCACGAAGTCGTAGATGTCTCCCCCGACCGTGTTGGCGATGTGGTTGTAGGCGGCGATCTCGTACTCGGCGGTCTGGGGGAGTGTCTTCGGAATGAGACTGGCCTGAAGGTCCCGGGCCAGGACGAGCTCGTCGCGGATCTTGATCTTGTCGATCAGCTCCATGGCCAGGAGCACGGTCATCATCAGGAACGTGGCCGTCAGCTCGATGAAGACCCACACCGGCGGGTTCGCCATGTTGCTGAAGATGGAGATGAGACAGGCGAAGAAGGCGATCTGCGAGACCACGAACAGCACGCGCCGGTGCGGAGCGAGGCGCTTGGCCAGACCGTAGAAGATCGCGCTGAGCGTGCGGACCCACCGCTTGACGCGCCTCGGCTCCTGATCGATCGCCGTCCGGTGATCGGCGATCAGCATCCGCTTCGTCTCCGGCCACTCCAGCGCGTAGAGGCCGGTGACGTCGTTCGGGGAGAGGGAGTGAAACGTCTTCTTCCCGAGATCGACCCAGTCGCGGAGGCGAGCCACGCCCCGATTCTACGGGGTGGGGCTCGGGATGTTGCGGCCGGTCAGTGGGTCGGCCGTGCGCCCTGCTCCTCCCGAGGAGTGTGGAGCATCAGCGTCAGCATCCCCACACCGAGGAGGCCGGCGATGATCAGGAAGATGCTCCGGGAGAGGGCGCCGCGCGCCGCCTCGTTCCGCCGGACCGTGCCTCGCACGAGCTCGCGGCTTTCCGCGAGCACCGGCGGCGGGGGAGCGGCCTGGCGGGGCATCTCGAGCACCGTTGTCGTGGCCGGTGCCGGCGCGACCGGCACGGGCACGGGCGCCGGTTCCGCCGTCGCTTGCAGCGCCAGGCCTGCCGCCGGCTTCGCCGCGACCTCCGAGCCCCGAGCCCCGAGCCCCGAGCCCCGGCCCTCGATCCCTGAGACCTGAGCCCCGAGCCCTGAGCCCCGAGCCTCGAGCCCCGAGCCGCGGGCAACCGCGGGCCGCGGCGTCTCCTCCGCGCGGGCCATCACTCCGAGAACGGCCAGTCCCAGGAGGAACCGCCGCGTCTCGGCGGTCGGGTAGAAGACGTTGCCGTTCGAGTCGACGATCCGGTACGGGTCGATGTAGGCGGCGAAGCCGGGATAGAGCCGGCCAAGGCGCGCGTGCCCCTCGGTGCCGTAGAACGCGCCGATCGGGTCTTCCATCGCCCAGGCCCAGAGGCTGTGAAGCTCGGCATACTCCGCGACGGGAGCGCTGCGGTAGAGGGCGTCGAAGGTGAAGAAGTCGTTCGCGGCCGCGGTTTCGTAGAGGCCGCGGGAGCTCTCGGCCCGTTGGGGCTCGACGGGCAGATCGATCAGAACCTGCTCATGCTGACCCACCGCGCCGGCGGTGAACAGCAGCGCTGCTGCGAGGGTGACGAGAGTGGCTCGTGGCACGCGATCCTCCCCGGCCTGGCCGACAGGGACAGTCTACCGCGTTCGGGTCCGCTTTTCGCCGGTCAGCGCTGTGTGGCTGGCCGGCGTGTGGTCTCGGCTCCGAGAAGCCGCGCCGTGTCGATCAGCTCCTGGATCGTCATCTGGTCCTTCCCGCTCGACTGGAGCAGGTAGATCCGGATGGCGCTTCCGACCGGAATCACCGTATTCGCCGGGTCCGAATAGAAGCGCTCCAGGCCGGACACCAGCTCGAACCCGCTGATCTTGCCGGCGGTCGAGCTCTGGCGCTCGGTGCGGGCGGCGAGGCTGGCGCATGGCGTCCCCGGGCCGGACGTCACGTCGATCTTGTCGAGCGCATCGCGGTAACCCTGTGAATAGCCGATGGCCCAGAAGAGCTTCTCGGTGCTGCTGAGGCGAGCCCACTCCTCGCCGTTCGAGGGAGCCTTGATTTCGGGCGTGGCCTGACGCTGCTGAGCGGCCAGCGGCGCGGCGGCGATGAGGAGCAGAGCGACACCGAGGACGATTTTTTTCATGGCTCACCTTGTCGCGATTCTGGAGAAGCGATCGCGGACCTGCGCGCGATTCTAACCAAAAAACAACGATTTGCAAACGAAGAGAAATCCCTTACTTCCAACGGTTTTCGCGGGTCGCCCGGCGGCTCGGACCCGCGGGACCCGATGCCGTACCGGCTATACTCCGCTGCCGATGCCGGTCGACGAGGGAACGTTCAAGGTGGGCATGTCGCACTTCGCCAGCGGGGTCACCGTGGTGACGACCGAGCACGAAGGCGAGCCCTACGGCCTCACCGTCGCCTCCTTCGCTTCCCTCTCCCTCCATCCTCCCCTGGTGCTGGTCTGTGTCGAGAAGTCGGTCCGGTCGCACGAGGCCATCGCCGCCGCCGGGCGCTTCGGCGTGAGCATCCTCGAGGAATCGCAGGCGGACATCTCGGGGCGCTTCGCCTCGAAGGGGGAGGACAAGTTCTCCGGGCTCCCGGTGCGCCGCGGCTCTCTCGGCGTCCCGCTGATCGAGGGGGCGGTCTGCACCATCGAGTGCCGCCTCACCGCGCAGTTGCCGGGCGGCGATCATTCGATCTTCGTCGGCGAAGTCGTCGATGTGAAGGCCGGGGAAGGAAAGCCGCTCGTCTACTATCGCAGCAGTTACCGGCAGATCGCGGGCCCGGTGTCGTCCTGAGCCGCGAAGACGGCGAAGGACCCCCTCCTCGCGACCCCGCATGACACCGATCGACCTCCGCGCAGCGCTTCGCTCGACCTTCCGGCGCGCGCTGCGGCTGGAGAATCGGCGCGCCGCCGTCCGCCCCGGCCGCCTCGAGCGCATCCCCCGCTTCGAATCGAAGATCCTCGGCAACGCCCGCGAGCTGGTCGTCTACCTCCCGCCCGGTTACGAGGAGCACGAGGACCGGCGATACCCGGTGCTCTACATGCACGACGGGCAGAACCTCTTCGACAGCGACCGCGCCTTCATCCCCGGGCAGCACTGGCGGCTCCGCGAGGCCGCCGACGAGGCGATCGGGGCAGAGGGAGCGGAGCCGGTGATCATCGTGGGGATCGACCACGCCGGCCCGGCGCGCATCGACGAGTACACGCCCACCCGCGATCCGAAGAAGAATGCCGGCGGCCGCGCGCCCGACCACGCCCGCATGGTCATCGAGGAGATCAAGCCGCTGATCGACTCCCGCTATCGCACCCTGCCCGCCGCCGCCGATACGGCCGTCGGCGGGTCGTCGCTCGGCGGCCTCGATGCGCTCTACCTGGCCATGCGGCATCCGAACGTCTTCGCCCGCGTGGCGGTGATGTCTCCGTCGGTCTGGTGGCACGACCGGGTGATCCTGAAGGAGGTGGAGGGCTTCGCCGGGGAGCCGCGGCCGCGGGCCTGGCTCGACGCCGGTGTCCGCGAGGGCGCGGAGGCCCTGCGCGACGTACGCGCCCTCCGCGATCTGATGCTCCGCCGCGGCTGGAACGAGGCCGATCTCCTCTTCCGCGAGGAGCGCCGCGGCGATCACAGCGAGCGCGCCTGGGCGGCCAGGGCCCGTCCCATGCTGGAGTTTTTGTTTCCGCCCCGCCGGTTGTAGCCTCAGCCATGCTCGACGCCCTGAGAAGGCCCCTCCGGGACGTGCGGATCTCGGTCACCGACCGCTGCAACTTCCGCTGCGTCTACTGCATGCCGAAGGAGATCTTCGGCCGCGACTTCCCCTTCGTCGAGCGCGAGCAGCTCCTGACCTTCGAGGAGATCGCGCGCCTGGTACGGATCCTCGCCGGCCTCGGCGTGCAGAAAGTGCGGCTGACCGGCGGCGAGCCGCTGCTCCGGCGCGGCCTGGAGCGGCTGGTCGGGCAGATCGCCGCCATCGACGCGATCGGCGACATCGCGCTCACCACGAACGGCTCGCTCCTGACGCCCGCCCGCGCCCGCGCGCTCGCCTCCGCCGGCCTCCGCCGCGTCACCATCAGCCTCGACTCGGTCGACGATGCCACCGTCCGGCGGATGAACGACGTCGGCATCCCGGTCGAGCGGGTGTTCGAAGCCATCGCCGCCGCCGCCGCGGCCGGGCTGACCCCGCTCAAGCTCGACATGGTCGTCATGCGGAACCTCAACGACGCGTCGGTCGTCGAGGTCGCGCGCCGTTTTCGCCACACCGGGCACGTCGTCCGCTTCATCGAGTACATGGACGTCGGGAACACGAACGGCTGGCGCATGCAGGACGTGGTCAGCGGCGCGGAGATCCTCCGCCTGATCGCCGCGGAATGGCCCGTGGAGGCGATCGTCCCGAATTACTACGGCGAAGTCGCCCAGCGCTGGCGCTACACCGACGGCGGAGGGGAGTTCGGCGTCATCACCTCCGTGACGCAGCCGTTCTGCGGAAGCTGCACGCGGCTGCGCCTCTCCGCCTCCGGGGAGGTCTACACCTGCCTCTTCGCCGGCAGCGGCCACGACCTGCGCGCGCCGCTCCGAGGCGGTGCCTCCGATCAGGAGATCGCGGCGACGCTCGGCTCGATCTGGCGCCTCCGCGACGACCGCTACTCGGAAGTCCGTTCCGCCGCCACGGCCGCGCTTCGCAAGGTCGAGATGTCGCACATCGGCGGCTAGGCCCCCCCCGTCATCCCGAGCGCGACAGGCGCCCGATCCCGTCGACGAACGCGCCCTTCCCTCCCTGCGAGGGATGGCGGACCTTCTCGTGACCGATGCCGAGGCGGGTCAGCGAGCCCGCGGCCTGATTGCCGACGGCCACCACCTGCCGGATCGGGAAGAGGCGGAGGAGCATCTCGATGAACGGCCGCCCGAGAGCCAGCTCCGCGGAGTCGGGAACGCGGTTCGAGTCGGGATGGCCGCGGTGGAAGGGATGAAAGGGAACGGCGTTCCAGAGCATCGGCAGCGGATCGATGGCGCGGATCGTTTCCCACACCATCGTCGCGCTCGCCTCGGTGGAGGGGCGGCCGGCGGAGGTCGCGCGCCGGTAGCCGTGCGCGGCGCCCAGGATTCGCCGGCGGGGTCCGGCGATCTCCACGCCGCCGAGGAGAAGCGTTTCGCTGACGAAGGGGATGCCGGTCAGGCGCCCCCCGCGATGGCTGGGCGCCTCGCCGACGAGGAGCGTCGCCGGCCCGACGGCTTCGATCTCGTGGAGGTAGAGGCGCAGGTTGCGCCGGCGGATCGCATTCGCGCGCAGATCGCCGCAGAGACGGGAGTACTGGTTGCAGGCTCGATCGGAGACCTCCGCCGACGCAAGCGCGGCGATGAATCGATCGAGCCGCGACGGCATCAGCGCCCGACCGCGCGGCGGCGCGGCAGGAGCGGCGCCACGTCGACGATCCGGTAGACCGCGCCGTTGACCGAGCGGTGATCGGCCACGTAGACCTCGCCGTTCATGTCCTCGCCGAACGTGCTGATCATCAGCGGCGTGTCGACCAGCAGGCTCGACGTCCAGGAGCCGTCGAACGCCTGCCGGCCCGCCCAGATCTGCCCGCTGCAGTAGTCGCCGTACAGATAGCTGCCCCGCAGGCGGACGTTGGACGTGCCGCGGTAGCGGTAGCCGCCCGCGACCGAGCAGCCGTCGGCGTGCCCGTACTCCAGCACGGGCAGCGTCAGCGAGCCGTCGTTGCAGCTCGGCGGGAGAGGGCCGCAGCCGCTCACCGGCGGAACGAAGCACCGGCTCCCCTCCATCCGCCGCCAGCCGTAGTTCTCACCGCCGGGACTGGTGGCGGGCTGGAAGTTGACCTCTTCCACGACGGCCTGGCCGACGTCGGCGATCCAGAGATCGCCGGTGACGCTGTCGAACGAGAACCGCCACGGGTTGCGCAGCCCCCAGGCCCAGATTTCCGGCCGCGCGCCGGACGTGGAGACGAATGGGTTCGATGGAGGGACGGCGTACAGCGCGCCGGAGTCGACGTCGATGCGCAGCATTTTCCCGAGCAATGTATTGAGCGACTGGCCGGCGTTGAAGGGATCGCCGCAGCCGCCTCCGTCGCCGGTGCCGATGTAGAGGAATCCGTCGGGGCCGAACTGGAGCTGCCCGCCGTTGTGGTTGCCGAACTGCCGGTGCTCGATGGTGAGGATCGGCACGCGCGAGGCGGGGTCGGCGCGGTTCGGGTCGGCGCTGACCGAGTATCGCGCGATCACCAGATCGCCCACCACGTCGGTGTAGTAGACGAAGAAGAAGCCGTTCTCGGCGTATCGCGGGTGGAAGGCGACGCTCAGCAGCCCCCGCTCCCCGCAGCAGGAGACCCTCGAGGTGATGTCGAGGAACGGCGTCTCGCGCACCACGCCCCCCTCCAGCACCATGACCCGCCCGCGCTGCAGGGTGATGAAAAGGCGCGAGTCTCCGGCGTGCGTGATGGCCACCGGCAGTTCGAGGAGCGTGGCCACCGGGCGCAGCTCGATCTGCGGCTCATCGCCGGCCAGGAGAGGAAGGGCCAGGAGGGGAAGGGCCAGGAACAGGAGAATGGCGGAGCGCATCGCCCGGAGTTATCACACATTCCTCGTGCCAGTCACGCCGGCGACCCGGCCGTCGTCACGAACTCCGTGACGTTGGCCTCGATGGCCGGCGCGCCGAGCACCCGCGCCACCGATATACGGTGATGGCCGTCGAGCACGAAGTAGGCCTCCCCCACCTTGAGCATCCAGCGGCTCCGGGCCACGCCGCGGCGGGGGAGGAAGCGGCGGTTGAAATCGCGCTGCCGCCCGAAGCTGCCGATGATGTCGTCGAGCCGCACCTCGCGCACGCCGAGTTCGCCTGCTTCAGCTCCGCGTCGAGACGGTTGCGCCGCCACGCGGCGTCGCCGGCCGGCGGCAGCACGTGAGAGATCGAAGTGTCGGTCGGTCGCATCCCATGTTCCCGGCAAAAACAAGAGCGGCCCGTGATCGCTCACGGGCCGCTCGATTCGTTCGATTTCGTCTGTTCTAACGCGATCGGAATCCACGGCCCGCGGCGCTGCCCCGGAGGCAGGTCATCTGTCGGAGCGTCTGAATCGGTCGCATCGGGGCGGGATCATAGCATGCAGCAGCAGCCGGAGCCACGCAGGAACGGATCTTGAGATGGATTGGCACCAGGAGGATACCGATGTCGATCACCGATCAACCGAAGCCGAGTCAGCCGAAGGCGCCGCCGCCCGCCCAGCCGCCGCTCCAGCCCGGCGGCCCGGTGCCCTCGCGCCCGAACACGGTCGACCCGCAGCGACCGAACGTGCAGGTCCCCGACCCGGAGAAGGACCCGAAAGAGCGGAAGTAAACGGTCCGGTCCGCTTCGCGACAAGCCTGACCGTTCACTGACTTGACGAGAGATCGGGGAAGCTCGGATCCGCTGCCGGCGCTCCGCACTCCGAGTGCGGCGACATCTCGCGGTCGAGGGCAGCCTGCAGCGTGATGGCCGATCCCACGTAGACGCGGCGCGTTTGCCCGCCGGCATCCTCCACGACCGTGAGGGAGCCGCATCCGGCAGCGTGATAGCGGGAGTCGCCGGGAGCGACCATGACGGAGGCGCGCAGTCTCACCTGACGGGCGGCTTCGCGTTCCGCGTTCTCTTTCTCGAGCTGCGACCGCTCCGCGCCTTCGACCAGAGCCGGACCGCCGGCGGGTTGAGTTTGCGCGGCGGCGAGAGCGGCCTTGACCTCCTCCGGCGTCAGGTCTCGTACGTCGGGGTCGTCGCGAAGCAATGCCTTCACGGCGGCGGATGGCTCGACGGTGGTCGTAGGCTCCTCGACCATCCACTTCGGCTGCTGCACCGCCGATGCCCGCGTGACGGGCGGAGTCGAGGTCTCGGTACATCCGATCACCAGCATCAGCGCGATTCCAACGGCGGTTCTCATCACGCGTTCCCTCCGGTTCTACCCTGCCAAAGGTGAGACGTGGCCCCCCCCATTCCCTCCCCCGGAAACCGGCTCCACCGGTCGGTCGGGGCGAGACTGGAACAGGTGAAGACCTGCGCCGAGGCGCCCAACGGATCTAGTGACCGGATCTTCTGAATCGCCACTCGCCGCTCCAGCCGGGTCCGATAGTGCCGACTTCTGTCTGTCTGATGCGCAGATGCAGTGTTGCGCCTATGTCCCGGACTATCTGGCTTGGATGCCAATTTATCCATCAGCTGCCTCTGCTCGTCACCGGTTCCACACCGATTCGGTTGAGATGCAGGCCGACCGAGGGCGGACCCAGCATCTCGTAACTCTCGAATAGAGGCGACAACTCGCTTACCAACCGCCGCAGGCGTTGCCAGCACTGTAAGTTGTCGAGCCGTCGGCGGCCCGAACAAGAAAATACCCCGCATATCATTGATCTGCCTGCTCGACTCGACGCACAACACGAGTTCGCGGGTCGGTGCATTCATCGGCAGCCAGCCTCGGTTCTCGGGGTCGTGAGGGTCGCAAAGCCCGTGGCTGTGTAGAGAACTCGGCAAGTATCCTACCCATCACTCCCGGCCGGTCCTGTCGCTGGCGCCGTAGGGTGCAGAACGTGCTGGCCGAGGATTGGTTCTTCCCCCTTCCCAAGGCGGCGCGGCGTCAGTCCTGATCCCGTCGATATCTCAGCGCACGTCGGAACTCATAGCTGGGAAAGAAGATATACGGTTTTTTCGGCCTGACACATATTCCGGGGTAGGGATTTCGCCTCAAGAATCACTCCTGAATTGATCGCAGCAGAATCTTCGACGAGGTGGTCAATGGCTGAATTCGTCAAGGTAGATGTACTCCGTGCGTCCGGTCGTACCGCAAATCGCGATCGCAGCACTTCATCAGGCCGAGGGAGGTGGAACATCTGTTACTTCCTCCTGCTGCTCGTGGTCGGTACTTCGGTGTTCGCAGCGCCAAGACGCAAAGAGCAGCGGGTGGAACTCGTCGTGAAACACTACGAGGGGGTGGTCGAAGAGCATCAGCGTGGCCAGAAAATCGGATCCGATCCTCTCGAGCAGCAGATGACGTACTTCTTGCGGGAGGACGAGAAGTTGGACATTTCGGTCGCCGACCCGAATCCTCTTCTGTTCACATACAAAACTGATCCAGGGGCGCCGACGCCGAATGCCTCATATGCAGCAGCCGAGAGTTACGCGCAGACGCTGAAATCTGTAGTCGACTTCCTTCGGGGGCAAGCTGGTCTGCAGCGCGGACGCGAGTTCACCGGCGCCGAGAGGGCACTTCACGACGCCGGTTTCACCGAGACCTTCTTCGAAGGATTCGTCGAGAACGTCGTCGATCTACAGTCGTACCTCGATGGCGCGAAGGCACTCGTCAACAAGTCCGGCCAGAGCTTCGCCGAAGCTGCCGCGGTCAAGACAGAAGTAGCCGCCTGGGCGACGACGCTGAACAACTTGGAAAAAGAGTTGGCGCTCATCGATCGAGCCGATGTCGCGCTACTCACCTACTATCGCTCAGGATCCGCGCGCCGTGAGGCTGATCGAAAACGCGCCGAGGAGGAAATCAAAAAGGCGGAGGCTAAAGCCGCGCAGGAAGCAGCGGCGACGGCGGAAGCCGTGAAGGCGAAGCTGAAGCCGAACGCGCGGAACGCGGTCGAGGCTGCCGAGAAGCAGGTGGCGGCAGAAGCGGCGGCGAGACCGAAGAGCGGATCAGCCATCACTGTTCAGGCCGCGTCTCCCGGCGGCGGTCTGAACGAAACGGGATCCTCGGGTGCGGCCCTTCCGCAGGTCGAAATCGCCGACGAGCCGACAGTTGGTCGGCCCGCCGCGAACGCCGTCGAAGATCTCCTGCACGCGTTCAACTTCGCGGCTCGACGTGCCGCAGCGGTTCGAACAGGAATCACAACCGCGCGGGAGTTCATGGCCGTCACATCGCGGATTGGCGTGCCGATCAGGTTCGAATCAGTCCCCTTCAGTTTCAAAGAGGATCAACATCCGTTCCTTACCATCACGAAGGTCGCCGCCAATGCGGATGCAGCGACTGCGTCGAACCTGAAAGAGGGCAAGTTCACGTTCAACGTCGAACCCGGTGGCACGATGGAGTACAGCGTGGAGCCGGCGTTGCTGTACAGCCTCGTGGAGAAAGATGACTGGGGAACTGAGGCGCTTCCCGACGGTACTCATAAGATCACTCGGCAGTCGTCCCGAAACGTGAATGGACTGTCACTCGGCGCGATGCTCTCTATGACTCCTCGTCGATGGAGAAGTCTTGACTTTGCGCCGTCGTTCCAACTCGGACTAAGCCCGGTTTCCGATCGATTCGGCATTTTCGCCGGCCCGTCGTTTCGTATCTTTGACCTCTTCACGATCGGTGGTGGCATTGCGTACCAGCAGGCGGAACGGCTTGACGATTCGCAAGTGGAAGGCGGGATCATCCCCAGCGCGGCCGACCTGAAGATCGACGTCAAGCCCGACACAGGCTTTTATTTCACGATCAGTGTCGATGTGACGAGGTGATACGCCAATGATCAACGAAGTCGAGATGACGGAAGAGGTTGATGAGCTCCGCCGTTCAATTTTGTTGCTCAATGAGGGCACTTCCGAAGTCGACTCACTTCAGCCTCAGGAAGAACTGCCTGCCGATGCGGACGAAGTCGCGAAACCGGCGTTCCTCGCGTCGTCGTCAGTCCTTTCGCGCGTTGCAGCGGATCTAGCTGACACGATCGGGTACGAAACCCGAACGGAACGCCTTGCGCACCCCTTGACGTCGGTTCAAGACGTCAACGACACGACTGTCCCGCCATGGCGGGTGGTTGCGCATCTTCTTCTCAGAACGGCACATGATGTCTACCACGGCAGTGCATTTTTCATAACGAATACGGTGCTCCTCACAGCCGGACACAACCTCTTCTTTCACGACATCAGGCGTACACCGGCCATCACCATCTATCCCGGTAGAAACGGGCGTAGCGGCTACGGCGCTTTCACTCCCAAGGCCGTTCGCGTAGCAGCAGGTTGGTTGCAAGGTGATCCTGATGCCGACTTCGGAATCATTGCGATCGACCAGCCGCTTGGTGCGCAACTAGGAAAATTCGGAGTGCGCGATCTGAAACCTGGCGACGGGAATGCTGTTTACGTCAGTGGTTATCCGGCTGATCGACAACCGCGGACGCAGTGTGCGGGCGCAGGAACGATTCTCGGCGGCACCGGTCGCCGCATATCGTATTCCGTCGAGACCCTCGATGGTCAGAGTGGCGGGCCGGTGGCGCTCAAAGGAACGCTGACCGCGGTCGGAGTCCATGTTGCAAGGCCGACGGGTCCGGCGCAGGCGATCCGGGTGACCGACGTGGTGAAAGCCGAGATTACCGGTTGGCTGCAGGGTCTATGACGGCAGGTCGTTGCTATCGGACAAACCTCGACGCGCATGCACCCGACGTCATCTCCTACGGCGTGCGAAAGCCGGTTGAGCAGGCGAAGCAAAGCAACTCCGAACGGCCGGTCGCCTCGTCTATGCCCAGTTCTGAATCCGAAATCCGCGGAACCGTTTGAAATCGGCCGTATTGAAAGTGACCAGCGTCAGGTCGTGGACCGCGGAGATGGCGGCGATCTGCCCGTCGGCGAACGGCGGCATCTCGCCGCGCGCGGCGAGCCGCGCCCGCTCGGCTGCGTGCCAGTCGGCGGCAGCACGGTCGTAGTCGAGGATCGGCAGACTGGTCAGGACGACC
>DATLEX010000003.1:0-35265 GCA_035525045.1 Thermoanaerobaculia bacterium | reverse complement strand
GTGGCGCGCTCGCCGTAGGTGGCGATGCGCGGCGGCTCGGGGCCGGGGGCGACCGAGCGGCCGGGCATCTCCGCGGAGGGGGGGAAGCCGAGGAGCGTGGCGAGGGTGGGGGCGAGGTCCCAGGCGCTCGACGGCTGCTGCAGCGGGAGGGTCGCGGCGATCACCGCGCTGCCGCTCTGTCCCTCGCCCGGCAATCCGACGAGGAGCACCTGATAATCGTGTTCTCGCAGCCACCGGACCGCCTCGGCGATTCCGTCGATGGCCCGGAGCGATTGCGCGAGCTGCGTGGAGCGGTCGGCGGCGAGGCGGTTCAGGATCACGTCGAGCGCCGGAAGGTAGACCGTCGCGAAGCGCGTGCCCGCGGTCGCGCTCTGCAGCCGTCGTACGGCCGCCTCGTCCACCCGCAGTGGCTCGCCGCGCGACGCGCCGAAGATCGTCTCCTGCCCGATCGCGGTCAGCGCGCCGCTCTTCTCGCTCCCGGACGTCCACCAGTTCACCGCCACCACCGGCACGCCGCGGGCCGCGAACGACTCCCAGACGAAGTGCCGGCGGCGGACCGTCGGCGGGAGCGGCTGCAGCCGCGCCAGCCGCACCGCGGGTGCGAGCACGCGCAGCACCACGTCGGCGCGGGAGACGCTCTGAAGCAGGCGGCTCCCGCCCGCCACCCGCACGCCCGCCAGAGCGCGGACCGCGTGGAGGCGGGAGGGGACGCCAGTACCGAGCGAGGCCCACCGCTCGGCGGCGGAGGGAGCGACGATCGGCTCGGCGGCAAAGCGCGTCTCGAACAGCGCCATCAGATCGGGACGCGACCGGGCGATGTCCCACGTCAGCCCGTCGACGGCGACCAGGGCCACCCGCGCGGAGGAAGGGCGGGTCACGATCTGCTGCGGCGCCGCGGCCGCCGCGTCGGTGGTTGCGCGCGCCGGGATGAGCAGCAGGGCGATCAGCGCCGCGGCGCCGATGGCCAGCGGAATCGTGCGCGGGCGCTGGTGGATGGCGGGGATGCGGTGCAGCTCGTAGATCGAGAACGACAGCAGAGCCGCCGAGACCACCAGCGCCGCCACGACGAAGAAGAGGCCGAGGAGGGCCCCCCCGATGGCCAGCTCGGCCGCGCCGGGAAGCGTCTCGAAGCGGTACCACCAAAAGGCCAGCGGGACGGCGAGGACGCCAGCCGCCGCGATCGAGATGGCCAGCAGCGCCCGCGGCGTGTCGATGGCCAGCTCCGGGCGGATCTTCATCAGCATCGCCACGGCCACCACGAAGAGGAACGAGGCGGCCAGCCAGAAGGCTGCGTAGAGGGCGAAGAGGATCAGCATCTCGGCCGTCCCCAGAGGGCTGTTGCGGAGGAGCATGACCGCCGCCTGGGCCAGCGCGGCGAAGAGAGCGATGAGCGTGGCCGCCTTCAGGGCCACGACGGCCAGCTCGGACCAGAAGGCGCGCGAGCTCCAGGGGTCGAGCGCGAACCACCTCTCGATGCCGTGGCTGAGATAGCCGCGCTCGCGGAGCTGGCTGCGCAGGCTGTCGACCGCGGGTTCCGGCACGGCGGGGGAGTGTATCGCGGGGGCGCAGCGCCTGGCGTTCCGGCCATCCGAGCCGTATTCCTCGCTCCGTTCGGAATGACATATGGTATTGGCCGGATTCTCACACCGGCATGATCGATAAAGTTCTCACAGCCATCTTTGGCTCCAAGCACGAGCGGGACGTCAAGCGGATGATCCCGATCGTCCAGCAGATCAACGCCCTCGAGCCCGCCGTGAGCAGGCTCAGCGATGAGGGGCTTCGCCAGAAGACGCAGGAGTTCCGCGAGCGCCTCCGCCCCGTGGCGGAGCGGATGGCAAACGCCCGGCGCGAGATTCCCCGCGACGAGATGCTCCTGGCCGCGGCCAAGGCCGACCTGCAGGCTGCCCTCGACGATCTCCTCCCGGAGGCCTTCGCGGTCTGCCGGGAGGCGGCGAAGCGGTCGGTGAACATGCGCCACTTCGACGTGCAGCTCATGGGCGGCGTGGTCCTGCACCGCGGCAAGATCGCCGAGATGAAGACCGGCGAAGGAAAGACCCTCGTGGCCACCCTCGCCGTCTACCTCAACGCCCTTACCGGGCGGGGCGTGCACGTGGTCACCGTCAACGACTACCTGGCCCGCCGCGACTCCGAGTGGATGGGACGCGTATACAGATTCCTCGGTCTCACCGTCGGCGTGATCCAGAACCAGCACGGCGACCGCGAACGGCAGGAAGCGTACCGCTGCGACGTCACCTACGGCACGAACAACGAGTTCGGCTTCGACTACCTCCGCGACAACATGAAGTTCGACCTCGAGGCCATGGTCCAGCGCGATCACGTCTACGCCATCATCGACGAGGTCGATTCCATCCTCATCGACGAGGCCCGCACGCCGCTCATCATCAGCGGCCCCTCGGAGGAGTCGGTCGACAAGTACTATCGCGTCGACAAGATCGTCCCCCGCCTGAAGAAGGACACCGACTTCCAGATCGACGAGAAGCAGCACACGGCCGTCCTCACCGAGGACGGCGTGATGCACGCCGAGAAACTCCTCGGCGTGGAGAACCTCTACGACCCCAACAACATGGACATCCTGCACGGCGTGAATCAGGCCGTGCGCGCGCACTCCCTCTACAAGAAGGACGTCGACTACGTGGTCAAGGACGGCGAGGTCCTGATCGTCGACGAGTTCACCGGGCGGCTCATGCCCGGCCGCCGCTGGAGCGACGGGTTGCACCAGGCCGTGGAGGCGAAGGAAGGAGTGCGCATCGAGGCGGAGAACCAGACCCTGGCCACGATCACCTTCCAGAACCTCTTCCGGATGTACGAGAAGCTGGCCGGCATGACCGGCACCGCCGACACCGAGGCGGCGGAGTTCGACAAGATCTACAAGCTCGAGGTGGTGGTGGCCCCGCCGAACAAGCCGATGATCCGCAACGACATGCCCGACCTGGTCTACCGCACCGAGCGGGAGAAGTTCGAGGCCATCGCCCACGACATCAAGGAGATGCAGGAGCTGGGGCAGCCGGCGCTGGTGGGGACGATCTCCATCGAGAAGTCCGAGCAGCTCTCGACGCTGCTCAAGCGCAACGGCATTCCGCACGTGGTCCTCAACGCCAAGCACCACGAGAAGGAGGCGGAGATCGTCGCTCAGGCGGGCAGCAAGGCGGCGGTGACCATCGCCACGAACATGGCCGGCCGGGGGACGGACATTCTCCTCGGCGGGAACCCGGAGTTCCTCGCCGCGCAGAAGGCGAAGGACGTGGAGAACCCCATCAGCCGCAAGTCCATCGAGGAAGAGATCCAGTCGCAGTGGCAGCGCGACCACGACGAGGTGGTGCGCCTCGGCGGGCTCCACATCCTCGGCACCGAGCGCCACGAGTCGCGGCGCATCGACAACCAGCTCCGCGGCCGCTCGGGGCGCCAGGGTGATCCGGGCTCGTCGCGGTTCTACCTCTCTCTCGAAGACGACTTGATGCGCATCTTCGGCTCCGACCGCATCTCCGGCCTGATGCAGCGCCTGGGGATGGAAGAGGGGGTGCCGATCGAGGCGGGCATGGTCACCCGGGCCATCGAGCGGGCGCAGAAGCAGGTGGAAGGGCGCAACTTCGATGCCCGCAAGCACCTGCTCGAGTACGACGACGTGATGAACAAGCAGCGTGAGTCGGTCTACACGCTGCGGCGGAGCATTCTCGAAGGCCGCGAGGGGAAGGACTACATTCTCAACGCCGCGGACGAGATCGTCGGGTTCCTCATCGAGACGCACTATCCCGACGACATGCGGGAGATGCCGAACGAGGCCGAGCTCAACGCGGAGCTGTTCGACTACTTCGGCATCGATCTGAGCACGGCCGGTGTCGACCTGGCCACGATGCGTCCCGACGAGGCGAAGTACAAGATCGTCGAGGCCGTCAACAGGCGCTACGAGGAGAAGGAAGCGCAGGTCGGAGCGGAGGTCATGCGCCTCCATGAGAAGTACCTCCTCCTCCAGGTCATCGACCAGCAGTGGAAGGACCACCTGCTGATGATCGACCACCTCAAGGAAGGGATCGGCCTCCGCGGCTACGGGCAGCGCGACCCGCTCATCGAGTACAAGAAGGAGTCGTTCGCGCTCTTCCAGGAGATGATGGAGCGCACCCAGGACCGCGTGGTCAAGTTCCTCTGGAAGGTCGATGTGGTGGTCGAGCGCGAAGGGGAGCAGGCCGAGCGCAGACGGGCCCTCCCGCCCCCGCCGAAACAGCAGCCGATGTTCTTCTCCGGGTCGGCACCGAGTCAGCCGCAGACGGTGCGCCGGACCGAAAAGAAGGTCGGCCGGAACGATCCCTGCCCCTGCGGCTCGGGCAAGAAGTACAAGAAATGCCACGGGGCGGCGGCGTAGCCTGTCATCCCGAGCGTGAGCGAGGGATCCGGGCGGGAGGGGACGCAGCGCGCCGGCCACCCGCCCGGATCCCTCGCTACGCTCGGAATGACATGGTCCGCGGCGAGGAGAAGTGAGAATGTCCATCGACAGAACGATCGGATTCATCGGGGCCGGCAACATGGCCGAGGCGATGATCAGAGGGCTGTTGCGCGGCGGGGACTTCGCCATCGCCCAGATCGCCGCTTCCGGCCCGCGCGAAGAGCGGATGCGCGAGCTCCGCGACACCTACGGCATCTACGCCACGACCGACAACCGGGCACCGGCGGCGTCGGAGATCGTCGTCCTGGCGGTGAAGCCGCAGATCCTCGACCGGGTCCTGGACGAGGTGGCCTCGACGATCAGCCCCGAAGCGCTGGTCATCTCCATCGCCGCCGGCGTCCCGGTGGCGGCCATCCAGCAGCGTCTGGCCAGCGGGACGCGCGTGGTGCGCGCCATGCCGAATACGCCCGCCCTGGTTGACGCGGCGGCCACGGCAATCGCCCGCGGAGACTACGCCCGGGAGTCGGACCTGGATGATGCCAGGCGCATCTTCGACGCCATCGGCCTCACCGTCATTCTCGACGAGTACCAGCTCGACGCCGTGACCGGCCTCTCCGGCTCCGGGCCGGCGTACGTGTTCCTGATCGTCGAGGCGCTGAGCGACGCCGGGGTGAAGATGGGCCTCTCCCGCCGCACCGCGCAGCTCCTCGCCGCGCAGACTCTCCTCGGCTCGGCCAAGCTGCTGCTGGAGACCAACGAGCATCCCGGCCTTCTGAAGGACATGGTCACCTCACCCGGCGGCACCGCCATCACCGGACTGCACACCCTCGAGAACGGCGGCGTCCGGACCACGCTGATGAATGCCGTGGAGGCGGCGACGCTGCGCTCGAGAGAGCTCGGCGAGGCGATGCTGAAGAAGGACTGACGGGGAGCACATGACCGCACTGGCCGATCTCGAACAGGAGCTCGACGAGGCGGCCGAGCGCGCTCGCCGCCTGGTCGAGTCGACCGAGCCTCGCCTCTTCACCGTCCGGCCCGATCTCTGGAGCTGGTCGGCGTCCGAGTGCATGGCTCACCTCAGCCTTTCCTCGGAGATGTTCATTCCGCTGCTCCGCGGGGCCATCGACGAGGCCCGCCGCCGCGGGGTCACGGGCGAGGAGCCGCCGTCGATGGACCTGCTCGGGCGCATCCTGCGCTGGTTCATGGAGCCGCCGGTCCGGAAGCGCCTGAAGACCTCCGCGCCCTTCGTGCCGAAGGGAGTGCGCGCCAAGGCGGAGGCGCTGGGCGAGTTCATGGCGCTGCAACGCCGGCTCGTCGAACTGGTGCGCTCGGCCGAGGGCATCGCTCTGTCGCGGGTGAAGGTCGTCTCCCCCTTCGACAAGCGCGCCCGATACAACGTCTACTCGGCCTTCCGAATCATCACCGCGCACCAGAGGCGGCACCTGTGGCAGGCCGAGCAGGCTGTGGCCGCGCTTCGAGCCGCTTGAACGGCCCTCACTTCGCCAGCACGCTGGCCAGGATTGCGCGCATGGTGGTGAGGTCGGCCGGGCTCGGCAGGAAGTCGTCGGCTCGGAAATCGCTGCCGGGCCCGGTGTCGTTGCCGGCCTCGCTGCTCATGAGCACGACCTTCACGCCGGCCGTCTCGCTGCGCGCCTTGAGCAGTTGGACCAGCTCGCGGCCGTTCATCTTCGGCATGACCGCCTCGGCCAGAACCACGTCGGGACGTTGCGCGGCGGCCATCCTCAGCCCTTCCAGGCCGTCGGCGGCCGTGGTCACGGAATAACCGTCCTGCTCGAGGGCGTGCTTCGACATCGCTCTCATGCCGGCATCGCTGTGCACGACGAGCACGAGGGCCGGCCGGGCGGTGTTCCCGGTCAGGGTCGGTTTCTCGGCCGCGACGGCAGCGGTGCGCTCCTTCTCGAGTCGCTGCTCCAGGGTCCTGAGCCGGACACCGAGGTTGCGGGCCTCGGCGCGGGCGGCCTCCTTCTGCAGGAGGGCCTCTCCGAGGTCGGCTTCGTGGTCGGTGGCGAGGTGAGCGACGATGGTCTGCAGCTTCTCGTTCCAGTCGGCGTCGAGCTCTTCGCGCGCGGCTTTCTCCGTATCGGCACGCCGGCGCTCCCTGTCGACGGCCTCGCGCAGGTCGGCGGTGCTCTTTTCCACCTGGCGGTAGAGGGTGTCGAAATCGAGGAGCTTGCGCTGCAGCGACTCGATCCTGCTCGCCGCGGCGCGGGCCTCGGCGCGGGCGGCCTCCTTCTCCACCAGGGCCTCGGCGATGGCATTCTCGCTATCGGAGGTGATCCCCGTGACGATGCTGGCGATCTTGCGATCGAAGTCGGCCAGCACGCGCTCGCGCTCGGCCCGCTCGAGCTCCGCGCGGGAGCGGGCGTCCTCCAGCTCTCCCTGGAGGCGCTCGATTTCCTGCTCGCCGGCGGCCGCGCGCGCCTCCGAGTGCATCAGTCTGGCGCTGTAGTCGGAGAGGGTCTCCGAGCCGCGCCGCGCCTCCTCCTCCCG
The DNA here is from genome assembly GCA_035525045.1 of Thermoanaerobaculia bacterium. Taxonomy (GTDB): domain Bacteria; phylum Acidobacteriota; class Thermoanaerobaculia; order Gp7-AA8; family Gp7-AA8; genus DATLEX01. The sequence continues at coordinate 28,355 of DATLEX010000003.1, read as the reverse complement.
CGCCCCCGCCAGGAGCTCGCTCTGCTCGGCGAGCTGCTTCTGGAGCGACGTCACCTTCGAGGTCAGCTCCCGCACCTCGGCCCGCGCCGCCTCCTTCTCGACCAGGGCCTCGCCGAGACTCGCCTCGTAATCGGAGGTGAGCCCGGCGGCGATGCTGGCGATCTTCCGGTCGAGGTCGGCCTCCACGCGCTCGCGCTGCGCGCGCTCCAGCTCCACCGCCGTGCGCGCATCGTCGGCCTTCTGCTGCAGGGCCGCGGCGCGCGCTTCGGAGCTCTGCAGCCGCGACGTGTAGCCGGCGACCGCCTCGGCGCGTCGCCGCTCGCCGTCCGCGATGGCCTGTTCCTTCTCGTGCTGAAGCGCCTCCATTCGTTCGGACAGCCGGGCCGCCACCTCGGCCAGCGCCAGCTCCTGCTTCCGCCCCGCTTCATCGAGCGCGGCCTGCAGGCGCTCCGCGGCCCGGGCTCTCTCCTGTTCGAGCAGCGCGCCCAGGCGATCGATCTCCTCCTGCAGCGCGGCCGTGCGTGGGTGCGCCTCCTCGAACGCACGGCGGGCCTCGTCGAGCTCCTTCTCCAGCAGAGGAATGCGGGTGAATGCTTCCGCCAGGCTCTCCTTCGCCGCGGCGAGCGGCTCCTCGTATCGCGAGGCGAGATCGGCGACGGCTCGCTGCAGGGCATCATTGGCCTGCCTCTCCAGCTCGTGCAGGCGCGCTTCGTTCCCGTCGGATCGCGACTTCTCCTCGTCGACCCGCTTCCACGCCACCTCCAGCTCCTGGGTGGTCTCCTCGAGGCGCGCCTCCAGCTCGTGCAGGCGGGCACGGCTCGACTCGACCTCGCCCTGCAGCGCCGCGAGGCGTTCGCCGCTCTCCTCGCCGCGGCGGCTTGCCTCGTCGAGTTGCGCCTGGAGCGTGGAGGCACGCCTGGCCTGCTCGAGCGCGTCGTTCCGCGAGGAGTCGAGGTCGTGCTGAAGCCCGGCCAGCCGCACCCGTGCCGCCGCCGAAGCCTCCGACCGGAGGCGGCTTTCCTTCTCGGTCGCGGCTCGCGCTTCGTCGAGCTGCCGCCCGGCGTCGGCGAGCTGCAGCCGGAGGTCGTCGACCTCCGCCGTGTCGGCCATGGTCGGCGTGACCGACACGACCGTCGGAGTCGGCTCGAGCAGAGGCCGCTGCGGTGCGGGAGCGAAGCGCTTCCTCTCCAGGGGTGACCGCGCCAGGGCCGTGAGCACGGCCGCGCCGATGGCCACCACGAACGGGACGACGCTGGCGAGCGAGGGGCCGGCCGGGACGGGGGCGAACATCGAGTCGTAAAGGACGACCGCGGCGACCGCCGCCGTGACGCCGAGGAGCACGCCCCCGAGCCAGGCCACGATGACCACCGCCACCAGGTAGACGTAAATCGGCTCGTATCGCGGCTCGAGCACGGCCAGCGTGCCGTTGATGCCGGTCGCGAGCGTGAGGAACGCAGCCGCTCGGCCGGCACGAAGTGCGCCGCCGACCCACCGCCGCCGCCCGGTTTGGCTTTTCATCGGACCTTTCGGGATGCCTGCGGCTATGGTACGGCAGGAGAAAGAGGAGAGCCAACGCGCCGGGCCCGGAGCTCAGGTTGCAGTTCCGGCATCCGTCCGGCATGATCCGCGCCCGCATGCCCACCGAAAACAGCGGCCACGAGCACGGCCACGCAGTCGATGTCCAGGCCAGCGCGGCGCGGCGCCGCACTCCCGCCGAATACGCCGGGCTGGCCGCCCGCGGCTTCTGCATGGGGGCCGCCGATGTCGTCCCGGGCGTCTCCGGCGGCACGATGGCCTTCATCCTCGGCATCTACGAAGAGCTGATCGAGTCGATCCGCTCCTTCGCCAGAGTTCCATTCCTGAAGGCGCTGGCGCGCTGCCGCCTGCGCGAGGCCGCCCTGGCGGTCAACCTCCCCTTTCTCCTGGCGGTGCTGATCGGGATCTTTGCCGCCATCCTGACGCTGGCAAAAGGAATCGAGTGGCTTCTCGATCACCGGCCGGTGCTGATCTGGGGGTTCTTCTTCGGACTGGTCCTCGCTTCGGTGGTCACCGTCGGGCGCCGGGTGGAGCGATGGCGCCTCTCGTTGTGGAGCGCGCTCGCCGGAGGCACCGTCGGGGCGTACATCATGGTCGGACTCGTCCCTCTGCAGACGCCGGAGGCGCCGTGGTTCCTCTTCCTGAGCGGCGCGCTCGCCATCTGCGCCATGATCCTTCCCGGCATTTCCGGCTCGTTCATCCTGGTGCTCCTCGGGAAATACCACTACGTCCTCAGCGCGCTCAACGACCGCAACCTGGTTCCGATCTTCTGGGTCACGCTGGGCGCCGTGGTGGGGATCGTCAGCTTCGCGCAGGTTTTGGGCTGGCTGTTCCGCCGCTATCACGATGCCACGGTGGCGCTGCTGACCGGGCTGATGCTGGGAAGTCTGCGCAAGGTGTGGCCGTGGAAGGAGGATGTGGGCACGATTCAGCACAACATCCTTCCCCAGACTCTAACCGCCGAGGTCGCCACGGCCGTGGCCCTGGCGGTGGGCGGCTTCGCCCTCGTTCTGCTGCTGGACTGGTGGGCCAACCGCGTCGGGAAAGAGGACCTGAAGCCGGGAACGTGAGCGGACACCCTCCCATCGGTCCCGGGGCGCACTAAACTGTTCGGCGACGCCTATGTCCGATCCCCTGCAATACGACGTGGTGATCCTGGGAGGCGCCTTCAGCGGCGCGGCCGCGGCCATCCTGCTGCGGCGCGAGGCGCCGGCGCTGCGGGTGCTGGTGGTGGAGAAGGCCGAGGCCTTCGATGCCAAGGTCGGCGAAGCGACCACGGAGATGTCGGCGATGTTCATCACCCGCCGGCTGGCGATGTGGCACCACCTCGAGGCCGAGCATCTGCCGAAGGAGGGGCTGCGCTACTGGTTCACGAACGAGAAGGTGACCGGACACGGCAACGCCACCGAGGCGGGAGGTGTTGTGCGCAGCGCCGTGCCGTCGTTTCAGCTCGGGCGCGACACGTTCGACGAATATCTCCTGGCCACGGCGGTGGCGGAAGGGGCGGAGCTGTTGCGGCCTGCGAAGGCGCGCGACGTGGAGCTGGGCGAATTCGATCACCGCGTCATCGTGGAGAGCGGCGAGGGCACGCGGGAGATCCGCTGCCGGTGGCTGCTCGATGCCACCGGTCGAGTCGCTTTTCTCGGCCGTCGACTCGGCCTGATCGACCGCGTCGACACGCATCCGACGGCGGCGGTCTGGTGCCGCTGGAAGAACGTCCGGCACATCGACGACCTCGCCGCGCGGCATGGCGTCCTCGGTACGCGCAACGTCGGCTCGCGGCGGCTGAGCACGAACCACTACATGGGCTTCGGCTACTGGATCTGGGTCATCCCGCTCGGGAACGGCGAGACCAGCATCGGCGTCGTTTTCGACAGGCGTCTCGTCGATCTCCATCAGAGCAAGAACCGCGCGGAGGACTTCATCGCCTTTCTGAAGGCCATTCCTTCGCTGGCGGAACTGCTTGAGGGGGCCGAGCCGCGTCTCGACGATCTCCGCTTCTACTCGCATCTCCCTTACGTGACGAGGCAGTACATGGGGAACGGATGGGCGCTGCTGGGGGATGCGGCGGCCTTCCTCGATCCGTACTACTCGCCGGGGCTGGACCACGCCGCGTTCTCGGTCGAGGCCACGGTGGAGATCATCCGGAAAAAGGCGGCCGGCGAGGACGTGCTTCCGCTCATCGCCGAGCACAACGTGACGTTCGTCCGCTCCTACCACCGTTTCCTCCACGCCGCCTACCGTGACAAGTACTACTACATGGGGGAGGCGGACCTGCTCAGCGCGTCGTTCCTCCTCGACACGGCGCACTACTACATCTTCGTGGTCATGCCGGCCTATCGCTTCATGAAGAAGTTCTTCTGGATGCCGGTCCTCGGTCCGAAACCGGCCTTCATCAGCTATCACCTGATGGCGTTCTACAACCGCCGCTTCAAGTCGCTGGCCCTGGCCCGCCGCGCCGCCGGCGAAGCGGGGACGCGCAACAACGACCGCCGCATCAAGGCCTACTTCAACCTGAACCTGGCACCCTTCCACATGGCCGCTCGCGGGTTGAAGCTCTGGACGCTCGCCGAGCTCGACAACGTCCGGTTGATCTGGAAGCGCCTCCGGCACCGCGAGCCTGCCCCCTCGCCCCACGCCAGCGATGAGAAGGTGGCGTGAGCGGAAAGGGCTCAGGGCTCGGGGCTCGGGGCTCAGGGGTGGCTTTCCTTCTGCTCTTCCTCGGGTGCGCCTCCGTCGCTCCGGCGCCGCGCATGGAGCCGTTCGATCCTCGGTTCGAGAGGCGGGCCATCGTCGAAGTCCTGACCGCCGCCGCCGACTGGCAGTTGGCCAATCCCTCGAAGCATCCGGCCTGGGATTGGACGCACGCCCCCTTCTGGATCGGCCTCAACGCCTTCGCGCCGCTGTCGAGCGACCAGGAGCGATACCTGGCCGCCGTCCGGGCCAACGGTGAGGAGAATCGCTGGCGGCCAGGACCGCGTCCTCTCTGCGCCGACGATCACGCCATCACCCAGAGCTACTTCCTCTTCCACCGCGTGAACCCCGACCGGGCCCTGATCCAGCCGGCGCTGCAGCTCTTCGATGCCGTCATCCTCTTTCCCTTCGACGAGTCGCTCGAGTTCGAGTCGTGGGAGAAGACCTGGCGCCAGTGGACGTGGTGCGACGCCCTCTTCATGTCGCCTCCCGCGCTCGCCATGGCCGCCCGCGCCACCGGCGACCGCCGTTACCTCGACTTCATGGACCGGATGTGGTGGAAGACCACCGACTATCTCTACGACAAGGAAGAGCATCTCTACTACCGCGACAGCCGCTTCTTCGACCAGCGCGGGCCGAACGGCAAGAAGATCTTCTGGAGCCGCGGCAACGGCTGGGTGCTGGCCGGGCTCGCCCGCGTGTTGCTGGAGATGCCGGCCGGCTACCCGGAGCGCGCGCGGTACGTTGCGCTGTTCCGGGAGATGGCGCCGAAGATCGCCAGCCTTCAGCAGAGCGACGGCTACTGGCGCTCGAGCCTCCTCGACCCCTATACCCTCCCCCTCCCGGAGACGAGCGGCACCGCGTTCTACGTCTATGCGCTGGCCTTCGGGGTGAACCAGGGCCTGCTCGATCGCTCCGTGTACGAGCCGGTGATCCGCAGGGGATGGGCCGCGCTCGTGCGTGCGGTGCATCCCGACGGGAAGCTCGGCTGGGTGCAGCGGATCGGCGATCAGCCGGGCGACACCACCGCGGAAGGGACGGAGATCTACGGTGCCGGCGCCCTCCTCCTGGCCGGGTCCGAGGTGTACCGGCTCGCGCCGTGAGCGATTTCAGCGCGCGCGTCTACCGCCTGGTGTTCGGGGCAGCGGCGGCGTACAACATCGTCTTCGGGCTGTGGGCCTCTCTCGCGCCACAGGCGTTCTTCGACCTCTTTCAGCTTCCTCCTCCCCGCTATCCGCTGATCTGGGCCTGCCTCGGCATGGTGGTGGGACTCTACGGCGCGCTGTACGCGTACGGCGCATGGCGCCTCGACCGCGCGTTTCCGCTGATCGCCATCGGCCTGGCCGGCAAGGTCCTCGGCCCGCTCGGCTGGCTGCTGGCGGTGCGAAGCGGTGACTTCCCCCTCCGCACCTTTCCGCTGATCGTCTTCAATGACCTGATCTGGTGGCTGCCCTTCGGTCTGTTCCTGCTCGAAGGAACCGCGGTGAAGCGATTCCTCGCGCGCACGGCGCCGTGGTGGTGCGCGGCGCTGCACCTGGTGGCGCTTGCAGGGACCGCCGTCCTGCTCCGCGGCGGCAGCGAGGCGGTCTCCGACCTGCAGCAGCGCACTGCATGGCTCGAGGCTCATCGCGGCCAGTGGCGCGCGGGGTGGCTGCTCTGGATGGCCGCCGCCGTCTCGCTGACGGGCTTCTACGCCTGGTGGGGAAGCCGCGTCAACCGGCGGCCGGCGCTGGTGGCCCTGGTCATCGCCTGGTTCGGCCTGATGTGCGACTTCGCAGGGGAGTCTCTTTTCATCGCCTCCGTGCCCCTGCCCGACTCGGCGCTGTACCGGGCGGCTACACTGCTCACCGGAGGAGCCGGGAATGCGTTGTATACCCTCGCCGGGGTGCTCTTGACGCTCGTCACACCGGCCATGCCGCCGCTCCTGCGACGATGGGCGTGGGTGGTGTGGGGGAGCGGGGCGGTGCTGACCCTGGCCACCATCGCCGGCTCGGCGGCGGGGGTGGTGTTCTCGAGCGCGGTGCTGATGGCCCTCTTCATCCCATGGGTGGTGTTGGCCGGAATGAGGCTTCGATGAAAAGGATCGTGGTGGTGGGAGGGAACGGGTTTTTCGGACGCCTCATCACGGAGAGGCTCCGGGCGGCGGGTCTGGAGCCGCTGGTGGCCTCGCGGAGCAGCACGGAGCTGCGCATCGACGCCAACAGCGCGGAAGACCTCCGCGCGCAGCTCAAGCAGCGCGACCTCGTGATCGATGCCGCGGGGCCGTTTCAGACGCGGACGCCGGCCCTGATCGAAGCGGCGGCGAAGATCGGGTTCGACGTGATCGACATCAACGACACGCCGGGCTATGCGGCGATGGTCTACGAGCATGAAGCGCCGATCGCCGCGGCCGGGATCCGCGTGCTGACCTCCTGCAGCACGCTCTCGACCGTCAGCGCGGCCGTCCTCGGGATGAGCAGCGTCGGCCATCCGCGCAGGCTCACGGCGTACCTCAGGCCGGCCAGCCGACGCACCGCCAATCCCGCCTCCGTCAACTCGTTCCTCGGTTCCCTCATCGGCCGGCCGCGCATTCTGCGATTTCCGCAGCCGCTCGGATCGCGCCGCGGCGTGACGGTCAGGACCGCCGACTCGATCATGCTGCCGCGGCTCTTCCCCTCGCTGCGCGAGGCGGAACTGATCGTCGACGCCGGCGTTCCGGGCGCCAACGCGATCCTGCGCGCAGCGGTCAACCGCCCGCAGGTTCGGCGTCTGCTCGACCGCTATCGGGACGCCGCCGTGGCCCTCGTGCGGCGCATCGGCCCGAGGAGCGGAATCCTGGCCTACGAGATCGTGACCACCGGCGGACAGAAGCATCAGTTCTTCACCGGCGAGCAGACGCATCTCACGGCCGTGATCCCGGCCGTCATGGCCGCACAGAGCATCGCCGCCGGGCGCTTCCCGCACCGCGGCGTGGTCCCGCCCTCGCAGCACCTCGACGCCGCGGCGCTGTTCGAGGCGCTGTGGAGGGAGGGCATCGCGGTCGTTCCGCCGTGGGGCACCTGAACCGTCGTAGGCTTCCGGGATGCCGCTGGTCTTCGTCGTCCTGGCACTCCTGGCCGTGATGGCCCTGGCCGTGCTGATGCTGCCGCTGTCGATCGTGCTCCGCTATCGCGCCGGCACGGTGCGGCGGATGGCTCGCGGATGGACCGTGACGATCAGCTTCTACGCCGTGACCCTCTCGGCGGCGATGTTTCTGTTCATCGCCGCCGCCGCCAGCGTCTGGATCCCCGGGGCGTTCAGCGTGGGCGTGCTCGGTCTGCTCGGAGGGGGCGCGCTCGGTCTGCTCGGACTCTTCCTCACCCGGTGGGAGGTCACGCCGTACTCGATGCACTACACGCCCAGCCGCTGGCTGATCCTGACGATCACGCTCCTGGTCGCCGCGCGGCTCGTTTACGGCTTCTGGAGGGGGTGGCAGGCGTGGCGGACGATTCCCGGCCAGGAGTCGTGGCTCGCGGCGTCGGGTGCCGCCGGCTCGATGGCCGCCGGCGCCGTGGTGCTCGGGTACTACCTGGTGTACTGGGCCGGCGTCCGGCGACGGCTGACAGAGTACAAACGGCTGACGGGAAAGGGCCTGCACGCGGCCCGCCGATGACCGCTACAGCGCCGCCAGCGCGGTGCGCTTGACCTTGCCCCGCTCGTCGACGGGAATGGCCTCGATCAGCTTGACGATGCGGGGGACCTTGTGCAGCGAGAGACGGGTCTGGCAGAACTCGCGGACCTGCTCGCGGGTGACGTCGGGCTCGGCGACGATGGCGGCCGCGACGACCTCCCCCCGCGCCCCCGCGGCCTCGCCGTAGACCTTGACCTGCCGCACGCCGTCCATCTGCAGGATGACCTGCTCCACTTCGCGCGGGTTCACCTTCTTCCCGGCCGTGTTGATCAGCTCACTGGCCCGCCCGACGAGCGCCACCTCGTCCTGCTCGCGCAACTCGACCAGATCGTCGGTCCGGAAGCGATTGGACTCGAAGGGCTCGAACCGCTCCGCGTCGGCGAGGTACCCGAGCGCGACGGAGCCGCTGCGCACGGTCACGCGGGAATGGTCGATCTCGAGCGCCACTCCTTCCATGGCCCCTCCCACCGTCCCCCGCTCCACCGCCGCCCCGCCGCGGTCATAGGTGATCCCGCCGCACTCGCTGCAGCCGTAGAACGAGTGGATGTCGGCGCCGAAGCGTCCCCGGAAGCGGCGAGAAGTGGCCGGCGGCAGCGGTGCGCCCGCCGAGATGAAGGTCCGCACCGTGGCGAAGTCGCCGTCGTCGCGGGCGGTGTTCGAGAGGTGCTCGAACATCATCGGAATCCCCGGCACCACCGTGCACGCGAAGCGGTTGCAGAGCTCGAGGATCGACTGCGGGAGATAGTCGTTCGAGATCACCGCCGCGCTCCCCTGCAGGAGGAGCGGCGAGACGATGTTCGAGAAGCCGTAGGAGTGCGAGTAGGGGATCGCCCCGAGGTTGACGTCGTCGGGACCGATGGCCATCGAGGTCACGATGTTCCGGCAGTCGGCGACGAGGTTGGCCTCGCTGGTGACGATTCCCTTCGGCAGTCCGGTGGAGCCTGATGTCAGCTTGATCAGGCGCGCCTCGGCCGGCAGCGGCGGGCGGCCTTCGACCGGCCGCGTCGAGATCGCCGCGCTCGCCGCGGTGCGATCCCGGCGGTAGACCAGGCCCTTGATCCCGAAGTGGCCGAGGATCTGGCCGACTTCCGTCTCGGGAGCGTCGCGGTCGATCGGCACGAAGACCAGCCCGATCTGGAGCGCCGCGATCCACGCCGCCACGAACTCGACGGAGTTCGGGAGCTGCACCGCCACCAGGTCGCCGCCGGTCAGGCCGGCCGCGCGAAGCTCGCCGGCCAGCGCCTCGCCGTGCGCGAGGAGCGCCCGGCGCGAGATGGCGGCACCGGTCCGCCCATCGACCAGCGCTGTGCGATCGGCGGCCGCCTGTGCGAGTGCGACGAAGTGTGTCAGCATGAAATGCAGGGGACCAGGCTGGAGAATATCGAGGTTTTCGGAAAGGTCAAGTAACTATCCGCTCCTCCGAATTCCTCGTCCGAATCCAGAAGCGCCGGCCCCGGATCGCCCGGCCGGCTCCGTGGGAGGCGCTTCCCGCAGCCGCTTCTGTGTGAGAATGTAACCATTCCGACCATGACCAATGACCTGCGACGCAAACTCAAAGAGCTGCTCATCGAGCGCCTGAAGTTCGAAGACATGACGCCCGACGATCTTCCCGACGACGAGCCGCTCTTCGCCGGCGGTCTCGGCCTCGACTCGATCGACGCCTTGGAGATCGTGGTTATGCTCGAGACCGAGTTCGGCATCAAGGTGAAGAACGAAGCCTCGGCCCGCGACTCGTTCCGCTCCGTGGCCTCGCTGGCCGCCTACATCGAGCAGAAGCTGGCCAGGGAGCAGACGGAGGCCTGAGCGGCCGTGAGCTGGCTCGCCTCTCTGCCGCACCAGATCCCGTTCCGCGCGGCCTCGGCGGTCACGCGCCGCGACGCCTCGTCCGTCGAAGGGACGTTCCTCTGGACCGCCAATGACACCCTTCCCGCGGAGCTGATGCTCGTCGAGGCCATGGCCCAGTTCGGAGGGGGTCTGGTGTTCGACGCCAGCCGCCACGGCTACGTCAGCGGCATCGATGCCTGCCGGATCGAGCGGCCCATCACACCCGGCGACCTGGTGAACATCCGGGTCGCGCTCGATGCGGAGTTCGGCGGGATCTTCCGCTTCCGCGGAACGGCCGCCGTCGATGGAGTAGAGGTCGCCCGCGCGCGGTTTTACCTGGCTGGTCCCGAACATGCGCAAGCCTGATCCGTCGATCCGCATCGCCGTCACCGGCCTGGGCATCATCTGCTCCATCGGCCGGAATCAGCACGAGGTGTGGCGCTCGATCTGCGAGTCGCGCGCAGGCATCGGAAAACTCACCCGCTTTCCCCGCGAGACGTTCCCCACGGACATCGCCGCGGAGGTGGAGCCGGACATCCTTCCGCTGCTCCCTCTCGCGCGCCGCAAGGCCAAGCGCCTCTCGCGCACGGATCTGCTGGCGGTCGTGGCGGCGAACGAGGCCATCGAGCAGGCCAACGCATCGGCCCGGCGGCCTCTGCCGCTCGAGCGGGCCATCGTTTCCACCGGGACCTCCACGGGAGGGCTGCTCGAGGGGGAGGAGTTCTTCTTCAAGCGGCTCGTGGTCGGCCGCCGACGCGCCCCGGCATCGAGAGTCCTCCAGCAGCCGACCTCCGGGCCGTCCGACGCCGTGGCCGGGATGTTCGGCCTCGGCGGCGGCGTGGTCTCGAACGCGACCGCCTGCGCCTCGGCCGGCGCGGCCATCGGCATGGCCGCCGACTACCTCCGCTCGAAACACGCCGGCGTCGCGCTCGCGGGCGGGAGCGATGCCCTCTGCCGGCTCACCTACAGCGGCTTCAACGTTCTGCAGGCCGTCGACCCGAATCCCTGCATGCCCTTCGGCTCGGAGCGGAAGGGGATCACCCTGGGCGAGGGAGCTGCCTACCTGGTGCTGGAGCGATGGGACGACGCGGTCTCGCGCGGGGCCACGATCCTGGCGGAGCTGAGCGGCTACGGCGCCTCGTGTGACGCGCACCACCCCACCGCGCCGGCGGAGGATGGGCGGGGGGCCGAGGCGGCGATCCGCAGCGCGCTCGCCACCGGCGGCATGCCGTCCGTCGACTACGTCAACGCCCACGGCACCGGGACCCCGCTGAACGATTCCGCGGAGACGAAGGCGATCATGGCCGCCGTCGGCAGCCGGGTGCCGGTCTCGTCGACGAAGTCGTACTTCGGTCACACCCTCGGCGCCGCGGGCGGGGTGGAAGCCGTCGTCAGCGTCCTGGCGCTGATCCACCAGACGGCTCCGCCGACGCTGCGTCTGAGGGAGCCGGCGCCCGACTGTACACTCGACTACATCCCGCACACCCCACGGCCGATGCCGATGGCCTCGGTGCTCTCGAACACGTTCGGTTTCGGCGGGAGCAACGTTTCGCTCCTGTTCCGACGTGTGTAAGCTGCCCCACTCGATCACGATCGAGGCCCGAGGGAGCGCTTGACCTTCCGCGTACCGATCACAGGTCTGGGCATCGTTGCGCCGGGAGCTTCCGGCGTCGACGCCTTTCGTTCACTCCTCGGCAGCGGGCGAAGCGCGATCGCTCTCGTCGACCGCTTCGACACGGCGGGCCTCCGGGGCCGGAAGGCGGGGGTAGTCCGCGACTTCAACCCGCGCGAGTTCATCGCGCCGATGAAGATGCGGCGCATGAACACGCTCTCGCGCCTGGCCGTGTCTGCGGCGAAGCTGGCCATGCGCGACGCCGGGATGGAGTCGCTCGACCCGGCGGCGGGCGTGGCCATCGGCACCGCGTTCGGCGCGGTGCAGACCTCGGTCGACTACATGCGGGAGTACGTCGAGAAGGGGGCTGCGCTCGCGCCGCCGCAGCTCTTCGCCGAGTCGGTGGCGAACGCGCCCGGCAGCCACATCGCCATCGAGCTCGGCCTGCGCGGGTTCAACGTGACGGTGACGCAGCGCGAGTCGTCGGCACTGGCGGCGGCGATGTATGCGGCGTCGCAGATCGGCAAAGGCATGGTGCCGGCCGCGCTGATCGGCGGAGTCGAGGAAGTCAACGAGATGATCTTCAGCGTCCTGGACCGTCTCGGCGCACTCTCGCCGGGCGAAGAGGGAACGGTCCGTCCCTTCGACCGGCGGCGGGACGGCATCCTCCCCGGCGAGGGAAGCGCCATTCTCATCGCCGGCGCCGGGCCCGCGGTCTACGGCTACCTCTCCGGATTCGGGATGGCCCGTGACACCACCGCGACCATCTCCGACTGGGGAGAGGACGCCAGGGCCGTTGCCGTGGCCATCAGCGCGGCCATCGAGGATGCAGGGCTGCGCGGCGGCGACATCGACGCCGTCTACGCTTCGGCGAACGGGAACGTGCGCGGGGACCGGCTGGAGAGCCGCGCCCTGCAGTTGGTGTTCGGGGAGGCGATCCCGCCGGTCGTGGCGGTGAAGGGCTCGTTCGGCGAGTACGCGGCGGGTGGTGCGCTGCAATTGGCCGCTGCGCTCCTGGCCGTGCGCGATCAGATCCTTCATCCGACGGCGGGTTTCGAGCAGGCGGACGAGGGCGCGAGGATCGACGTCGTTCGGCAGCCGCGGCCGGCCGCCCTGCGCCACGTCCTGGTGAACTCGCTCTCCGCCGGCGGCGGGATCGTCAGCGCGGTGGTGTCGAGGGAGGGGGAGTGACGGAGCGGATCGCGGTGATCATCCCCGCGTTCAACGCGGCGCCGCTGATCGGTCCCGTGGTCCGGGCCAGCCTCGAGCAGATCCCGGCGGTGGCCGTCGTCGACGACGGATCGTCCGACGGCACGGGCGAGGTGGCGGCGAAGGCCGGGGCGCGGGTTCTGCGCCACGAGCGCAACCGCGGCAAGGGGGCCGCGCTCAAGAGCGGATTCGCCTGGGCGCTGGACAACGGCTACGACGGCGTGATCACGCTCGATGCCGACGGCCAGCATCTGCCGCAGGAGATCCCGAAGTTCATCCGGGCGCGGGCCGAGAGCGGCGCCGACCTGATCATCGGCGGCCGCGCCCGGCACTTCAGCGGAATGCTTCCGCGACGGCGGGCCGCGAACCGCTTCTCGGCATGGACCATCAGCATCGCCGCCGGGACGCCGGTCACCGACTCGCAGAGCGGCTTCCGCTTCTACTCGGCAACGCTGCTGCGGGCCTTCCCGCTCCGCGCCGACGGCTTCGACATGGAGAGCGAGGTGATCGTCCGAGCCGGCCGGGGCAGGCTTCGGATCCTCACCATCCCCATCGACCTCGGCTTCATCGACGGCGTCGCGACCAGCCACTACAGACCGGTGAAGGACACGCTGAAGATTGCCTGGAGGGTGGTGCGGACGAGAGTTCGACCGTGAGGGAGCCCCGAGCCCTGCTGCTCTATCTCGCCTTCGCGAAGAGCGTGGCCAGCATCTTCTCCGGCTCCCAGATCCTCACGTCGCCGAACTCGCTCGGGCGGCGCGTCTCCATGGCGAAGAGCGCACGCTGGCAGATGTAATCGAAGTTCGCGTGGTAGTCGTCGTCCTTGTTCTGGGCGAACATCCTCTTCAGCACGTCGAGCTGACGCGCCAGGTGGTCTCCCGGATCGGTCGGGTTCGTCGTCTGCCGGAGGGGCTTCTTCTTCATCGGCTCGATGCCGATGGCCGTCATGCGCAGGTCCTCCAGCTCCTGCGCAATCCGGTTCTTCCGGCGTTTCTCGGGCCGGAGCAGGAGGGGGGGGATGCGGTCGCAGTTCGCGCGGTGAACGGCGTCGCTGCGGGTGATCCAGCCGAGGTTCGTGATGGCCACGCGCGACGAGACGTTGTGTGTCAGGTTGTCGATGAACGGCTTCACCGCGGTGGTGAACGAGTCCTCCACGCCGTTGAAGAGGTTCAGCACGTAATGGACCCGGAAGAAATCGACCGTGTTTTGCACGGTCCTGGTGATGGGATGCTCGGCGCCGAGGCTGCCGGCGAGGTCGAGGGCGAAGGCGTCGAGGTTCTGGACCGAGGAGTCGTACACGTCTTCCACCTGGTCGATCAGGTCGTTGGCCAGCCGGAAGACGTCGAGTCCGCCCTCCACGGTCTGGAAGAAAGGCGATTCGCGGCTGAAGATGAGCCGGAGCTTGCGGAAGAGGATGGCCTTCACGATGTCGGAGGCCGCCAGCGTGGCGCTCGGCAGGTGCGGAGTGAAGATGAGGATCCCGGAGTTGGAGAAGGGGAGGAAGTCGATCACGTTCGAGTCGAGCCCCGCCTTCATGTCCAGGACGATGTAGTCGGCCTCCAGCGAGTTGATGGCCGCGATCAGCCGCTGCTTGTGAGACGGACCGAAGTTGGTGATCTCCTCGATCAGGTGCAGCGGGGCGGCGATGAAGGCGAAGTTCCGAAACTGCCGGTCGGGGTCGAGCCGGTCGTCGAGCGGGGTCAGGCAGCCGGAGAGAGGCTCGTTCCGGCGGAAGAAATGGTAGAGGTCCTTCTCCACCGGGACGTCGATGGCGTTGCGGATGGCGGAGGTGCCGGTGTCGAGGTCCAGCAGGATGGTCCGGCCGTGCCGGGAGAGGGCCAGGGCGTAGTTGATGGCGAAGGTGGTCTTCCCCACCCCGCCCTTTCCGGAGGAAACCGGCACGATTCTTTTGATGGACACGCCGGCAGTCCACTAGAATCGCGGGAAAGATGCAAGTGTCCTTCTTCCGGAAATTCGATCTCTTCTCCGAATTGGACGAGCGCGAGCTGGCGTCCATCGCCGCCGTGGCCAAGAGCCGCCGGTATGCGAAGGACGATGTGATCTTCCACGAGAGCGAGAGCGGCGACGTCTTCTGCCTGATCCGGGAGGGGAAGGTGAAGGTCACCATGATCTCCCCGGAGGGGAAGGAGATCATCCTCTCCATGCTGGGGCCGGGCGACTTCTTCGGAGAGATGGCCCTCCTCGACGACGAGCCGCGCTCGGCGACGGTGGTGGCCATGGAGCCTCTCGAGCTGGTCACCATCTGGCGGAGCGACTTCCTGCAGATCCTCCAGGAGAACTTCTCCATCACCAGGAAGGTGCTGGCGGAGATCTCCCGGCGCCTGCGGAAGATGTCCACCCGCGCCGAGTCGCTGGCCACCATGGACGTCTACGGCCGGCTGGCTCGATTCTTCCTCGATCTGGCCAAGGAGAGCGGCAAACCGCTCGAGAACGGATTCGTCGCCGTCACCCGCCCCACTCATCAGGCAATCGCCAACATGATCGGCACCTCGCGCGAGACCGTCTCCCGCCTGATCCACGACCTGATGCGCCAGGACCTGCTGCTCTCGGAGGGGAAGACCATTTACCTGCGCAAGAGCGCGCTCGATCAGTTCCGGGCGGAAGTTTGAACAGGGCTCAGGGCTCAGGAGACAGGGATGCAAGGAGGGTCGTGCTCGCCTCCCGAGCCCCGAGCCCTGAGCCCTGAGCCCTCATGTTCACCATCCCCAACCTCCTCACCCTCCTCCGCCTCTTCCTCGTTCCCTGCTTCCTCTGGGCGTCGGTGGAGCGGATGTACGGGGTGGCGCTGATCCTCTTCGTCACCGCGGCGCTGACGGACGTGGCCGACGGCATGCTCGCCCGGCGGCTCAACCAGCGCTCCCGGCTCGGCGCGCTGCTCGACCCGGCGGCCGACAAGCTCCTGATGGTATCCGGCTATCTCTTCTATACCCTCTCCACCACCCTTCCGGTGGTGCGCATCCCCGGCTGGCTGACGTTCACCGTCTTCATCCGCGATTTTCTGATCGCCCTCGTCGCATACCTGCTGTACACGCGCGTGCACGTGAAACGCTTCCCGCCGTCGTGGGCGGGGAAGACCTCCACGGTGCTCCAGGCGGTGGCGCTGGGGATGGCCGTGGCCGTCAACGCCTTCATCCCGTCGCTGGTGTGGTTGGCGCAGCTCTTCTTCCGGCTGGCGCTGGCGGTGACGCTCTACTCCTCGTTCGATTACCTCCGGCGGGGAGAGCGGCTGCTGGAAGGAGGAGCGTCAGCGCGCGCTTGACCCGGCGGCGCTGTTACAATCCGCGCCCGCCGCGAGAATACAGAAGACGGCTCAGGCGTTTAACCGTAGTCCCATCGCCTCCGTAGCTCAATTGGTAGAGCAGTGGACTCTTAATCCATTGGTTCCAGGTTCGAGTCCTGGCGGGGGCACCAGAATCAAGCTTTTTGGGCGAAAGTGGCGGAATTGGCAGACGCGCTGGACTTAGGATCCAGTGGCCCACAGCCGTGCGGGTTCGAGTCCCGCCTTTCGCACCAGTTGATCGACGGGGAGAATTAAAGGGAACCAACGAATGCTCCTCAATTTCGAAGATCTCTCCTCGGTCCGAAAGTCCATCGAAGTCGAGATTCCGGCCGACCGCATCGCGTCCGAGGCCAACAGGGTGACCTCGGAGTTCGGCCGGCAGGCCAAGCTTCCCGGCTTCAGGCCCGGCAAGGTCCCGGTTAACGTGGTCCGGACCCGTTTTGCGAAGGAGATTCAGGAAGAGGTGATGAGCCGGCTCCTGCCGGTGAGCTTCCGGGAGGCCATCGCCGACAAGGGACTGGAGCCGGTGGGCGACCCGCAGCTCGAGCATCTCGATCCCTTCATCGAGGGTGCGCCGGTCAAGTACAAGGCGAAGTTCGAGGTCAAGCCGCACATCGATCTGCAGGAGTATCGCGGGATCGAGGTCGAGGACCAGACGATCGAAGTCGGCGAGGCTGACGTCGAGGCCATGATCGAGCGGCTGCGCGAGCAGGCCAGCGCCTATCGCGTGGAGAGCGACCGCCCGTTGCAGGACGGCGATTACGCCGTCATCGAGATCGCCTCCAGCGCCGAGGGGATGGAGCCGAAGACTGAATCGGGGCACGTCAAGATCGGCGAGGAGACGCCGCTTCCGGAGCTGCACGAAGCCCTCCGCGGAAAGCGGCCCGGCGAGAGCGCCGTCATCGAGAAGACGTATCCGGAGGATGCCGCCAACGAGGAATTCCGCAACCGCACCGTCCGTCACGAGGTGACGCTCAAGGAGATCCGCGTCCAGGAGAAGCCCGAGCTCACCGACGAGTTCGCCAAGAGCTTCGGAGGGTGGGAGAGCGTGGAGCAGATGCGCGAGGCCATCGCCGCCGACATCCGGCGGCATCGTGAAGCGGAGGTGCAGCGAGCCAGGCGCAACCAGATCGGCGAGGTCCTGCTCGAACGTCATCATTTCGAAGTCCCCGAGGCCCTGGTCGACGAGGAGCTGGGCAAGTCGATGCAGAACTATGCGCGCTTCCTGGCCTCGCAGGGAGTGAACCTCGAGACCGCCGAGCTCGACTGGCGCAAGATCGCCGAGGACTTCCGGCCCGAGGCCCTCAAGCGCGCCAGGCGCGCCCTGATCCTGGAGGCCATCGCCCGGAAGGAGAACATCACCATCAGCGACGTGGAGGTGGACGCGGAGATCCGCCGCGCCGCGCGCGAGCAGGGCCGCGAGTTCCCCGAGGTCAAGCACCACCTCAAGCACGAAGGGGGGTACGAGGTCCTGCGCGCCTCCCTGGCCCAGGAGAAGGCGCTGGAGCTGCTGATGCGGGAGGCAAAGACCCGCCAGGAGTGACCCGCGATACACTCCCCCAGCGCTAAGGAGACCCAGACATGGTTTTGATCCCGATGGTGGTCGAGCAGACCTCGCGCGGCGAGCGCGCCTACGACATCTACTCGCGCCTCCTCAAAGACAACGTCATCTTCCTCGGGCAGGCCGTCGACGACAACGTGGCCAACCTGGTCATCGCGCAGATGCTGTTCCTCGAAGCGGAGAACCCCGAGAAGGACATCTCCCTCTACATCAATTCTCCCGGCGGCTCGGTGACGGCCGGCTTCGCCATCTACGACACCATGCAGTACGTCAAGCCCGACATCGCCACGATCTGTCTGGGCCAGGCGGCCTCGTTCGCGGCGGTCCTGCTGGCCGCCGGCAAGAAGGGGAAGCGCTACGCCCTCCCCAACGCCCGCGTGCTCCTGCACCAGCCCTGGCTGCAGGGCCTGGGGGGGCAGGCCAGCGACATCGACATCCACGCCAAGGACATCATGCGCATGAAGCAGCGCATCAGCCAGATCCTGTCCGACCACTCCGGCCAGCCGCTCGACAAGATCGATCGCGACACCGACCGCGACTACATCCTCTCGTCCTCCGAGGCGGTGGATTATGGAGTCGTGGATCAGGTGATCGCGAAGAGAGATTAGCGGTTTATCCCGCACAGTTCATTCCGAGCGAAGCGAGGGATCAGTTTGTTGCAGCCGCGCGAGGCTCTCCCGGCTACGGGATGCCGTGGCGGGAACGCAGGGATCACTGGAACAGCAGGAGTGTCCGGCCTCCGCCGCAGATTGATCCCTCGCCTTCGGCTCGGGATAAGCTGCGGAGAGAAACTGACCCGGAATGCCCGGCACCCCTCCTCAGTTGACTCTCCCGAACCCGCGGTCCTTGACACTGTCTCGAACCGCGGCGGAGAATTGAAGCGATTCCAGAAAGGGCCCGAGCCGGACATGTCCAAAAAGGGGAACAGTGGCGACGTCCTTCGTTGTAGCTTCTGCAACAAGAGCCAGCGCGACGTCAAGAAACTGATCGCCGGACCGACGGTCTACATCTGCGACGAGTGCGTCGACATCTGCCTCGACATCATCGCCGAGGACCGCAAGGATGAGCCGGGCACGCTGGAAGGGTCGGGACAGCTTCCCAAGCCGAAAGAGATCAAGGAGTTCCTCGACCTCTACGTGATCGGGCAGGAGCGGGCCAAGAAGAAGCTCGCCGTCGCCGTCTACAACCACTACAAGCGGATCGACTATCACCAGCGCAACTCCCGCCAGGACGTGGAGCTGCAGAAATCGAACATTCTCCTCATCGGGCCGACGGGAACGGGAAAGACCCTGCTGGCCCAGACCCTGGCCCGGATGCTGTCGGTGCCCTTCACCATCGTCGACGCGACCACCCTCACCGAGGCGGGCTATGTCGGCGAGGACGTGGAGAACATCATCCTCAAGCTCTACCAGGCCGCCGGCAACGACAAGGAGAAGACCCAGCGGGGGATCGTCTACATCGACGAGGTCGACAAGATCTGCCGCAAGGGCGACAACCCCTCCATCACCCGCGACGTCTCCGGCGAGGGGGTGCAGCAGGCCCTGCTGAAGATCCTGGAGGGGACGGTGGCCAACGTTCCGCCGCAGGGGGGACGAAAGCACCCTCACCAGGAGTTCATCCAGATCGACACGACGAATATCCTCTTCATCTGCGGCGGGGCCTTCGTCGGACTGGACAGCGTGATCGAGCGCCGCCTCTCGGAGAAGACGATGGGCTTCGGCGCGAAGATCACCTCGAAGAAGGAAAAGAAGACGGGGGAGCTGCTCACGCAGGTCCACCCCGAAGACCTCATCAAGTTCGGGCTGATCCCGGAGTTCGTCGGTCGTCTGCCGGTGGTGGCCACCCTGGGCGAGCTGGACAAGGGAGCGCTGATCGAGATTCTCCGCGAGCCGAAGAACTCGCTGGTCCGTCAGTACCAGACCATCATGGGCTTCGAGAACGTGACGCTGAAGTTCACCGAGGACGCCCTGGAGGCGATCGCCGAGGAGGCCCTCAAGCGGAACGTCGGCGCCCGCGGCCTGAAGATCATCATCGAAGAGCTGATGCTGGAGATCATGTACGCGATCCCGTCGCAGGACGCCATCAGCGAGTGCGTCATCACGCGCGAGGTCGTGGAGCACCGCAGCCAGCCCATCACCCTCTACCGGAAAGCGGGTTAGGGAGGGGAGCTCGGTGAACGGTTAACCGTTAACCGTTCACCGAGCTGGGAATGCGCCGCTGTTTGAATCGGTAGAGTGAGTCCAATGGCAGATCCTGAAAGCACCCATCAGCAGCTTCCGCTCGTGCCGCTGCGCGACATGGTGGTCTTCCCCTCCATGATGGCCCCCTTCGTGGTGGGGCGCCGGGCCTCGATCCAGGCCCTGGAGGCGACCCTCTCGACCTCCGACAAGAGGATCTTCCTCGCCACCCAGCGCGACCCGAAGGTGGACGACCCGACCATGGAGGAGATCTATCAGATCGGCGTGATCGCCACCGTGGTTCAGAACCTGAAGCTGCCGAACCAGAACGTGAAGGTGATGGTCGAGGGCCTGACCCGCGCCGAGATCGTCTCCTCCGAGGAGACGGGGGGCTACGTCACGGTGGTGGTCCGGGAGATCGACACCCGGTACCCGCTCACCCCGGAGGTGTCGCAGTACATGCAGAAGCTGGTGGAGATCTTCGAGCAGTACGCGAAGATGTCGCACCACCTGGCGTTCGAGGGCGTCATGTCGACGCTCAAGCTCGACGATCCCGACAAGTTCGCCGACACGCTGGCCTCGCACCTGCTGATCACCACCTCCGAGAAGCAGCAGCTCCTGGAGATGCCTTCGCCCTACGAGCGCCTGCAGAAGCTGCAGGACTTCCTCGAGATCGAGATCGAGAAGATCAACATCGACAAGCGCATCAACTCCAAGGTCAAGAAGCAGATGGAGCGTGCGCAGAAGGAGTACTACCTCAACGAGAAGATCAAGGCCATCCACCACGAGCTGGGGCGGAAGGACGATCGCTCGGACGAGATCGAGGAGCTCCGCCAGAAGATCGAAGAAGCGGGGATGCCGAAGGAGACGAAAGAAAAGGCCATCCAGGAGCTCAAGCGGCTCGAGGCCATGCCCGGCGTCTCCGCCGAGGCCACCGTTTCCCGCAACTACATCGAGTGGCTGGTCTCCGTTCCCTGGAAGAAGTCGAGCAAGGAGATCAAGGACATCGATCTGGCCGAGCAGATCCTCAACGAGGACCACTACGGCCTGGAGAAGATCAAGGAGAGGATCCTGGAGTTCCTCGCCGTGCGGCAACTGGTCAAGCAGCCGAAGGGCACCATCCTCTGCTTCGTCGGCCCCCCCGGCGTGGGGAAGACCTCCTTGGCCAAGTCCATCGCCCGCGCCACTGGGCGCAAGTTCGTCCGCCTCTCACTCGGCGGGGTGCGCGACGAGGCCGAGATCCGCGGCCACCGCCGCACCTACATCGGCGCCTTCCCCGGCCAGATCATCCAGCGGATGAAGAAGGCCGGCACCGTCAACCCCGTCTTCCTTCTCGACGAGGTCGACAAGATGTCCATGGACTTCCGTGGCGACCCCTCCGCGGCGCTCCTGGAGGTCCTCGACCCGGAGCAGAACAACGCCTTCGTCGACCATTACCTCGACGTCGAGTACGACCTTTCCAAGGTCATGTTCATCGCCACCGCCAACGTGACCCACACCATCCCCGCGCCGCTGAAGGACCGGATGGAGATCATCCAGCTCTCCGGCTACACGCACCTGGAGAAACTCGCCATCGGACGGCAGTTCCTCGTTCCGAAGCAGCGCCTGGAGCAGGGCCTCGACGAGTCCAAGGTCGCCTTCGACGACTCCGCCCTTCAGGAGCTGATCGATTCGTACACCCGCGAGGCGGGTGTTCGTAACCTCGAGCGCGAGGTTGGCTCCATTCTGCGCAAGGTGGCCCGGCAGGTGCTCACCCATGGGTCGAGCTACGAGGTGGAGATCGACCGCACCAAGGTGCGCGAGTTGCTCGGCAAGGCCAAATTCCGCTCCCAGCAGATCCACGACAAGGCCGAGATCGGTCTGGCCACCGGCCTGGCCTGGACCGAGGTCGGCGGGGAGATCCTCTCGACGGAAGTGGCTCTCTCCCGCGGCAAGGGCAACCTGACCCTCACCGGAAAACTCGGCGACGTGATGCAGGAGTCGGCGCGGGCGGCGCTCTCGTACGTCCGCTCCCGGGCCGAGCTCTTCGGGCTCGATCCCGATTTCCATGCCAATCTCGACATTCACATCCACGTCCCGGAGGGAGCGATTCCGAAGGACGGTCCCTCGGCCGGCATCACCATGGCCACGGCCCTCCTCTCCTCCGTCACGAAGATCCCGGTGCATCGCGACATCGCCATGACCGGCGAAATCACGCTCCGGGGGAAGGTCCTGCCGGTCGGGGGGGTCAAGGACAAGATTCTGGCCGCGGCCCGTGCCGGGCTGACGCGAGTCATCCTCCCGGCGGACAACGAGCGCGATCTCGACGAGATCCCGGCCGACGTGAGGGAGAAGATGGAGTTCCACCTCGTGGAGTCGATGGACGAAGTCGTCACCGTCGCCCTCGACGGCACGATCCTCCCGGTGGCGGCGAAGGAGAAGCTGCCGGAGCCGGTGAAGACGGTGGCCGATCCGCCGATTACGCATTGAGAACGGGGGCTCGGGGCTCAGGGCTCGGGCCCGCCCAGCCCCGAGGACCGAGCCCCCGTTTGACTTCTGGCCCAAATTCTGCAAAATCCTCGACAAACATCAAGATCACCTCAAGCAGTACCCACGAAGCAATCACACCGGCTTTCTGTAACAGAACAAGATGAGCTCATCCCGCGTCTGACCAGCAGCGCGGTGTTACAGCAGAAGCCCTGATCTCTTTTGGTAATCAAGTCAGTAGCGTTTCATCGGGCGGCGTACGGGCCCGGCGACTTTCCACGTGACGGCCGTCCGCAGTTCGCCATCGTCGGCCGGTCAAACGTCGGCAAGTCGAGTCTCATCAATGCCATCGTGAATCGAAAAAAAGTGGCCCGCGTCAGTCAGACGCCAGGCAAAACGCAGGCAATCCATTTTTACCTGATCAACGAGCAGTTCTACCTCGTCGATCTTCCCGGGTACGGATACGCGAAAGTGTCGAAGAGCATGATCCAGCAGTGGGGGCAACTGGTCCGCGGATACCTCGATTCGGCGGAGTCGCTGCGCCTGATGGTCCTGCTGCTCGACGCCCGCAGGACTCCGGGGGAGCACGACCTGCAGATGCACGAGTGGGCCGGGGCAGCCGGGATCGACGAGCGGGTGGTGCTCACCAAGACCGACAAGCTGTCGAAGAACCAACTGCTCCAGAGCAGGAACACCATCGCCAGAGCAATGAACGCCGACCCCGCGGAGCTGATCGCGACGTCGGCGGTGACCAGGAAAGGAATCGATCAGATCCGGCGCGAGATGTTTGCGCGACTCTGAACCAGACGAGGGACTTATGGCTGAACAGGAACTGGAAGAGACCATCACAGCGGTGACCGAGGGGCCGCCGGCGGAGAAGCCGGAAAAGGCAGCGCGGAAGCCGCGCAAGGCCAAGGCCGACAAGAGCGTCGTCTCCGCCGACGAGGACGTCCCGGTGAACGGGAACAGCGAAGCGGGGGCCACCGCGCCGGCCGAGGAGCGCCTCGAAGCATCGGAGGCGGCGGAGGCCGCCCCTGCTCCAGTCGAGCCGGAGGAGGTTCCCGCCGCGCAGCCGCCGGTCAAGAGCCCCGAGCAGCCGGCCTCCGAGACGCTCGACATCCGCATGCTGAAGGAGATGAAGCTCCCCGACCTGACGAAGCTGGCCAAGGAGCTGGGGGTCGAGAACGCCACCGGCATGCGCAAGCAGGACCTGATCTTCGGCGTCCTGCAGGCGCAGACGGAGAAGTCGGGCCTGATCTTCTCGGAGGGGGTGCTGGAGTGCCTGCCCGACGGCTTCGGCTTCCTGCGGGCGCCCGAGTACAACTACCTCCCCGGCCCCGACGACATCTACGTGTCGCCCTCGCAGATCCGCCGTTTCGATCTCCGCACCGGCGACACGGTCTCCGGACAGGTCCGGCCGCCGAAGGAAGGGGAGAGGTACTTCGCCCTGATCAAGGTCGAGGCGGTCAACTTCGAGCACCCTGACGTGGCGCGGGAGAAGATCCTCTTCGACAATCTCACGCCGCTCTATCCGGAGAGCCGGATCAGGCTGGAGGTGCCGGACAACATGTCCTCCCGCGTGCTCGATCTGATCGCGCCGGTGGGGAGAGGGCAGCGCGGCCTGATCGTCGCGCCGCCCCGCACCGGCAAGACGATGATCCTGCAGGCCATCGCCAACTCCGTCACCACGAACCATCCCGAGATCACCCTGATCGTCCTGCTCATCGACGAGCGGCCCGAAGAGGTCACCGACATGCAGCGCTCGGTCAAGGGCGAGGTCATCTCCTCGACGTTCGACGAGCCGGCCTCGCGCCACGTGCAGGTCGCCGAGATGGTCATCGAGAAGGCCAAGCGCCTGGTCGAGCACAAGCGCGACGTGGTCATCCTGCTCGACTCCATCACCCGCCTGGCCCGCGCCTACAACACCGTCGTGCCCCCCTCCGGCAAGGTCCTCTCCGGCGGCGTCGACTCCAACGCCCTCCAGCGCCCGAAGCGCTTCTTCGGCTCGGCGCGCAACGTCGAGGAAGGGGGCTCGCTGACCATCATCGCCACCGCCCTGATCGACACCGGCTCGCGCATGGACGACGTCATCTTCGAGGAGTTCAAGGGCACCGGGAACCTGGAGGTCCATCTCGATCGGAAGCTCTCCGACAAGCGCGTCTTTCCCGCCATCGACATCAACAAGTCGGGGACGCGCAAGGAGGAGCTGCTGCTCGACCGCAACGAGCTCAACCGCATCTGGGTCCTGCGCAAGGTCTTCTCACCGCTCTCCACCGTCGAATCGATGGAACTGCTGGTGGAGAAGCTGGAAAAGACGAAGTCGAACGTCGAGTTCCTCAATTCGATGAGCTCGATGTAGCCCGTGGTCGCGCGACCAGAGGGGCCCTCACCCGGCGCTTCGCGCCACCCTCTCCCGCAAGCGGGAGAGGGGACAGGGGAAGCGGAATGCCCGGCCTCGGCATTTTGCTAACCTGATGCGAGGGTTTCCCTCGCCCTGATGCCCAAGAAACGCTCCCGATTCAAAGACTTCCTCTGGCGCCATTCCGCCGGGATCGCCTTCCTGGCCATGCTGGCCTTCGTCGCCCTCATCGGCTTCGTCGGCTACACCTACGTCGTCATCACCAAGAAATTCGACACCAGCCGGCGCTGGGACCTGCCCAGCAGGATCTACTCCGACGCCACCCCCCTGGTGCCGGGGATCTCCTATCCGAGAGCCCTTTTCGAGCCGCGGCTGAACTACACCGGGTACCGGGCGGTGAAGTCGAAGGTGGCGCAGCCGGGTCAGTACCGCTACCTCGGGGGGAACCTGGAGATCTATCTGCAGACCTTCGAGTATCCGGACATGGAGTTTCACGCCCTGCCGGTGGTGGTGGACTTCGACGGGTCGACGATCCGCTCGATCCGGCGGCTGGCGGATGGCGTGGCCCTCCGGGGGGTGCGGATCGAGCCGGAGCTGATCACCTCGATTTACGACAACCGGATGGAAGACCGGCTGCCGGTGTCGCTCGACGCGGTGCCGAAGGTGGTCATCGACGCCATCATCGCCACCGAGGACAGGAACTTCTACTCGCACGAGGGGATCTCCATCCGGGGAGTCGTCCGTGCGGTCTGGACCAACCTGCGGAAGAAGTCGCTCGGCGCCGGCGGCTCGACCCTGACCCAGCAGCTCGTGAAGAACTTCTTCCTCAATCCCGAGCGGACCTTCCGCCGGAAAGCGCACGAAGCGATCATGGCCCTGCTGCTCGAGGCGCGGTACGGCAAGGACGAGATCCTGGAGACGTATCTGAACGAGATCTATTTCGGTCAGAACGGCTCGGTCCAGATCCTCGGAGTGGAGCAGGCCTCGCAGGTCTTCTTCGGGAAGAAGGTGACCTACGTGACGCTGCCGGAGGCGGCCACGCTGGCGGGGGTCATCCGGTCGCCGAACGTGCTCTCGCCCGTGAAGAATCCGGAGCGGGCGAAGGGACGCCGCGACACGGTGTTGAAGCTGATGCTCGACCAGCGGAAGATCTCCGAGGGCGAGTACGAGGATGCGGTGGCCTCGCCGCTGTCGTTGACGAAGTTCCCGCGCAGCGGCAGGACGGCGCCCTTCTTCGTCGATCTGGTCATGAAGGAGCTCCGGGAGACCTATCCGGAGACGCAGCTCAGGACCGAGGGGCTGCGGATTTTCACCACCCTCGACACCATCGTACAGCGGTCGGCCGATCGAGCCATGGAGACGGGGCTGGCCGATCTGGAGAAGCGGCACAAACCGCTCCGCAATGCGTCGTCACCCCTGCAGGGGGTCATCGTCACGATCCAGCCGGGTACCGGCTACGTGAAGGCGCTGGTCGGCGGGCGCAGCTACACGACCACGCAGTTCAACCGCGCGATTCAGGCCCGGCGGCAGCCGGGGTCGCTCTTCAAGCCGTTCGTGTACGCGACGGCGATGGATCCCCGGCGCGGCGCCCAGGCCTTCACGCCGGCCACGCTGCTCGACGACTCGCCGATCAGCGTCCAGGCCGGGACGGCGGTGTGGCGGCCGCAGAACTACGACAACCGATTCCACGGCATGGTCTCGGTGCGGGAAGCGCTGGCGCACTCCTACAACATCCCCGCCGTGCGGGCGGCCATCGACGCCGGGGTGCCGAACGTCATCAAGACCGCCACGAGCATCGGCGTGGAGAGCCGGCTGGAGCCGTATCCGTCCATCTCCCTCGGCTCCTTCGAGGTCACGCCGCTGGAGATCGCCTACGCCTATTCGGTGTTCGCCAACCTCGGCGTGAAAGCGGAGCCGATCTCCATCCTGGCCGTGGCCACCCGCGACGGGACGCTCCTGGAGAGCCGGGAAGTGAAGATGAAGCGCGTCGTACCGGCCGGCGTGGCCTACGTGATGAACGACATGCTGCAGGACGTCTTCCGGTACGGGACGGCGGGGCGGGCCCGCTCTCTCGGCTTCACCCGCCCCTTCGCCGGGAAGACCGGGACCACGAGCAACTACCGCGACGCCTGGTTCGTCGGCTACTCCCCGCGTATCCTGTCGCTGGTGTGGGTCGGGTTCGACGACGGGCAGAGCATGCGGATGGCGGGCGGCGACGCCTGCCTGCCGATGTGGACGGCGCACATGAACCGGATCAGAGGGCTGATTCCGGAGGTGGAGTGGAAGCGGCCGGACGACGTGGTCACGCGGGAGATCGATCCGATGTCGGGGCAACTGGCCACGCCGTACTGTCCCGGGCCGCGGCGGGAGATCTTCGTGGCCGGGACGGAGCCGGCCACGGTCTGCGCATTGCATGCCGGAGGCGGCGAGCCGAGCCCGTTCTGGCGTGACTACGAGCTGCCGCGGGATCGCGATCGCCGGATCGCCGAGGGCGAGGAAGAGGAAAGTCGCGCCGAGCGCGAAAGACGCGCGCGTGAGCGCGAGACGGGAATCCGGCGGCTTCTCCGGCGGATTTTCGGTGATAACGAACAATGACCCCATGTTGCTGACGCGCGCGAAGAGCAGAGTCGAGGGCGGCCTGATGTACGTCGGGGAGATCACCGACCTGGCCCTGCAGACGGTCCGGCAGGCCTGGCGCGGCCCGCTGGAGCGCTCCCTCATCATTGCCCAGTTCGACCAGGTCGGTGTCCGCTCCATCTCCATCGTGGTCATCACCTCCGCCTTCATCGGCATGGTGCTGGCGCTGCAGACCGCCTATTCCCTGGCCGATTTCGGCGGGAAGCTCTTCGTCGGCCGCGTGGTTTCGCTCTCCCTGGTCCGCGAGCTTGCCCCGGTGCTGATGTCGCTGATGGTCGGTGGGCGGGTGGGAGCGGGGATGGCCGCCGAGATCGGGACCATGCGCGTGACCGAGCAGATCGACGCGCTGCGGGCGCTGGCCACCAACCCGGTGCGCAAGCTGGTCGTGCCGCGAGTCATCGCCACCACGCTCATGTTCCCGCTGCTGACGGTGATCTCTTGCGCGCTCGGGATCCTGGGCGGCCTGCTCATCGCCGTGGCCAACCTCGACGTCAGCGCCAACTACTACATGCGCAGCGTGGTGGAGAGCATCGGCTACAACGACCTCGCCTCCGGGATCGGCAAGACGTTCTTCTTCGGCTTCGCCGTCGGGCTGATCGCCTGCTACAACGGGCTGCGCGCCACGGGCGGCGCCGACGGCGTGGGGCGGGCCACTACCGTGACCGTGGTGACCGGCGCGATCACCGTGCTGATCATGGACTTCTTTCTCACCAAACTCTTCCTGGCGGTGTTCTGATGACCGAGACGGTCACCCTCGACAGCACAGGCGGGCCGCCGCAGGGCATTCTCGACCGCCGCCGGCATCCCCGCGACGTCTTCGTCGAGTTCCGCGGCGTCCACAAGTCGTACGGGCCGAAGGAAGTGCTGCGCGGCGTCGATCTGAAGGTCTACCGCGGCGAGGTCCTGGTGATCCTCGGCGGCTCGGGCAGCGGCAAGTCCGTCACGCTGCGGCACATTCTCGGCCTGGAGGACCCCGACGCCGGGAGCGTGCTGGTCGAGGACGAGGACATCACCGGCCTGCCGGAGGAAGATCTCTATCGCGTGCGCAAGAAGTTCGGCATGCTGTTCCAGGGTGCCGCTCTGTTCGACTCCATGAACGTATTCGAGAACATCGCCTTCCCGCTCCGGGAGCACACGGACATGTCGGAAGAGGAGATCACCCGCGCCGTGACCGGGAAGCTCGAGCTGGTGGACCTGCCGGGCACGGAGCACCTGATGCCGATCGATCTGTCGGGTGGGATGCGCAAGCGGGTGGGGCTGGCGCGGTCGATCGTCCTCGATCCGAGGATGATCCTCTACGACGAGCCGACCACGGGGCTCGACCCGATCA
>DATLEX010000324.1:0-17129 GCA_035525045.1 Thermoanaerobaculia bacterium | reverse complement strand
CCCTCGACCCGTACTGCCGCTCGTAGTAGGCCTTGAACTCGGCGCTGCGCTCCTTGATGGCGCGCCACCACGGCTCGTTCTCGACGTACCAGCGCACGGTGCGCTCGAGGGCGGTGTCGAAGTCGGTATCGCAGCGGAAGCCGAGCTTGGCGAGCTTGTCGGTGTCGAGCGAGTAGCGGCGGTCGTGCCCCTGCCGGTCGGCGACGCGCTTGATCAGCGACTCCGGCTTGCCGAGGAGCTGCAGGATGCGCCGGGTGATGTCGCCGTTCTCCCGCTCGTTCCCGCCGCCGATGTTGTAGGTCTCGCCGTTCTCGCCGCGCTCGACGAGGAAGTCGACGGCGGCGCAGTGATCGCCGACGAACAACCAGTCGCGGACGTTCTTCCCGTCGCCGTAGAGCGGCAGCGGCAGGCCGTCGATGGCGTTCGTGACGAACAGCGGAATGAGCTTCTCCGGATACTGCCACGGCCCGAAGTTGTTCGACGCCCGCGTGACGATGACCGGCAGCCCGTAAGTCTGGGCGTAGGCGTAGGCCATGCGGTCGCCGCCGGCCTTGGAGGCGGAATACGGGTTGCGCGGGTTCAGAGGGTCACTCTCCCGGAACGACCCGCTCTCGATCGACCCATAGACCTCGTCGGTGGAGATCTGGATGAAGCGCTTCAGGTTCGGGGCGTGCTTCCGCGCTTCTTCCAGCAGGACCAGCACGCCGTGCACGTCGGTCTCGATGAAGGTGCCCGCCTCCATCAGGGAGCGATCGACGTGCGTCTCCGCAGCGAAGTTCACCACCACGTCGATCCCGCTCCCGTCGACCCCCTTGTAGCCTGAGGCCACGTCGTCGGGGCGGGCGATGTCGCCCCGCAGGAAGCGGTAGTTCGGCTTCCCCTCGTACTCGGCCAGGCTCTCCCGGATGCCGGCGTAGGTGAGCTTGTCGAGGTTCACCACCTGCACCTCGCCGCCGTACTTGTTGAAGAGGTAGCGGATGAAGTTCGAGCCGATGAAGCCGGCCCCGCCGGTCACGAGGTAACGCATGAGCGCGCGCACTCTACACGAACGGCAGGGAGGCGACAACGCTTACAATCCCCTCCCCACATGCGGTCCGCAGCTCTCCGTCAGGAATTCAGGCAGCTCTTCACCCTGGCGCTCCCGCTGGCCGCGGCGCAGGCCGGGACGCAGCTCATGAGCGTGGTCGACATCGCCGTCCTCGGGCGCGTCGGCGGCCGCGAGCTCGCCGCGGCCGGGCTCGGCAATGCCGTCTTCTTCGCCGTCTCCATCTTCGGCTTGGGCCTGGTCTTCGGAATCGATCCGATGGTCTCCCAGGCCATCGGGGCCGGCGACCAGCGCCGGGCCCGCTTCGTCATGTGGCAGGGGGTCTGGCTGGCCGTGATCGTCAGCGCCGTCCTCACCCTCCCCCTTCTCTGCGGCCCGCTGGTCCTGCGCGCCATCGGCGTGCAGCGCGACCTGATCCCTCCCGGGACGACCTATCTCCTCATCCGAACCACGGGGCTGGCGCCGTGGCTGATCTTCCTGGCGTTGCGCGCCTACCTGCAGGCGCACCACGTCACCCGGCCGATGGTCATGGCCATGGTCATCGGCAACATCTACAACCTTGCCGCCG
Source organism: Thermoanaerobaculia bacterium (assembly GCA_035525045.1). Taxonomy (GTDB): domain Bacteria; phylum Acidobacteriota; class Thermoanaerobaculia; order Gp7-AA8; family Gp7-AA8; genus DATLEX01. The sequence goes on along the minus strand of DATLEX010000324.1, from coordinate 15,516 downwards.
ACATCGTCCTGGTATTCGGCGGAGGGGTGCTGCCGGCATGGTTCGGACCGCTACGGGCGATCCCGCCCCTCGGCGTGGCCGGTGCGGCGATCGCCACCGTCACCGGACAGGTCCTGCAACTCGGAATCGTGGTGGCCGGCGTCCGGGCGGTGGCGCTCCCTGCCGGTGCCGCGGTCTCGCGCAAGCCGGCGAAGCGGGAGCTGGCCACGGCGTATCGCATCGGCTGGCCGGTGGCCATGCAGATGACGGCCGAGGTGGGGATCTTCGCGCTGGTGGCCCTGCTGGCGGGGCGGCTGGGGATGCTCGACCTCGCCGCTCACCAGGTGGTGATCAGCCTGGCGGCGTTCACCTTCACGGTGTCGCTGGGGGTCGCGGCCGCGGGATCGGTGCGGGTGGGGCGGGCGGTCGGGGCCAGGGACCAGGCCGCGACGCGCCTGGCGGGTTACGCGGCCTTCGCCGGAGGGGCCTTGGTGATGTCGGCCGGCGCGTTCCTGTTCATCGGGTTTCCCCGTCCGCTGGCGCGGCTGCTGACCAGCGATCCGGCCGTGATCGCCGTGGCGGTGCCGCTGTTCTTCGTGGCCGGGGTCTTCCAGCTCTCCGACGGCCTGCAGGCCGTCGGCGCGGGGGTGCTCCGCGGCGCGGCGGACACGAAGTTCGCCTTCCTGGCGAACGTGATCGGGCACTGGCTGGTCGGCTTCCCGATCGCCCTCCTCCTCGGGTTCCGCATGAAGATGGGGATTCTGGGGCTGTGGTGGGGCTTCGTGGCGGGGCTGACGGTGGTTGCCGCGCTGCTGCTGATCCGTTTCCACCGGCTGGCGGCGCGGCCGATCGTCCCGATCGAAGCGCTTGACCCCCGGCCAGTGATGACCATAGACTCATGACCATGGGAAAACAGAGCACCGTACCCGCAGGGGAATTCAAGGCCAGGTGTCTGGCTCTTCTGGACGAGGTCGCCGAGACGGGGCGGGAAATCGTGGTCACCAAGCGCGGCCGGGCGGTGGCGCGGGTCGTGCCGGTGGAGAAGGCCGCGCCGCTTCGCGGCAGCGTTCTGCAGGCCGACGACATCGTCGAGCCGCCGGACGTGGAATGGGAGGCGACGCGATGATCGTCGCCGATACCCACGCCTGGGTGTGGTGGATCGACTGGAGGCACAGGCTCTCGAAGAAAGCCCGGGCCGCGCTCGACGGGGCCGACGAGATCGGAGTCTCGGTCATCAGTTGCCGGGAAGTGGCACTCCTGAACATGCACGGGCGGTTGACTCTCGATCGCGACGTGATGGTCTGGATCACCCAGGCACTCGAAGTGCCGCAGATCCGCCTGCTCGACCTCACCCCTCAGATCGCGGTGGCATCCACACGGCTCGATTGGCGGAACGACGATCCCGCCGACCGTTTGATCGTCGCGACGGCGATGGCGTACCGCGCACGCATCGTCTCGAAGGACCGCCGCATCCGCTCCCTCCCCCTGGCGAACGCGATCTGGTAGCGGTGGTGGCACCGCGCTGACGCTCGGGATGACAGGCTGCCCCTACACCGGCCAGCCGCGGGTCAGGTAGTCGGCGAAGGTGAGCAGGAACATCACCGCCAGCCAGGCGAAGGCGCTCACCACCACCACCCACGTCAGGCGCGACGACTGGATGACGTGCATGAAGAAGAGGATCACCAGCACCGCCTTCACGATGGCGATGACCAGGGCCAGCGGCGTGTTCAGCGCGCCGAGGTCGATCCGCGACACGGCCACCGTGGCCATGGTCAGGACCATCAGGGCGATGAAGACGCCGAAGTACATCGCCAGCGAGGCCACGTGGTGCGCCGGAGCGTGAGCCTGTTGCTCGTCGTGTTGGTGAGTTTGCATCGCGTCCTCAGTGAATCAGGTACAGCAGCGGGAAGAGGAAGATCCAGACGATGTCGACGAAGTGCCAGTACAAGCCCATGATCTCCACCGGCCCGTAGTACTCCGGGCCGAAGTGCCCGCGCCAGGCCCGCCAGATGAACCAGATCAGCAGCCCCGCCCCCACCACCATGTGCAGGGCGTGCAGCCCCGTCATGGCGAAGTAAAACGTCATGAACAACTGGACCCCCGGCGTGAGCGCGGGATCGGCCTCGTGGACGTAGGTGAAGTGCGTCCCCGGGAAGAGGCCGTGGTGGACGTGCTCGTAGTACTCGAACCCCTTCACCCCGACGAACACCGACCCGAGAACGAGCGTGGCCACGAGCATCCAGACGGTGAGCATTCGCCGGTTCATCTGCGCCGCCCAGACCGCCAGGGCCATGGTCAGCGACGAGCCGATCAGCACCGCCGTATTCGCCGCGCCGATCATCCAGTCCTGGTGCTCGGCGCCGGCGCTCCACGCCTCCGGGAACATGGCCCGGTAGACGGCATAGGCGAGGAAGAGCCCCCCGAAAAAGAGGATCTCCTGCGCCACGAAGACCCACATGCCCAGCGTCGAAGCCTCGTGCTGCTGCTGGAGGTCCTCGAAGTGATGCTGGAGGAAGGGGTGGTGGTGCTCTTCGTGTGCGTCGGTTTCGAGTGTCGTCATCGTTTCACCGCGGGTGTGCCCGCGAAGCGCCGGGTGAGGCCCCCCTCATCCGGCCTTCGGCCACCTTCTCCCCCGCTGCGGCGGGGGAGAAGGCTCTGGAAATGAATTCAGGCATTCTGCTGCGTCTCCTTCATCGCCTTCAGGAAGGCCGGGTAATCGTAGGCGTCCCAGGTGACCGTCGGCGTCTCGTGGAAGTTCTCGAGCGGCGGAGGCGAGGTCGTCGCCCATTCCAGACCGACGGCGCCCCAGGGGTTGCTCCCCGCCTTCTTCCCATAGAAGAGCGACCAGAGCAGGTAGACCATCGGCAGCAGGTAGCCGACGGCGAGCACCGTCGCTCCCGCCGTGGAGAGGACGTTGAGCACCTGGAACTCCGGCGCGTAGGCGTGGTAGCGGCGCGGCATCCCGACGTAGCCGACGATGAACTGGGGGAAGAAGGTGAGGTTGAAGCCGATGAACACGAGCAGCGCGCTGAGCCGGGCCCACCACTCCGGATACATGCGGCCGGTGATCTTCGGCCACCAGTAGTGGACGCCGGCCAGGTAGCCCATCACCGTGCCGCCCACCATGATGTAGTGAAAGTGGGCCACGACGAAGTAGCTGTCGTGCACGTGCACGTCGACGCCGAGCGCGCCGAGGAAGAGGCCGGTCACCCCGCCGATGGTGAAGAGCCCGATGAAGCCCATCACGTAGAGCATCGGCGTCTGCCACGACACCGACGCCCGGTACATCGTGGCCGTCCAGTTGAACACCTTGATGGCCGACGGGACGGCCACGAGCATGGTGATGAAGGAGAAGATCATCGCCGCGTAGACGGAGATCCCGGCCACGAACATGTGGTGCGCCCACACCAGGAAGCCGAGGAAGGCGATGGCCAGCGAGGCGAAGGCCACGAACTTGTAACCGAAGATCCGCTTCCGGGTGAACGCCGCCACGCACTCGCTGATCACGGCCATGGCCGGGAGGATCATGATGTAGACGGCAGGGTGCGAGTAGAACCAGAAGAGGTGCTGGTAGAGAAGCGGATCGCCGCCGAGGGCGGGATCGAAGATGCCCACGCCCAGCGCCCGCTCGATCATCAGCAGCACCAGGGTGATGGCCAGGACCGGCGTGGCCAGCATGATGATCACCGCGGTGGCATAGATCGACCAGACGAAGAGCGGCAGGCGGAACCAGGTCAGCCCCGGGGCGCGCATGCGGTGCGTGGTGACGATGAAGTTCAGCGCCGTGAGGATCGAGGAGAACCCGGTGATGAACGCCCCCAGCGTCGTGGCGAACACCTTGGTGTTCGAGTACTGCGTCGAGAACGGCGTGTAGAACGTCCAGCCGGTATCCACGCCGCCGGTGACGATCACGTAGACGCCGAAGGTCGCGCCGATGATGTAGAGGTACCAGCTCAGGAGGTTGATCCGCGGGAAGGCGAGGTCCTTCGCCCCCAGCATGATCGGCAGGATGAAGTTCCCCAGCGCCCCGGGGATGGCCGGGATGAGGAAGAAGAAGATCATCACGATGCCGTGCAGGGTGAAGAACTTGTTGTAGGTATCGGAAGTCAGCAGGTCGCCTTCCGGCGTGAGCAGCTCCAGGCGGAGCATGAAGGCGAAGAAGCCGCCGACGAAGAAGAGCAGCGTCACGGAAATGAGGTAGAGGATCCCGATCCGCTTGTGGTCGCGGGTGAGCAGCCAGGAGAGGACGCCGTAGTCGACGTTCAGGTAGTTCCGCGTCGCCGGCGGCTCGATGAAGCGAACGTCGTGCAGGGTCTGGCTGGTCATGGCTGCTTCCCTTTGGCCGGAGCGGCCCGCGTCACCGCCGGCGCCGGTTCCACCGCCAGGGGGCGCGTCTGCGGCTGCGGCGGCTCCAGAGACTTGATGTAGGCGAGGAGCTTGAGCAGGTCCTCCTCGGTGGCCTGCCCCTGGAACGTCGGCATGATCGGCTGGAAGCCGGCCACGATCTTCGCCTGCGGATTCAGGATCGACTCCCGGATGTAGTTGTCGTCGGCCGTCACCGTCTGCCCGTCGGCCAGCCTCACCGGATTCCCGTACAGGCCGGCCAGCACCGGGCCGCGCGCGGTGACGTCACTCGTGTGGCAGGTGTGGCAGGCGAATCGCTGGAACACCCGCTCCCCCTGCACCGCGAGCGACTCTTCCGAGCCGCCGGCCAGCCACCGCTGGTACTCCGTCGGCTCCAGGACGATCACCGAGCCGACCATCCTGGAATGCTCGGTGCCGCAGTACTCGGCGCAGAAGATGTGGAAGCGCCCCGTCCTGGTGGCCTGGAACCACATCGTCACGTAGCGGCTCGGCAGCACGTCCCTCTTCACCCGGAAGGAGGGGAACCAGAGGCTGTGAATGACGTCCTCGGAGGCCATCGTGATCTTCACCGGCCGGTTCACCGGGACGTGGAGCGTATTGATCTCACGCTGGCCGGTGGGATGCTGGAACTTCCACATCCACTGCCGCCCGGTCGCGTAGACATCGAGCGCATCGTCCGGCGGCCGCTGGATGTGGAAGAACACCCACGCCCCCCAGACGAAGATCCCGATGAAGATGATCGTGGGGATGACGATCCAGGTCATCTCCAGGAACGCCGGCGGCTCGATCTCCTCGGCCAGCTCGTTCTCCGGGCGGCGCCGGTACTTGATGGCGAAATAGAAGACCGCCAGCCAGATCAGCAGCGACACCCCGCCGGTGATCACCACCAGGGCGATGTAGAGCGTGTCGACGGCCGGCGCGACCGTCGAGGCCTGGTCGGGGAAGAGTGGGAAGTCGGATCTCATGGACGATGCGCGCCTGTTGTCGGGGGCTCGGGGCTCGGGACTCGGGGCTCGGAAGCTGGGGCACGGTTTTTCTCCCGCCGCACCATGACGATGATGAAGCCGGCCAGCAGCGCGACGGTGGTCACGCCGCCGGCGCGCACGAAGGCCATGGAGTTCCGGCTGTACTTGCCGATGGCCGGATCGTAGTGAAAACAGAGGAGGAGGAACTGATCGGTGATCGATCCGATCGTGCCGCCGCCGGCCTCGACGATGCCGAGGCGGAGGTCGCGGGGCTTGTACTCGAACCCGTAGAAATAGCGCGAGGTCCGGCCGTCGGGCGTGAGGATCAGCAGGACGGCGGCGTGGGCGAACTGATCGGTCACTCCGTCGTAGGCGAACTCGAACCCGACGCTGTCGGCGAGCTTTCTGATCGCCGTCTCGTGGCCGGTGAGGAAGTGCCAGCCGTTCGCCGCCTCCAGGCGCCCGTAGCGGCGGACGTACTTGTCCTTCGCCGCCGCCGCCGTCCGGGCCTTGTCGCGCGGGTCGATGCTCACCGTCAGCACGTCGAAGTCGCGGCCGATGTCGAACTTCAGTTGCGTCAGCGAGGTCACCGTCCCCTCGAGGGTCATGGGACAGAGCATCGGGCAGCTCAGGTAGACGAAGTTCAGCAGGACGGGGCGCCCCTTTCCGAAGAACTCGTGCAGGCGCACCACCTCCCCCCGCTCGTTCCGGAACATCAGATCCAGCGGGACCTGCGAGCCGAGCTTCTGGGCCACGGCGACCTTGCCCGGCAGCCGTGGCTGGTCGGAGGAGGTCTGGGCGGAGAGCGTCGTCGCAACGAACAACAACGCGAACACCAGCCACAGCCTCATGGCTCCCCTCCCGTGCTCGTCTGCACCGGCAACCCGCGTTCGACGACGCGACGCTTGGCCTCCTCGATGGGAATGCGCACGATCCCCTTCTCGCGATCGACCCAGCCGTAGCTCTCCAGGGCCTGCCGCTCGGCCCGGCGCATCTCGTGGAGGTCCGTGACCGGCGTGTTCCGGTACGGGTGGATGACCTCCTCCCCTTCGGCGGCCCTGCGCGGGAACGGCTGCAGGAGGGGCTGACCACGAGGAACGCTGGCGTCCTCGCCGCGCGGCAATTGCGTGAGCGGAAGGACCGGCCTTCTGTCCTCGACGCCGGTCAGACCCTTGTAGAAACCGTGGATGGCGAAGTGAGTGACGACCGCCAGGATCACGAAGATGATCGCGAACCACGCCAGCGCCCGGATGTTGACATCCGAGTGCTCGTGGTGCGTCTCCGGATTGACCAGGTCGTCATCCGAGTAGTGGATGTGCTTCGGATCGTCAGGCATTGACCTTCAGCCTCCCCTCCCGGATCGCTTCCTCGACCCACGTCTCGTGAATGGGAATGATGGTCTGCCCCTTGAGCTGCTGGACGAGGAACCAGAACCAGATTCCGCCGATCCCAACCAGCGCGGCCACGCTCATCCAGGAGAAGTAGAAGTGGATCCCGTGGTGCGCCGGCCCGATCAGCCAGTAGATCTCCACGTAGCGCATCGCCACCAGGACCACCGTGACGATGGCGATCGTCCGGGGGTGGTCCTTGATCTCCCGGATCAGGAGCATGAAGAACGGCAGGAAGAAATGGAAGATCATTAGCGCGGCCGCCATCCATCCCCACATCCCCTGCTGTCGTTTCAGGTAGTAGGGCGTCTCCTCCTTGATGTTGGCGTACCAGATCAGGAGGAACTGCGAGAAGGCGGTGTACGCCCAGAGCATGACGAAGGCCAGCATGAGGTTCCCCAGGTCGCGGAGGTGCGACGGCCTGAGGATCTCGGCCATGGCCTTCGTGCGGACGAGCTGCGTCAGCAGGAAGATCACGTAGACGAACGCGGAGAGGCCGCAGCCGATGGTGAAGCTGATCCCGAACATGCTCGAGTACCACTTCGGCTCGAGCGACATCACCCAGTCCACCGAAGCCAGGGTCAGGGTCAGGACGATCATCACCAGGCCGGCCGCGGACCACTTGCGGCGCTGCAGCTCCGTCTCCGGCGAGCGGTCCTCGTAGAACTTGAGCGAGAGCATGCGCAGGCGCCAGGCCCAGAGAATCCACAGCGCGAAGTAGATGGCCGCCCGGATGGTCCAGCCGGTCGGGTTGAGCCAGGGTGCCTTCATGTGCAGGAGATGGTCGTGCTCGACGATCTCCCGGTTGGCCCAGATGTAGATGTACGGCAGCCCGATGATCAGCGGCACGAAGAACACCGCCAGCAGCGGCATCGTCCGCGCCGCCGCGCCGAGGGGACGCCGGATGAGCAGACCCCACTCGCCGCCGGTGACGTACTGCAGCATCAGGATGGCCAGCGAGCCGGCGCCGATCTGGAACCAGAAGATGTAGCTCGGGAGGTAGGCGCGATAGAACTCCTCCGGCCTGATGATCCACCCCACCGCGCAGGCCAGAAGGCCGATGATCCCAACCACCAGCGAGGGGAACTCCGCCCGGGCGATGCCGGTGGCCTCCCCCTGGCCCGGCAGCGGGGTGCCGGCGGTCAATGGCCACCTCCGGCCGGGGGGGTCGCGGGCGCGGGCGCCCCGTCGAGCTGCCCTCGTGCCTCCGGCGGCACGTCGGCGATGGTGGCGTTCTGACTGAGCTGCAGGGCGCGGACGTAGGCGGCGATGGCCCAGCGGTCGCGGGCCGGGATCATGGTGCGATACGGCGGCATGGCGCCGAATCCGTTGCTCATGACGTCGAAGAGGTGACCGGTCCTGGCGGTGAGGAGGGTCTCGGTGTGAAAGGAGCGAGGGCGGCTGAATCCGCGGGTGGCGATCATGCCGTTTCCGTCGCCGAGGCGGCCGTGGCACTGCGCGCAATAGATGTCGTAGCGATCCTGGCCGCGGTCCATGACCGCCGGCGTGACCGGGAAGGGGAATCCGTCGCCGAACTGATCGCCGATTTTTCCGCTCTCGAAGTACGGGTCGGCGGCGAGCTCGCCGCGCGCCACCGTCCCCTGCAGGCGCGGGCGGGCGGACATCCCGTCGGCGAAGAAGTCGCTCGGCTCGAGCGGGTCGTATCGCGGCTGCTGCCCCATCTTCTGGTAGCAGCCGGCCGAGACCAGCACCGCCAGCAGCGCGATGAGCGCGCTACCACGGGACATCGACGACCTCCCGCGGGTTGAGCCTGTCGAGAAAATCACGGACCTCGTCCAGCTTGAACTTCGGGTCCCTGGCCTGGATGATCAGGAAGAATTTGTCGCGCGAGGCCTGGTCGAAACTCCGCACGTTGAAGACCGGGTGATACGGCATGGGCAGGCCGTTCAGGGCCAGCATCCCGAACACGGCCCCGAACGCGGCCAGGAGGATCGCGCATTCGAAGGCGATGGGGATCCACGCCGGCCAGGAGTTGAGCGGCTTCCCTCCGATGTTCAGCGGATAGGCGATCACGCTCGCGTACCAGCACATGAAGAAGCCGCCCACTCCTCCCAGCAGGCCCATGATCAGGACGATCGCCGAGAGGCGCGTCTTGTGGAAGCCCACCGCCTCCGCCATCCCGTGGATCGGGAAGGGCGAGAAGGCGTCCATCTCCGTGAACCCCTGGTCTCGGGCCTTGTTCGCCGCATCGAGCAGCGACTGCGCGTCGCCGAACTCGGCGATCACGCCGTAGATCCCGCTGAGGGGCTTCCTGATGCCGGCCATCAGAGAAGACCTCCACCGCCAGTGCCTTCTCCCCCCTTGCGGGGAGAAGGTGCCGCGAAGCGGCGGATGAGGGGCTCCGAGGCCCGCCTCCGGCCGGCACTCATCAGTGCGCCTCCCCTTCCTTCGCGTGCGCCTGCGACTCCGGGAGCAGCGTGCGCATCTCGAAGATCGAGATCATCGGCAGGAAGCGCATGAAGAGGAACAGGAGGGCGAAGAAGAGTCCGATCGACCCCACGAAGACGCCCCAGTCCCAGATCGTCCCGTGGTACATCCCCCAGGAGGAGGGGAGGAAGTCGCGGTGCAGCGACACCGGGATGATCACGAACCGCTCCAGCCACATTCCGACGTTGACGAACATCGCCACCACGAAGAGCCAGAACGTGCTCGTCCGGAAGCGCTTGAACCACATGAGCTGCGGGGCCAGGGCGTTGCAGACCCAGAGCGCGACGTACATCGACGCATACGGCCCGGTGGCGCGGTTCTTCAGCATGAAGACCTCGAACATGTTGCCGCTGTAAAGACCGTAGAACCACTCCATCCCGTAGGCGTAGACGACGATCATCCCCGTGGCCAGAAGCACCTTCCCCATGTTCTCGAGGTGTTTCATGGTGATGAAGTCCTCGAGGCGGAAGAACTTCCTGGCCGGGATGGCCAGGGTCAGGACCATGGCGAAGCCGGCGAAGACCGCACCGGCGACGAAGTACGGCGGGAAGAACGTCGCGTGCCACCCCGGCAACTGCGCCACGGCGAAGTCGAAGCTGACGATCGTGTGCACCGACAGCACCAGCGGCGTGGAGAGCCCCGCCAGCAGCAGGTAGGCGTGCTCGTAGCGGTACCAGTGCTTGGCCGACCCGCGCCATCCCAGCGCGAAGATCCCGTAGGTGCGCCTGACCCAGATGTTCGTGGCCCGGTCGCGCAGCGTGGCCAGGTCGGGGATCAGTCCGACGTACCAGAAGAAGAGCGACACGGTCGCGTACGTCGACACGGCGAAGACATCCCACATCAGCGGACTTCTGAACTGCGGCCACAGTCCCATTGTGTTCGGGTAGGGGAACAGCCAGTAGTCGTACCAGGGACGCCCCGTGTGCAGTGCGGGATAGATTCCCGCCGAGGCCACGGCGAACAAGGTCATGGCCTCGGCGAAGCGGTTGATCGAGGTCCGCCACTCCTGGCGCAGCAGCAGGAGAATGGCCGAGATCAGCGTGCCGGCGTGCCCGATGCCGATCCACCAGACGAAGTTGATGATGTCGAAGCCCCACCCCACCGGATGGTTGATGCCCCAGACCCCGACGCCCTTCGCCACCACGACCGTCAGCGACATGGTCAGGATCCCCACGCCGAAGAGGGCGATGGTGAACCCGATCAGCCAGCCGAGAGGGGTCTTCCTGCGCAGGACGATCGTGCTGATGTGATCGGTGATCGTGGCGAAGGAATGCCCCGGCTCGATGGTCGGCGAGGGGATGTACCGCGCCGGGACGGGCATCTCCTGCGTCGTCGGCCGGACCTCGTGGACGGGCTTGTCGTCGTTCTCGGCCATCGCTCTAGTGGTGCTCCGCGTCCGCCGTGGCGGCCTTCACCAGCTCCGGATTCGGATTCCTGATCGTCGCCAGGTAGGTCGTGCGCGGCCGGGTGTTCAGCTCGCCCAGCAGCGCGTAATTCACCGGCTCCTTCTTGAGCTGCGCCACGGCCGACTGCGGGTCGTTCATGTCCCCGAAGACGATCGCCTGCGTCGGGCAGGCCTGCTGGCATGCCGTCACCACCTCGCCGTCCCGGACGCGGCGCCCCTCCTTCTCCGCCTCGATCCGGGCGTGATTGATCCGCTGCACGCAGTAGGTGCACTTTTCCATCACCCCTCGCGTGCGGACCGTGACGTCCGGGTTGCGCATGGCCTTCAGCGCCGGCGTCTCGTAGTCGGAATAGCCGAAGAAGTTGAACCGCCGCACCTTGTACGGGCAGTTGTTCGAGCAGTACCGCGTCCCCACGCAGCGGTTGTAGGTCATGTCGTTGAGGCCTTCCTCGTTGTGCGAGGTCGCCTCCACCGGGCAGACCGGCTCGCACGGCGCGAGCTCGCACTGCATGCAGGGGACCGGCTGGTGGAAGACCTGCGGGTTCTCCGGGTCGCCCTTGTAATAGCGGTCGATGCGCAGCCAGTGCATTTCGCGCTCGCGCACCACCTCGTCCTTCCCCACCACGGCGATGTTGTTCTCCGACTGGCAGGCCACCACGCAGCCGTTGCACCCCGTGCAGACCGTCGTGTCGATGACCATGGCCCAGGCGTGCCCCTCGTAGACGAACGGGGGGTAGAGCGACTCGTTCCTGTGCTCGAGCCCCGCCACGACCTCGCCGTGAGGCGGCGTCTGCGCAAAGGCGGGGTCCCTCAGGTAGGTCTCGTAAGAGGCCTCCCGGACGATTCCCCGCTCCCCCACGACCTTCGGATCGATCGACTGGTGCTCCTGCGTGCATCCGATCGGATACGGCGACCGCGACGTGAGCGTGATCCGCGCCCCCCCGCCGCCCTGCATCGCGCTCGACCGCCGGAGCGGATAGATGTTGGTGCCCGCGCCGCTGGCCACCTTCCCGCCGAAGGCCCGCCCCGAGCCGAGGTACACCGTGACCGCTCCCTCGGCGTGGCCGGGGACCACCCACACCGGCAACTGCACTCTCACCCCCTGGTACTCCACCTCGGCTACGCGGGTCTTCAGCTCGTTGAAGAGCTTCGAACGCTCCTCCGCCCCGAAGCCGATCTGCTCGGCCGTACGCGGCCCCATGAGCAGCACGTTGTCCCAGGTGATCTTCGTCTGAGGCTTCGGCAGCTCCTGCAGCCAGGCGTTGTTGGCGAAGCGGCCGTCGTAGAGCGTCGGGTCGGGCCTGATCTCGATCTCGATCCCGACCCCGTTCCCCTCGACCGGCGCCGGAACGGCCGTGGAGACCGCGGCGGCGCGCGGAGCGGGCGCCGACCCGGAGACGACGCCGTCGTGCAGCCACCGCCGCCAGCTCGCCTCCGTCGCCCCGCGTCCGAACCAGTAGCCGCGGACCGCGCCGTGCGATGAGGTGTCGAGCCCCCCCAGCAGTGCGCCGAGGATCTCGTGCGCGGAACGGCCGTTGTAGAGCGGCGCGATGAGCGGCTGCATGATCGTCGCCGTCCCGTCGTACGCGCGCGCGTCGCCCCACGCCTCCAGATAATGCGTCTCCGGAATGTGCCAGTGGCACAGCAGCGACGTCTCGTCGTTGTAGAGGCCGAGATGAGCCCGGAAGGCGACCTTTCCCAGCGCTCCTCTGAAGTCGAAGTCGGCCGGCGCGTCGTAGACGGGGTTTCCGCCGAGGATGATCAGCGAGCTCACCACCCCGGCATTCATGTCCGTGACCAGCTCACGGAGCGACTGGAGCTGGTTCACCGGCGCCACCTCCGGCGAGTCGATCACCTGCACCGTCGTGCCGATGTTGCCGAGAGCCTGGTTGATGGCGTGGGCGATCAGGTGCACGACGGGAGGCTGCTCCTCGCCAGGGACGACGATGCTCGCGCCGCGGTTGGCCTGGAGGTCGCGGGCGAGGGAGGCGATGAACTCGCCGTGCGCCGCCGCGGGCGCCGCCGTCCCATCGAGGGCGGCGAGGATGGCGCGTCCCACGGCCTCGATCTCCGACGGGCGGACCGGGAGGCGATTGTCGGCCACCGAGCCGGTGCTCGATACCGTCGACTCGATCACGTAGAGGCGGTTCATCCCGCCGTCCATGCCTTGGCGCACACGCCGGCGCGAGGAGAAGTCGCGCGCGTAGCGGAGGTGCCCCGGACCCTCGTCGAGGAAGTCGGACCCCAGCGACACCACGACGCTGGCGCGCGTGAAGTCGTAGATCGTGTTGAGGTAGCTCCCGAAAGCGAGGCGGTTGCCTTCGCGCAGTGCGTGCCCGCCGACGGGTTCCCACTGGTGCCACCGGATCCCCGGGTATTGGGCCAGGAGCTGCTGGATCTGGGCGCCGAGGCTCGGCGAGGTGATGGTCTGAGTCAGGAGCCGGACGCCGGCGGGGTTGCTCCGGGCCTCGGCGAGCACCGGCTGCAGCGCGGCGACGAACTCGCTCCAGGTCGAGATCTCCCCCATCTTCCGCACGACCTGGGAGCGGTCGGGATCGTAGAGGCCGAGAATCGAGGCCTGCGTGAACGCGTCGGTCGCGCCGAGCGAGGCCGGGTGCTCGGGGTTGCCCTCGATCTTGGTCGGCCGGTACATGTGGCTCTCCACCAGCACGCCCCGCGCATAGCCGGAGAGCGGCATGGCCGTGGCGAAATAGACCGGCCTGCCGGGGATGAGGTTCTCGGGCTGGTTGACGTACGGGACGATGGTCTCCTGGGGCGGGCGGCAGCCGGTCAGGCCGGCCAGGGCCACCGAGGCCCCCATCAGCTTCATGAAGCTCCGGCGGTCGACCCCCCGCGAGAGGGCCAGGGCCTGCTGCGGAAACTCGCTTTGGAAGAACTCGTCGAAGGCCTCGCTCCGCGACAGCTCCTCGAGGCTGCGCCAGTACTCCTTCCCGCGGAGATCGCCGATGCGCTCGCGGAAGGCGGTGAAGTCGAGTGGTTTGCTTTCGCTCATCTTGATCCCGGGCTCGGGGCTCGGGGCTCGGGACTCAGACCCGCCCGCCCGGTTCGCGGTGCGGGTGCAGACTTCCTCCGAGCCCTGAGCCCCGAGCCCTAGTAATGACACGTCGAACAGCTCGTCAGCTTGCGCACGGCGTACTGCTGGACCAGCTTCGGTCCGACCTCCTTCTGGTTCACCGGGACGTACTCCATGTTGAAGACCTCTTCGCGCGGCCGGATGTACTTCTCCGGCTCGCGGTGGCAGCGCAGGCACCACTCCATGGTCAGGGGCTCGGCCTGATACATCAGGTTCATCCTGTCCACCCGCCCGTGGCAGGAGGCGCAGCCGATCCCCTTGGCCACGTGAATGCTGTGGTTGAAGTGGACGAAGTCGGGAAGACGGTGCACGCGGTTCCAGACGATGGGCCGGCCGGTGGCGAAGCTGGCGCGCACCGGCTCGAGGATCTCCGCGTTGGTCCAGATCTGGGCGTGACAGTTCATGCACGTCGAAGTCGGCGGGATCCCCGCGAAGCTCGACTCCTCGACCGAGGTGTGACAGTAGCGGCAGTCGATCCCGAGCCCGCCCACGTGGTGCCGGTGGCTGAACTGCACAGGCTGCTCACGATGGACATTCTGGTTGGTGAAATAGGGGGAGCGGACGATGCCTCCGATGACCCAGAGAACGAAGCCGGCGATGAAGACTGCGCCGAAAATGGTGACACGCGCGAGAGTATTGGCACTGCGGTGAAAGATTTGCGCCATTCCGGCTTGCTACCGTCCAGCGAGAGATGTCAACGCGAGGGGCAGAGCGAGCTGCCGCGGCGCGGACCGCACGCCATGGCTGCGCGATGATATCCAAAAAAGTCCGCGGCGCAAGGGCGGTGATTCAGTGACGATGCACGCCGTTGCATGTGACGAATCGGCTCACATCTTCGACACGCCGCCCGACACCACCAGGGACATGATGCTCGCGCTGTCGGCCTCGAGCGGCTTCACGCGCGAGCGGGGAACGATGATCAGACAGCCGTCCCAGGTGTAGGAAAACGGCAGGTAGACGGCGACGTGGTCGGGCATGGCCACGTCGGTCAGGTCGTCGCGCGTGAGGAACCCGAACAGCCGCACGTCGCTCCCCTCCAGCAGCGATATAGAGACGGGCCGGTCGAACCGCCGCTTGTGGCCGACGAACGCCTCCAAGAGGTCCTTGATGGCCGCGTAGATGATCCGGACCAGCGGCGCGCGGGTGAACACCGCCTCCGTCACCTGCAGGAAGCGCCGGATGACGAAGTTCGAGGCCAGCGCCCCGATCACGATCACCGCCAGCACGATCAGCCCCAGACCCACTCCCGGGGTCTCCAGTGCCAGCAGGCGGTCGAGCGTGATGAACGTCTGATAGAGGATGTAGATCGTGAGCGCGATCGGCACCACGATCACCAGGCCACGCAGGAGGTTCTTCACCAGCCAGTTCATGGGGGAAGTCTATGCGCTCCCGACTGCGGCCGGATGTTGCTTGCAATCAGCGGCCCGCCTCCCTATGGTTGCGCCACCAGCGCGACGCCGCTGATCCACACGGGATGACGCTCTGATGATGGGACATTACACCGGGCCGGCCCGAAGCGGCGGCCAGCTCACCGGCTGGCTCTTCGCCGCCCTTCCGCTCGCCCTCTTCACCCTCTTCCTCCTCACCATTCCGGGGGCGGCGGAGGTGCGGGTCTTCGAGCTTCCCTTCGGGGTCTCGGAAGAGCTCGGGACGCGCCTCTCCTTCCGCCTGGACGGCCTCTCCATCCTCTTCGGCCTCCTCATCACCGGGATCGGGACGCTGATCTACGGGTACGCCGGCCACTACCTGGCCGGGCGGCGCGACATGGGCCGGTTCTGGTCGTACCTGACGCTCTTCATGATCGCCATGCTCGGCATCACGACCGCCGAGAACCTGATGGCGCTCTTCATCTTCTGGGAGCTGACCAGCATC
>DATLEX010000318.1:0-15979 GCA_035525045.1 Thermoanaerobaculia bacterium | reverse complement strand
GGCGTCCGGTTCGAGCTCGTGCGTGAGACCACCGCCGAGTGGGACGCGCTCTTCGAGCGCCTCGCGCCGCACCACGGCTTCCTGGTGCGGCGCGACGCCCGCTACGTCTCCTGGCGCTACCTGCAGTCGCCGGATCCGGCCTACAGCGTGATTGCGATTCGCAAATGGTCGGCGCTGGCGGGGTGGCTCGTCTTCCGGATCCGCGAGGACCGTTTTCTGCTCGGTGACCTGCTCCTCGATCCCCGCCACGCCGGCGTTCTGGAGCTGGCGCTCCGCCACCTGACGCATCTCTTCCCCCTGGCGGCGGTGGAGACCTGGTGCCCGCCGCGCCCTCCCTGGCTCGATCGTTTGCTCACCGGCCTCGGTCTGGAGCGCCGCCCCGAGCCGCAGGACCTGTCGCTGATGTGCGTCCCGTTCGGGAGGGGGGAGACCGTAGCGGAGATGCGCTCGCGCCTTTATTACACGATGGGAGACAGTGATCTATTCTGACGCCAAATGAAATGTGGCCCTCTCCCGCTTGCGGGAGAGGGTGGCGCGAAGCGCCGGGTGAGGGCCCTTGTTCGCGCGACACGCCCCCTCATCTGGCCCTTCGCTGCGCTCAGGGCCACCTTCTCCCCCGCCGGAGGCGGGGGAGAAGGCTCTGCGGATGACACATTGAGAGGATGGTTCGTCTTCTGCATGGAGACGCTCTCAGTTGGCTCATGACGGAAGCACAGCCTCGAAAGAGCGGACGCAGCATGCGCGTGGCGGATGTGGAGCGGAAATGCGTCCTGGTGATTGATGACGACCTGCCGCTCCGGGGCATGCTCGCCGCGGCTCTGCGCAAGCACGGTTTCAAGGTGCTGCTGGCCGGCGACGGCGGCGAGGGGCAGCGGGCGCTGAAGATCCACCATCCGAACGTGGTCCTTTTGGACCTGGCCATGCCCGAGGTCAACGGATGGGACTTCCTGCAACGCCTGAAGGAGACGGGACAGCTCGGGAAGGTCCCGATCATCGTCCTCTCCGCGCACCTGCGGGTGGAGCCGCAGGCCATCCTGCAGATGGGAGTCTCGGCGATCCTTCCGAAACCCTTCAACTTGACCGAGCTGATCGACCTGATCGAGCATCTCTGTCCGTGAGGGGCGACGACGCGGCGCGACGGGTTGCCGGCCGGCTTCCGACGCGCTTCCTGCGCGGATACGCGGCGGGGAAGCTGCGCTCCGACCCCGTCTACCGCGCCGTCGCCCAGCGCCTTCACGGATACGCCCAGCCGCTCTTCGACCTGGGCTGCGGCATCGGGCTCCTCGAGCTCTACCTGCGCGAGCTCGGCCTGGTGATGCCCATTCTCGCCGTCGATCACGACGCGGCCAAGATCAAGGTCGCCGCGGAGATCGCCGCGCCCTACGAGGCGCTGGAGTTCCGGACCGCCGATGCCCGCCACCCTCTCCCACACGGGATGAACGTCGTGGCGCTCGACATCCTGCACTACTTCACCGACTCGGAGCAGGCCGCGATCGTGGAATCGATCGCCGCCGCGGTCCCCGCCGGAGGCATCGCCCTCATCCGCGACGCCGTGCGCGACGGCTCGCTGCGCTACCGGCTGACCGCGGCGCAGGAGACGTTCTCGCGCGCGATCCGCTGGCTGAAGGCCGAGCGGCTCAACTTCCCGACGCGCGAGCGCATCGTCACTCCTTTTCGAGACCGCGGTTTTTCCGAGGAAGTGTTCCCGCTCTGGGGACGGACGCCCTTCAACAACTACCTGTTCGTCTTCAGGCGCGCCGTCTCCGGCACGACGCAGGCGTAGCCGCGCCCCTGCAGCTCGTCGAGCAGCCGGCTGATGATCGTCACCGAGGCCGGGCGGCCCTGATGCAGGAGCAGGATGGCCCCCGGCCGCACGTCCGCCAGGAGGCGGCGCAACACCGCGCCGGGGTCGGCCGTGGTCGTGTCGAAGCCCCTGGCGCTCCAGCCCACCAGCGTCATCCCGCCGAGGGCCGGGTGGACGAAGGGGTTCTTCATCCCCACCGGAGCGCGGAACCACGGCGGGTCGCTCCCGGTGATCTCCCGCAGAACGCGATTGCATTCGCCGATCTCCCGCCGGACGCGTCCCGCCGGAAGGCACCAGAACGATCCGCTCGGATGCGAGTAGGAGTGATTGCCGATGGAGTGTCCGCGGCCGGCGATCTCCCGGATCAACTCCGGTCGCTTCGCCGCCAGGACTCCCTTGACGAAGAACGTCGCCCGCGCGCCATGCTGGTCCAGCGCCTCGAGGATGGCGGCCGTGTCGTCCGTCGGACCGTCGTCGATCGTCAGCCAGACCTCGTTGCAGCCGGTCTCGAACCGGGTGGCCACGGGGCCGAGCCACTGCGCATTCGGCCGGAGCGTCGGGTAGAGGACCAGCGCGTGCGACAGCATCACGATTCCGATCGCGGCGTACGGCGACCACCACCAGAGGAGAAGTGCCGCCGGCGGGGCGGCGAAGAGCGTGACCAGGATCAGCTTCCTCACGCCACACCCGCCTCCCGCTCGGCGGCCTCGAAACGCCCGCGCATCAGGCGCGCCACCACCCACGCCGCGCCATTGACGCCGAGAACGGCGAGAAAAACCCAGGCCGGGTAACGCACCCACCCACCCGTCCCGGCGAAATAGATCGCCAGCATGGTCGTGGCGAACATCGTCAGGAACGAGACGAGATCGGCATTGCTGCGCTGCCGGACGCGCGGCGGTCCCACGACGGGGAGCACGGGAAACACCTGCACGAAGACGAGGGCGGCGAATGGCGAAAGGATGGCCGCCGCGGGCCAGGTCATGAATCTCTCCAGGATCCCGAACGAGAAGCACGTCAGGCTGCCCATCAGCCAGGCGCCGACCGCGTGGTTCTCGAGGGCGCTCTGGTCGCGATGGACGGCCAGGACGATCCCGGGCCGCTCCTTCGGACCGATGGATCGAAAGACGAGGTAGGCGATCAGACGCGACGCGGCGAAGCGGTGCCGCGACGGCAGCCAGCGGGCATCGGCACGTCCGCGCGCCACTCTCACGCCGCCAGCTCCTCGGAAAACGGCTCGAACGTGAACCACTGGTGCCATCGCTCCCCGATAATCGTCTCGAGCTGCCGCGCCCACGCCTCAACCGCCGGCCGGAGGTCTTCCTCCCGGTTGCGGCTGCCCCTCTGCACGTAGATCGGCTGGCACGTCTGCAGGACGTATCGCCGCCGGCCCCTCCGGATGATGAACAGCGGGTAGATCGGTGCCCGCGACGCCATGGCCAGGGCGAAGGGGCCGGTGGGGATCCGCGTGGCCTTGCCGAAGAGCTTCACGGTCGTCGCTCCCACGCCGGGCGTGACGCGGTCCCCCTGGATGGCCACGAGCTCCCCCGCCTCGATGGCGTGTAGGAGCTCGATGGCCAGGTCCGTGGAGCGGACGTTGAAGTCGATCCGCAACGCGTCGCCCGTCATGAGATCGTGTTGCCGCGACTCGAAGTCCTGGGTCTCGGGATCCGTCTCCGGCGCGCGCACCATCACCAGCCGCCGGTCGGAGACCCTGGAGAACACCTGCGCTCCGAGGTCGTAGCTGCCCATGTGCGCGGTGAGGATGATGGCGCCGCCGGGCCGGCTCTGGAGTTCCTCCAGATGCTCGAGGCCGGCGAACTCCCAGTCAGGCGTAGTGCGGAACTCCTTGCACCTGCCGTTGTCCGCGATGGTCCAGGCGAAGTTGAAGAACACGCGATAAGCGCGGAAGAAGTTCGTCACTTTCCATGATCCGGGCTTGATGGCCGTGAGATTGGCCATGACCCCGCGGCGTCCGGACCTCCACAGCATGAAGAGGAGTGCCCAGGCGGCGATCGCCACCGGCTCGACGTAGGACGGGCAGTTCACGACGCCCCATCGCAGGAACTGGCGCCAGAAGACTCCATGCACGAGGAACCGCTTCGCCCAGCTCGTCACGTGCGGATGATATCGCCCAGCTTCCGGTCGGCCGACGGAACGCCGGGACGGAGGAGACGGAAGAGCGGGCCGCGCATCATCTCCTCGTCGCCCGGATAGGTGGGGACGAAGTGGAGTGGGAACCTTCGGAAGATCTCCTCATCGCTGCGCCGCCGGCGCGACTGCACCGCCTCGCGCTTTCCGGCCAGGTGCGCCTGGTTGGCCACGATCCACTCGAAGGCCCGGAACTGCATGGCCGTCAGCGGATCGTCGAGCCGCGCCAGGGGGCGCGGTCCGAAGAGCCTGCTCCTGATCCTGCTCAGCAGCGACCTGCGAGGGGGGCTCCACGCCGAGCCGCTGAAGGGAGGACGTCTCAGCTCCTCGGTCGCTGCGTTGCGCCGTGTGGTGTAGTGATGGAGGCGGTGGAGGTAGGCGAAGAAGACGGCGCCGGCGGTCTGCTGCAGGGTCTCCGTCGCGTAGTTCTTGATTGCGGTCTGCAGCGCGTTGCGCTCGAAGAGCACTCCGCGCTCGATGTTCCCGAGCCGGTCGCTCGTGGCGCTGGAGGCGTGCCGGACGAGCGAGCGTGGCTCGTAGAGGTGCCGATAGCCCGACAGCCACGAACGCCAGCCGAAATCGACGTCCTCCAGATAGGCGAAATAGTCTTCGTCGAATCCGCCGAGGGCGAGCAGGGGCACGCGCCTGGAGATCATGTTTCCGCCGCAGGCGAAGAGGATCTCCGCCCCCCTCTCCGGCTCCGCGTGCGAGCCGAGCGGCTTGCGGAATCCCTCCTGGAAGGCGTGGCCGTCGAAGGTGACCACGCCGCCGATGAAGTCGATCAGCTTCCTGCTCATGTCCACGATCCTGCCGCCCACCGACACCACGTCGTCCGGCGCCGAGTCGATGGCCCGCACCAGCTCCTCCAGCCAGCCCGGCTCGGGGACCGCGTCGTTGTTCAGGAAGACGACGTTGCGCGCCGCGGACGCCCGCAGCGCCGTGGCCAGCCCCCCCGTGAACCCACGGTTCTCCGTGAGCGCGAAGAGCTTGGCCTCCGGGTGCCGGCTGGCGATCGCCGATGCGCTCCCGTCCGTGGAGCCGTTGTCGACCACCGTCACCGACGCCCCCTCGACCTCGCCGAGCTGGGGCTGGACCGCATCCAGGCACTCCAGCGTCTGCTGCCGGCCGTTCCAGTTGACGAGGACGATCTCGACGCTGCCGCCGCTCAGAAGGCGCCTCCGATCCGGCGCTTCAGGCGGTCGAGAATTGACGGCGCCTGCTCCGGCACCTGCAAGCGCACCGCGAAGGCGTCCCTGGTGGAATCGATGCGGGGCTCGAGGCAGAACTCCCGGAGCGGTCCCAGGACGTTCGGCCACTGGTGATCGCGGACGAACCGGCTCGCTCCGCTGACGAGCCGCTCGTAGCGAGGCTGGTCGCGCAACACCGTCACGATCTCGGTCGCGAACGCCTCCGGCTGCCCGGCGCGGATGATCGACCCCGCATCGTAGCGCTGCAGGATCTCGTCCGTCCCCGGTGCGGGACTGGTGATCACCGGCAGCCCGCCCCAGAGGTAGTCGTAGACGCGGGTCCGCATCGAGAGGTCGGTCTCGATCGACTGCGGGAAGGTCAGCAGCGCCAGGCTGTAACGCCTGAAGAAGCGGGCGCGGTCGTCGTAGGCCACCCACGGCTCGAAGCGGACGAAGTCGTCGTAGCCGTTCCGGCGCGCGTGCGCGGCCGCCTCAGCCGCCTTGCCCTGCGGCGTGGTGGAAGGGTTGGGGTGGCTGGTGAACGTGAGGGTGAGGGCGGGAATCGATCGCCGCGCGATCGCCACCGCTTCGATGGCCAGGATGGGGTCGTACCAGTCGTAGACCCCTCCGAACAGAATGGCTGGAGGGCGGTCCTGCGCGCCGTCCTCGATCGGCGGCTGCACGCCGAACGGCGCGACGGCGAGAAGCGAGGCCAGGCCCGGATCGGCGTCGAACGCGGCAGGGTTGACGCGTCCGGTGGCCAGCATCAGTCCGAGATAGAAGAGGCGCTGCGCCTCCGACGCGCAGAGAAAGAAATCGCCGTGTACGAGCGAGTTGATGAGCGTGGCGTGGTCGTGCGTGAAGACCTCCCCGCCGCGTTCGCCGTAGTAGTGGAGGTTCTCGATGATGAACGGGTCGTAGAGGTCGACCACCGTGGGGATCGCCGCGCCATGCGCGAAGAGATCGTTCGCCGCGTGGCCCTGCACGATGGCCACGCCGGCCCGCGCCGTCTCCCGCTGGATGGTCCCCGACGCCAGCGGCTCGGCGCGACACCCCGCGACCTCCCCGCCGTCGGGCGTGAGCACCGTGACCTCGTGCCCGTCGCCGCGAAGCGTGCGAGCCATCTCCAGGAACCGGACCCCGACCCCGGCGGGCTGCCGGTGGCCGAGAGGCTCCGGGCAGACCAGAAGGACAGGCGTCATCCCCGCCCTCGGAGCCGCTCGAGCAGCGTGTGGAGCTTCCAGGTGCGCGAGCGGAAGATCATCTCCAGGAGCCCCTGGAGGCGCTCGACCTCGGCCTGCGTCGCGCGGACCTCGGTCTGGGTTGCCTCGAGGGCCGCCCGCGTGGCCTCGAGCGCCGTCCGGGTCCGGGCGCTCTCCTGCGCGGCCGTTTCGGCGGCCGCCTTGTATGCGCTCATCGAGCCTTCGAGCTGCTGGATGTACATCAGCTTCTCGTTCCGCGACTCGTGCAGCGTCCCGAGCTGCCGGATCAGCTCGTTCTTCTCGCGCTCCAGCCGCGCGATGTCCACCTCGCCGTGAGCGCGGCGCCCCTTCTCCTCGAAGAGCGAGCTCTCCAGGGCGAGGAGGCGGCGCTTCTGTTTCTCGAGGACGCCGGCCAGCATCTCGCTGGTGACGCGCGAGGCGTGCTTTTCCCAGATCTGCAGCTTAGCCCGGCGGAAACGCTCCGAGCCTTCCGGAGCGGCGATGGTGATGGAGTTGCCCGACTCGAAATGGCGGATCTCGCAGGTGATCCGCGGGACGCGAACGAAGTCGCCGCGCTCGGAGAGCCGGATCAGGAAGTCCCAGTCCTCGAACAGGTCGAAGGATGGGTCGAAGCCGCCGAGATCGAGGAACAGATCACGCCGGACCAGAAGCGTGGTCAGGGGGATGTAGTTGTCGGCCAGCAGCATCTGGCGATCGAAGTCCTGCGCGAAGAGACGCTGGCGCGCGTGCGTCTCGTAGGTTCCCGACGCCGAGAGCCTGAGGAATGCCGAGACGGCGTCGGTATACCAGGCGACCTTATTGGTCGCGGCGGCCGCCGCCGCGGCGAGCGTGGGAAGGTGCTCGGCGTAGAACAGGTCGTCGTCGTCGAGGAACGCGAGGTACGTACCCGTCGCCGCGCGCACGCCGCTGTTCATCGCCTCCGAGCGGCCCTGAGGGCGGTCATGCTCCACGACCGTGGCGTCGGGGACGACCTGGTGCGCGCCGCCGTCGTTCACCACCACGACCTCGGCCGGATAGCCGCTGGCGCGGACTGACGCCACCGCTTCCCCGAGCAGCGCCGGGCGGTCCTTCGTCCGGATGATCACGCTGATGGGAATCTCGGTCCGCACGACCTCGGCCGAGGCGGTCTGACCCGCGTCTCGCCGCAGCTCGGTGAACGGCGTGGTCCGCAGCGTGGGGAGGGACGTCACCCGGTACGCCTCGGCCGCTTTCGTCTCCGCCGGCAAGGTCATGGCCCGGTAGGCGTTCAGGCCCCTGGTGTAGGCGACGTAGTCCTTCAGGGCGACCTGCGAGGCGTGCGCGGCGATGGCCGCGTACTTCTTCTCGGCCACGCCCGTGATGTCGACCAGCGTGTTCGGCCGCAGCGGTTGCCCGACCTCGTAGAAGGCGACGCGCGTGGTCGCCAGGTCGGCGAAGAGGCTCCCGTCGCGCTGCACCAGGTCGCAGAACGCCCGCGACAGGGCCAGATGGTCGGGATGGATCTCCACCGGGCTCGGGACGCAGACCAGGTCGGGGCGGAAGGAGAGCAGGTGCTCGCGGAGCACGCCGGCCACGCCGTCGTCGAGGCCGCGGTCGGGGAAGTGGAGAAAGTGAATCTCGGCGCCGCCGCCGAGGATTTCCAGGCCCCGGCGTGATTCCTCTTCGCGCGTCGCGCGATATTGGCCCTGGTCAGAGGGCGCTCCGGTAGCCTGCGTGCCGTCGGTGGCGATGAGGATCTGGACGGCTCGACCCTCTCCGAGGTGCTGGGCCACCAGGCCGCCACAGCCGATCACCTCATCGTCGGGATGTGGAGCGAGGACGAGCAGCCGTTCGCCGCGGAGCGTCGCCGGCTCGTATGGAATGGCCTCCGCCTCGACCAGCATCAATGTTGGATTATATGGTTCGTTGCCGCCCTGCCCGGACATGGCGGATGATGGGGTCTCATGCCGGATCGAGCCGTGGTCGCCAACTGGAAGATGAACCTCCCGCCGGAGGGCATCGACCGCTATCTCGACGCCTTGAATGGCGCCGATTCTTCCTCCGCCACTCTCGTCGTGGCGCCGCCCTACCCGTACATCGAGCGCGTATCGGCACGGCTGCGCGAGGGGCTCAGCACCGCCGCGCAGAACTGTGCCGACCACGAGAAGGGCGCCTACACCGGGGAGGTCGCCCCGGCCATGGTCCGGGAGGCGGGAGCGCGCTACGTGATCCTCGGTCACTCTGAGCGGAGGACCCTCTATGGCGAGTCGGACGCGGTCGTGGCCAGGAAGCTGGCCCTCGCTTTCGCCACCGGGCTCGCCCCGGTCCTCTGCATCGGCGAGGACCTGCGGGCCCGCGACGCCGGGAAAGTGGCCACGGTCCTCGCGGATCAGATCCGTGCCGCGGCCAGCGCCGGGCTGGAGGGGGCGGAGGAGATCGTCATCGCCTACGAGCCGGTCTGGGCGATCGGCACGGGGCGGAATGCGAGCGGCACGATGGTCGGGGAGACCGTGGCCCACATCCGGGAGGCCCTGGAGAGGTTCTGGCCGGCGCGGTTCACGGCAGGGGCTCCGATTCTCTATGGCGGAAGCGTCACGCCCGACAACGTGGCCGACCTCGTTCGACACGGCCGGATCGACGGCTTCCTGGTCGGCGGCGCGAGCCTCGACTCGGGGAAGTTTCTGGCGATCCACGCCGCGATCAGGTGACGCACCAACAGCTTGACTCGGGGAGGCGATCCGGGAAGAATTCCGCGGCTCGACCCGTTACCAGCGGGGCACCGGAGATTCGATGATCGTCTTTCTCGTCATCCTGCACGTCGCCATCAGCCTCTTCCTGATCCTCGTCATCCTGATTCAACAGGGGAAGGGGGCGGATCTGGCGGGAGCGTTCGGCGGCGGCGGATCGCAGACGGCGTTCGGCGCGCGCGGAGCGACCACCCTCCTGCACAAGCTGACCACCGTTTTTTTCATCCTGTTCATCGTCACCTCGATGACGCTGGCGATCCTTCAGGCGCGCCCGCGCGCCTCGGTCATGACCGGCGCTCCGACCCCGGCACCGACCGAGCCCGCACCGGCCATCCCGGCCCCCTCGCCGGCGGCTCCGGCGCAGCAGTAAACGGCTCTTTGCATCGCCTGCCCAAGTGGCGGAATTGGTAGACGCGCACGTTTGAGGGGCGTGTGGAGAAATCCGTGCCGGTTCGAGTCCGGCCTTGGGCACCACCTCTCAATTCTCAATTCTCAGCCCCTCTCCTCGATCCGCCGGTCATAATCCGCCGCTCGATCGAGGAACGACTCGATGTGCCGGCCGAGCGACAGCTTCTCGGTCAGGTCGGCCGCCTTGTCGAAGTCGGCCCGGAGGCGCTCGGCCTCGGCCAGGTAGTAGTCGCGCAGGCCGGCCTCGATCCCGAACTCCGGGTACTTCTCCGCCAGGGTGCGCATCCATTCCTCGACCTGCCGGCGGCGGTCCTTGTCGCCCGATCCGCTCTTGAGGTCGTCGAGCAGCGTCTTCACCACGCCGGACAGGATACTGGTCTTCTGATCGTTGATTACGGTTTCCGCCATGGGCGCGAATCGTAGCAGCGTTCGGCGGTGGAGGACAGCCGCGTGTGGGCCGCGCTCCACGTACAATGCGCGCCGTGAAAGTGCTGATCGCGAACCGCGGCGAGATCGCCGTGCGGGTGATCCGGGCCTGCCGGGAGCTCGGCTATCCCACCGTCGCGGTTTACTCCGAAGCGGACCGGGCGGCCCTGCACGTGCTCTACGCCGATCAAGCCATGCCGGTCGGCCCGGCGCCCTCGGGCGAGAGCTACCTCCGGATCGACCGCATCCTCGACGCCGCGAAGAAGACGGGGGCGGAGGCGATCCATCCCGGGTACGGGTTCCTGGCCGAGAATGCCGGCTTCGCCCGCGCCTGCCGCGATGCCGGACTCATCTTCATCGGTCCCTCCCCCGAGTCGATCGAGGCCATGGGCTCGAAGACCGAGAGCCGGCGGCGCATGCAGGAGGCCGGCGTCCCGGTCGTTCCCGGCCTGATCGAGGCGGTGAAGTCGTTCGAGGAGATCGCGGAGTTCGCCCGCTCCGCCGGTTACCCCGTCATGATCAAGGCCAGCGCCGGAGGAGGCGGGAAGGGATTACGCCAGGTCGAGCGTGAGGAAGACCTCCGTCCGGCCTTCGAGCGCGTGGCCAGCGAGGGCGAGTCGTTCTTCGGCGACGGGTCGGTCTATGCCGAGAAGTTCGTCGCCTCACCGCGCCACATCGAGGTGCAGGTCCTTGGCGACCAGCACGGCAACCTGGTCCATCTCGGCGAGCGCGAGTGCACGCTTCAGCGCCGCCACCAGAAAGTGGTCGAGGAATGCCCCTCTCCCGTCGTCGACGCCGAGCTGCGCGCGCGCCTGGGCGCCATGGCGGTGAAGGCGGCCGCCGCGGTCGGCTACTACTCGGCCGGCACGATCGAGTGCCTGATGGCCCCGAACCGGGAGTTCTACTTCCTGGAAATGAATACGCGCCTGCAGGTCGAGCACCCCGTCACGGAGATGGTCTGGAGCGTCGACCTGGTCAAGGAACAGTTGAGAGTGGCCCGCGGCGAGCGGCTGCAGATGGGGCAGGACCATCTGACGCCCGGCGGCCACGCCATCGAGTGCCGCATCTACGCCGAGGATCCTTCGCGCGGCTTTGCCCCGTCGCCGGGCGTGATCCGTTACATGAATCTTCCACAGGGGCCGGGGGTGCGAAACGAGAACGGCGTCTATCCGGGGTATACCGTCCCGCTGCACTACGATCCCATGCTCTCGAAGCTGATCTGTCACGACGCCACCCGCGCGGAGGCGATCGCCCGAATGAAGCGCGCGCTGATGGAGTACCGCGTGGAGGGGATCGACACGACGATCCCCTTCTTCACCTTCATCATGGATCATCCCGACTTCGCCGCAGCGCGGTTCGACACCGGATTCATCGACCGCCTGCTCACGGAGGTCGACTTCACGCACGGGCGAGCGCCGGAAGGCGTCATCGACGCGGCGATCACCGCCGCGGCGATCATGGCCTTCGAGGAGTCGCAGGGCATCCGCCTCCCCGACGACGGAGAGTCGGCCTGGAAACACGCCGGGCGCCGCGAGTCGATCCGGGGACTTCTGTGAAGCTGATCGCCCGCCACGAGGGCAACGACATCGAGGTCGAGGTCCAGCGCCTCGGCAGCGGTCACCGCGTCCGCCTCGGCCGCCGCTGGGTGGAGGCGAACCTCGTCGATGCCGGACGCTTCGTCCGCTCTCTCCGCCTCGAGGATGGAACGCAGTTTTCGCTCGTCCACCACCGCGACGGCGACACGCACGAGATCACCCTGGCCGGATCGAACGTGAAGATCGGCATCATCGACCCGTTGTCGCTGAAGCGCCGCCGCCGCGAGGATGAAGGGGGGGGAGCGGGCATCGTCAAGGCCCTGATGCCCGGGCGTGTGGTGCGGATTCTCGTCCGGGAGGGCGAAGCCGTCCGGAAGGGCGCCGGTCTGCTGATCCTGGAAGCCATGAAGATGGAGAACGAGATCCGCTGTCCGGCCGACGGAGTGGTCGGTCGCATCCTGGTCTCCGCGGGGCAGACGGTCGAGGGAGGCGCGGAGCTGCTGCACATCGAGGGCTGAGCGCCGCCCCGCCTATAATCCGGTTCATGTCATCGGTCCCCACGGTCGGCCCGTATCGTCTCGGCGAGCGTGTGGGCACCTCCGTCTGGAAGGCGGTCGACTCGCGCAACGAGAAGCCCCTCGCGCTGAAGATCCTCACCAAGCAACTGCCGAAAGACACCATCCGCCGCGATGCCTTCGTCCGGGAGGTTCGCGTCGCCGCCGCCCTCTATCACTCCTCCCTCGTCCCCGTTCAGGAAGTCGCGGCCGTCGGCGACAACCTCCTGCTGGTGATGGACTCTCTCGAGGCACAGCCCTTCTCGAAACGCCTGGCGGGAAAGCCCGCCTCGCGCGACGAGCTCTTCCGGATGGCCTGCCAGCTCGCCGACGCCGTCCGGTTCCTCCACGCCAAGGGGCTCGTGCACGGGAACCTCAACGCCGACTCCGTGCTGGTCACGAGCGCGGGTCAGGTGAAGCTCGGCGGGTTGAACCTGATGAACCTCCTGCCGCGACCCGACGGCATCTCCGCGCAGTATCAGCAGAAGGCGAACGACGCACGGAGCGTGGCCTACATGGCGCCCGAGCAGATCACCGGGCAACGCATCGATCCGCGCACCGATGTCTACTCGCTGGGAGTGGTGATGTACGAGATGGCCACCGGCTGCCTCCCGTACCATGCGGCCAACGCCGCCGACCTGGCTCGAGCCATCGTCGAGGGACATCCCATCTCCCCGAAGTCGGTCAATGCGGCGATCGATCCGAGAATACTCACCATTCTCGGACGCTGTCTTTTCAAGGAGCAGTTCAGCCGCCTCAAGGATGGGAAGGCCGTGCTCGATGAGCTGGCCCGGGCCGACCCGGAGGCGGCCAGAGCGGCCACGGAATTGGCGCCGCGGGTCGGCGCGCCCGCGGCAGCCGGCGACGACACCGAGGCGCGGCAGGCCATTCTGCTGCTGGCAGACGTGGCGGACTACGACACCCTCGCGGCCACCGATCCGGATGCAGCGGCGAAGGCCGCTGCGCGCATGCAGCAGGTGCTCGGGGAAGCGGTCTACCTGTTCGACGGGCAGGTGGTCGATCCCTTCGGGAGCCGGATGGTGGCCGAGCTTCCCAGCGTGGAGAACGCCCTGGAGGCGGCGCGCAAGGGAGAGTTCGATTTCTCGCCCGAGCAGCAGGGCCAGCCTCTCATTCCCGTCCGACTTCTCCTGCACGTCGGAGGGATCACTCTTCGAGACGGAAAGGTCGTCGGAGATGCGGCGGCGAAGGCGTCGTCGACGCTTCCGAAGATTCCGCCGCTGCAGCTCCATCTGACCGAGGAGTTCGCTCGCCGCGCCAGAGGTACCGTGCGGGTCCGCGACGCCGGCGCGCGGGGAGGAGTGAAACTCTTCACCATCGTTCCGGCCGAGACGCCCGCTCCGCCGCCGCCGGTCGAGGAGGAGCTCCCGGTTGCCGAGACGGAGATCGAAACGGAAGAAGCGGTGACGCCTCCGCCCGCGGGAGATCGGAAGCGGACTCTCGCCGTGGCCGGGGCAGCCGCCCTGGTCTTGATCATCGCGGCGGGAGCCGCGCTCTTCTTCGGTCGTTCCGGGTCCCGCGGGACCGCAGAACCGGGCGGGGGGCGGACGGTCGGTGGGAGAGGCGGCGCGGCATCGCAGCCACAGAAAGTGATGCTCGGCGCCATCGCCGTCGACGCGGCGGCCGCCGATCCGGCGCTGTCGGAGCTCGCGCACGCCATCCGGGCCGCGGCCACGGAGATTCTGCGCAGCGTTTCCGGCGTGCGGCTGGCTGACGACGCGGCGCCCGACGTGACCGAGTTCAGCGGGCTCATCCGGGTGGGGGAGAGCGGGCCGGAGCTCGTTCCGGCGCAGGGGGAGCCGGTGCCGCTGCCCGACGCGGCGAGTGGCATCCGGGCGGTTCTCGATTCGATCTCGCGGCGGTCGGGCGTGGCCATGCCTCACGTCGCCACGGCTCCGGAGGCGCTGAATGCATTCGCCGAGGCGGTGACAGCGACCGAGGCTGATGACTGGGCGAGGGTCGAGCCGGCGATCCGCGCGGCGATCACCGCCGATCCCGGCTTCATGGCCGCGCAGATGCTGGCCATGCGTCTCTTCGCGGCGCACGGCAACACGCCGGAGGCGGTGGCGGCGGCGCAGCAGATCGTGGCCCTCGACCCGGAGAACATTTCCGCATCGCGGAACCTGGCCCGGATGGCCCTCGGCCTCGGCGCAATCGAGCCGGCCTTCGCCGCTTACGCCGGGATCCTCCGGCAGAACGCCGGCGACGTCGAAGCGTTGACACACATCGCCCGTTACGCCGCTTCGGTCGGCGACTCCGGCAGGTTCACCAGGGCGATCACCCGGCTCAGCAGCGCCTCCCCGGAGATGCTGGGCGTTCACGCGCCCGACATTCTGGTGGCGGGGGGGCGGATGGATCTGGCGATCGACAAGTACTACGACATTGAAGTGAACGTGCCGAACAATCCGGCGCTGGCGCTCAAGATCGGTCGCATCTCGGTGCTCCGCCGCGCCACGCCCATCGCCGAGCTCGAGCTGGAGAAGCTCGCGCAGATCGATCCGGCCTACGGCTACCCCCTCCTGAAGGCCTACATGGCCGCCGCGCGGGGCTCGCGGGGCCGGGACGAGGCGGAGCGGGAGCTCGACACCGCCGCCGCCGCATCATCGCTCGGCGACGACTTCTGGACCAGCGCGGCGGAGGTGTACGCCATGCTCGGCGTCACCGACGAAGTCATCGAGGCCCTGGAGAAGGCCGCGGCGCGCAAGGAGCCGACCGCCTCCTACGTCCTGTCGAACCCTCTCTTCACCTACCTTCGAAGCGAGCCCCGCTTCCGGAGAGTGCGGGGGCAGCTCTCGGCGCAGCAGGACGAGATCCGTGCCGCGCTGACGCAGGTGAACCTGTGATCGTCACGGCGCGCCTCGACTTCTCCGCGGCGCACCGCCTCCACAATCCGGCGCGCGACGCCGAGTGGAACCGGCGGACGTACGACAGGTGTGACAACCCCGCCGGCCACGGGCACAACTACGTCATCCGCGTGAGCGTCAGCGGCTCGATCAATCCGGAGACGGGAATGGTCATCGACCTGAAGAAGCTGAAAGACATCGTGCGCGAGCGGGTGGTCGACAAGGTCGACCATCGCAACCTGAACGAGGACGTCGATTTCCTGAAGGGGATCGTGCCGACGGCGGAAAACCTGGCCCGTTGCTTCTGGCGTCAGCTCGCCCCGGCCATCCGTGAGGGCTCCCTCCACGAGATCGTGCTGCAGGAGACGGAGAGGAACTCGGTGGTCTATCGGGGGGAGGACGAACCGTGAGCTACGACCTTGCCATCATGGCGCTGGAGGGGCTGGCGAAGTCGCCGCTGACGCTCCGGGTGGAGGCGGACGAGGTGGTGTTGGAGGGGAGCGCGGCGTCGTTCAAGGAACTGGCCCGGCTCTGCCTGCTGATCGGCGGCGCGCATCTGAAGGAGGAGCTCGAGCTGCAGCCGTCCGTGCACCTCACGGCCGGCTCACCGCAGGTCCGCTTCCGCCTCGGCAGATCCACCGAGGCGCCGGGATGACACATTCCCCAGCCCGTCGTAGGCAGCGGCTTTGATCGTCCCTCCGAACTGCATGACCATCATCCCGGTGTGCAGCAGCTCCGACGCGTTCTCCCCCACGATGTGTACGCCCAGAAGCCGCAGATCACCAGGGTCGAACACCAGCTTGATCATGCCGCTCCGCGCTTGCCGAAGTACGCCGCCTGCGCAGCCCCCTTCTCGCCGGCCGGTCCGGAGCCGATGACGATCAGGTCGTACATGATCGCGCCTCCCCGGGCGCCAAGAGCTAATACCGGATCAACGTGTGCACATCCGTCCCGGTGAGTTTCGTTCGCGGCTCCAGAAAGGCCAGTTCGATCACCGTGGCCAGGCCGACCAGCGTGGCGCCGAATCCCCGCACCAACTGCACCGCGGCGGCGGCCGTGCCCCCCGTGGCGAGAACGTCGTCGATGATCACCACCCGGTCTTCGGCCACCACCGCATCGTCGTGGATC
>DATLEX010000317.1:0-25686 GCA_035525045.1 Thermoanaerobaculia bacterium | reverse complement strand
GTGAACGTAAGTGATGGCCAAGCCTTTGACGTCATCGTCCATAGCTTCGCTCAACGTCGGCCCAACGTATCACGCGTTCAGCCGCGAGCGTCCAACACCGAGCCTCCGGCAGAGCGGCACGGCGGCTGCCGCCGATTGACGAACACGCGATCTGCAGCCGCCGTGACGCCGTGCAAGTTTGAGATGCTCAAGGCGCTTCAGCGCCGGGCCAGCGAACGGCCGCTCGTCGGCTGCTACGCGGAGTTGGGCCGCCGTTCGATGTCAGACCCAATTTGAAACGGAGCAGATGCATTGCCTTGCACTGCGATGATAAAAGCATGATAGACACCCGTAGTGAGAGATGTTGCGGGCGTCCGCGTCTTGAATCCATCGGGCGCGTAGCCGTACTGAAGGCTTGCTAGCAATGGGCTTGTCGATTCGTCTTCACGGTTTGATCGTCCGT
This sequence comes from Thermoanaerobaculia bacterium, assembly GCA_035525045.1. GTDB lineage: Bacteria > Acidobacteriota > Thermoanaerobaculia > Gp7-AA8 > Gp7-AA8 > DATLEX01. Next base: position 25,244 of record DATLEX010000317.1, on the reverse strand, counting down.
CGAGTTGCACGGGCCGATCCATGGGTTCGCTCGCGGCGTTCTTTCGCAAATCAGTGCGCTCGGCACTTATCTCCCACACTGGCTCACCAGTCGGGGTCAAGACCATAACCGTGTTTATCAAAAGCGGCGTTGCGAATTCGAAGGTAACGTTCGTTCCGTTCAGAAGCACCGTCATGTCTATTGTCCTAACGGCCGCATCTTTAAGGCGCGGAAGAATGAAGTGATCAACAGAACCCCAAGGAAGTTCCTGCGGCCGGCGCGCGCTAAGGGCGAGACCGCACAGGATCAGTGCGGCACCACCAATGAGACCCGTCGTGCGATTGACTCCAAGCGCTGAGAAAATGCCAGCGAGCAAAAGCACAATACCGAGCGTCGCGACGAAGGCGCCGCTCCTGAGGTGGAGTTTTTCAGGATCGCTGACGTTCATGACTTTCGGTCGGCCTAACGTATCTCACGCTCAGCTGCGCGGCCAGTTCCGCGTGCCGAAGCCGTCGCTCATCTTAACTCGCGCTGCTCGAGGCAGCTCGGCTGCCGGGCCGAAGCCGGGCCGCGACAGCTGCTGCGTGAAGTTAGGCGGCACCTGCGCGGAATGCGTCGTGTTCACGAGGCAAGGAACGCGACACCCGCGGAAGCGATGAGTCCGGTCAGGAACAGCACCGAAAGGCGCCAGGCGTGACCCGTGAACGGAATGGTGAGTGGTATCTGGGGATACCGCTGATGAAGTAATCGTCGTTGCCGATTAGCATGGACGCCGACGGTCGCGTAATGAATTGTTGCCGCGACGACGAATCCGGCCATAGCGGCGAGGAGCCGTTCTGGAAAAACGATGTCGCCGTACCGCGCGAGCAGAACTGCGACGGTCGCGAGAAACGCCGCGTACACGGGAAAGATCAGCGGGCCGCGCCGGCTGTAGACCGTAGTTAGCGCGAGCCCAATACCGCCGAAAGCGCCGAGTACCACCGAACGCGAGAAAACTGGATGCGTCAGAAGTTCGATCACAGGTCTCTCCGAATTTTTCTCGTGCGACTTCGTGTCCGCCCAACTTGTTAGTAGCTCGGTCAGCCTAGCACGTTCGCCGTGCGGCGGCGCGCGTGTGTATCGGACTAGGTTCCGCTGTCGCCCGTGGCGGAACGCTCTCAGGGTGAGAGACTTCCGGTGGCGTGGGTCGTTGGCGGGGCTGTGTTAGGTCGCGCGGGAGTCGGCCGGCGAATCATGCGACGTCCAGTGGGCTTCGTACGCCCTAAGCCGGGCGCGGGCCCGGTCTCGGGCAGACAGCCGAGTTCACCCGGCGCTTCGCAGGAAGCGCAGTCCGAGGATCGTCCGGCTGCCGTGCCAGGTGAAGAGGTGGCCGGGAAATGGGCCGATCACCCGGGAGCCCGTGGCCTCGGCGACCGCCGCGGCGTCGGCGGCGCTGAATGCGTACGGCTCGTCCGGAAGGAAGATCACCTCCGGTTGCAGCGAGGCCAGGCAGTCGAGATCCATCTGCGGATAGCGGTGACGGTGACGCAGCACGTTCTCCCCGCCGGCGGCCTCCACCAGCGATGAGACGTAGGTGTCGCCGCCGCACCACATCCACGGCTTCTTCCAGATGGCGCAGGCGAAGGTGAAGGCTTTCTTCGGAAGGAGCCCGCGCTCCTCGTCGAGCGCCGAGACGAGCCGGGCGGCGCCCCCGGCACGATCGTGAATCGCTCCCAGCGTCGTGATGAGGTCCCGCACGCCGGAGACGCTCTTCGGTTCGGTCGCGAACACCGGCGCGAAGCGCTCGATCTCCTCGGCGTGCCGGCGGAGGTTCTCCTCCAGGTTCATGTGCACCAGGTCCGGCTGCAGATGCCGTATGCGCTCGACGTCAGGGTTCTTCGTGCCCCCCACGCGCGGGCAGGGAAGCGTCTCCGGATGGATGCAGAACTCCGTGGCCCCGACCACGGTCTGTCCGGCGCCGAGATCGAACAGCGTCTCCGTCAGCGACGGAACGAGCGAGACGACACGGCGAGGCGCTTCGGCGAATCGGAACGGACGTCCGCGGACGTCGGTGATCACCACGTCGCGATTCTACGGGTCAGCCGATCTGCTTGCGGTATTTCGGGTCGAGCGCGTCGATGAGGCCGTCGCCGAGAAAGTTCAGCCCCATGACCGCGAGCATGATGGCCGCGCCGGGGAAGATGGCCAGGTGGTTGGCCGGGCCGAGGTAGCGGCGGCCTGCGGTGAGCATGGCTCCCCACGAAGGAGTGGGCGGCTGCACGCCGAGGCCGAGGAACGAGAGCGCCGCCTCCGCCAGGATGGCGCCGGCCAGACCGAGCGTCGCCATCACGATCACCGGGTTGATCACGTTCGGGAGCACGTGGCGGATGATCACGCGGGGAGAGCGGGCCCCGAGCGCTTTCGCCGCGATGACATACTCCATCTCCCGCACCTTCAGGACCTGGCCCCGCACGAGCCGGGCGTAGCCCACCCAGCCGATGGTGGCCAGGGCCAGAATGACGTTGTTCAGACTGGGGCCCAAAACGGCCACGAGGGCGATAGCCAGCAGGATTCCGGGGAAGGCCAGCAGGATGTCGCAGAGGCGCATGACCAGCACGTCGATGACCCCGCCGAAGTAGCCGGAGATGGCCCCCAGGGCCACTCCGATCAGCGAGGCGATGATGACCACGCTGAAGCCGACCCGGAGCGACACCCGTGCACCCCAGACGATCCTCGAGGCGACGTCGCGTCCCAGGTCATCGAGGCCCAGCAGGTGATCCTTCGACGGCGCCTCCAGCCGGCGTGAGGTGTCCTGCCAGAGGGGATCGGCGGGCGAGATCCACGGCGCCGCCAGCGCCACGACGACCAGCGCGGTCGTCAGGAGCAGCCCCGACGTGAAGGCGAAGTTGCGAAGGAGTTGTTTGAACGTTTTACGCATCGGGGAGTCTCACTCCAGTTTGATCCGCGGGTCGACGACTCCGTACATCAGGTCGCTGATGAAGTTCACCATGATGTAGGTCAGGGCGATGACCAGGATGGAGGCCTGCACCTGCGGGTAATCGCGCGCGCTGATCGACTGGATCAGCAACCGCCCCAGCCCCGGCCAGGAGAAGATCTGCTCGGTGATGATGGCCCCCGTCAGCAGGGAGCCGAACTGCAGCGCCAGCACCGTGATCACCGGGATCATGGCGTTCTTCAGCGCGTGGGCGAAGATGGCCTTCGCTTTCGTCACTCCCTTGGCGATGGCCGTGGTGACATAGAGCTGCGTCAGTTCCTCGGCCAGGCTGACGCGGATCATCCGGGTCAGGATCGCCGCCAGCGAGAGGCCCATGGTCAGCGAGGGGAGGACGAGCGATCGCAGTCCCGCTTCCCGGCCGGAGACGGGGAACCACTCCCGGTTGATGGCAAAGGCGATGATCAGCAGCGGGCCGAACCAGAAGCTCGGCATCGACACGCCGATCAGGGCGAAGAACCGGGCCACGTTGTCGATCCAGGAGTTGCGGTAGATGGCCGAGATGATGCCGAGCGGGAACGCCACCAGGAGGGCCACGAGCATCGAGCCGAAGGCGAGCTGCATGGTGGCGGGATAGCGCACCCGGATCTCCGCCGCCACGCTCTCGCCGGTGCGGAAAGAGCGGCCGAGGTCGCCCCGGGCGAGATTCCGGAGATAGGTGACGTACTGCTTCCAGAGCGGCTGATCGAGACCGAGGGCCTTGCGCACGTTCTCGATGTCCTGCGGACGCGCTCCCTCACCGGCGATCTGGACCGCGGGGTCGCCGGGGATGAGATGAATGAGCGAGAAGATGAGCGTGAGGATCCCGAGGGTGATCGGAATCATCTGGAGGAGGCGCCGGATGATGTACTGCGTCATGGGCCGGGGGACGGTGCTGCAACTTTCGTGTCACCACGGCGGGATGGGTCAACCGGCGGTGAAATTCCACCCGCGGATCTTCATGGCCGGGGCCACCGTGCCGCCGAAGGGGTTGTACCACGTGCCCACCGCCCGCCGCTCCCGCGTCAGTCCGGCGATGTTCGAGAAGGCCTCGAGGATCGACTGCGTCCAGCGCAGGTTCGGCAGGCGGCCGGCCACCCGGCCGTCGCGGATCAGGAAGGTGCCGTCGCGGGTCGTGCCGGTCATCAGGGCGGTCTTCGGCTCCAGCAGGCCGTTCACGTAGTTGAAACGCGTCACCCAGATCCCGCGCTCGGTGGAGGCGATCAGCTCTTCGCGCGTGGCCTGGCCGGGGTCGACGGCGAGGTGAAGGGCCACGCCGTGATCCGGCGATCCGAGATGCCAGGCGTTGCCGGTCGGAGGAATCCCCAGCCGGTCTGACCAGGCCTTGTCGACCACGGGCGTGCGGATGACGCCGCGCTCCACCAGCGCCACGCGGCGTTTCGGAAACCCCTCCAGATCGAAGGGGAAGGGGAGGAAGGACTCGTCGAGCGAGTCGTCGGCGAGCGTGAGCGCATCCGAGAGGAGCGGCGCGCCGATGTTGCCGACGAAGAACGAGGAGCCGTCCTCGAAGGCCTGTCCGCAGAAGGTGATCATGTTCATCCAGTCGAGCACCTCGGCGATGGCCGGCGGCTCGAGGATCACGTCGTAGCGGCCCGGCTCGAACTGCAGCTCGGCGTCGGATCGGAGAGTCGCCTTCTCGGATGCCTCGTCGCCGAGCGCGAGAACGTCCAGTCCCGCCGTGCTCCGCGCGCTGCGCGAGGCGTAGCCGAAACGGGTGGAGTGAATGGCGATGACCGTGGCCTCCGCCGAGGTGGTCCGGCAGAAGCGCCGCAGGCCGTGCGTGTTCCCGCAGGCTACCGACATCGCCGCGGTGCTGTAGGCGCCGGCGAAGTCGATGCCGCGGCTTCGTCCGCGGTCGAAGATCCGGCGCAGCTCGCGCGCCTTCGCCGCGGGAGCGATCAAGGCCGTGGCCTCGTCCCAGGTCCGGAGGAGGGGGGCGGCTCCGCACCGGCGGTGCAGGCCGGCGAACCCCGGCAGCGCCCGCGCCAGGCGCGCCGCCTCGCAGGCCAGCTCCGCCGTCCGTCGGATCTCCTCCGCGTCGAGCAGGGTGGTCGAGGCCACGCCGAAGGCCCCGCCGATCACCACCCGCAGCGTCAGCTCGCCGGTGGTCTCGGACATGTTCTGGTGCACGCTGGAGTTCGCGAAGCGGCTGATGTTGCGGTCGGAGGCGATGAAGACGGCGTCCGCCTCGTCGGCCGCCGCGGCATCGAGCGCCTGCTGCAGGATGTCGAAGGCCTGCGACTCGCTCTGCATCAGGTCATTTCCACCTGCCGGAAGCGCGCCGCCGGCGCGCCGTGCGCCACGCGCATGGTCTGCATGGGGTCTCCCTTGCCGCAGTTCGGCAGGCCCCACACCCGCCAGGTGGAGGCGTCGGCCACGGCGTCGCAGGAGCGCCAGAAATCGGGCGTGGTCCCGGTGTAGGCGGGGTTCTTGAGCAGCCGCCCCAGCCGGCCGTTCTCGATCTCCCAGGCCACCTCGCACCCGAACTGGAAGTTCAGCCGGAGGTCGTCGATCGACCACGATTTGTTCGTGTCGACGAAGATGCCCCGCCTGGTGCCGGCGATGATGTCGGCCAGCGGCGTGGATCCCGGCTCGAGGTTGATGTTGGTCATGCGGATGATCGGGATCCGGGCGGCGCTCTCGGCCCGCACGGTGCCGTTGGAGCGCCGGCCGATGAAGGGGGCCGTGTCGCGGCCGGTCAGGTAGCCGGCGAAGATCCCCTTTTCGACGAGGTGGAAGCGCTGCGCGGGCACCCCGTCGTCGTCGAAGCCGAACGAGCCGATCGCCCCCGGCACCCCCGCGTCGGCGACGATGTTCACCAGGTCGGAGCCGTAGCGGAAGTGGCCGAGCATCGACGGCTGGAGGAACGAGCCGCCGGCCAGCGAGATCTCCAGGCCCATGGCCCGGTCCAGCTCCGTGGGATGACCGCACGACTCGTGGACCTGGAGGGCCAGTTGCGAGGAGCCGACGATCAGATCGAAGCGTCCCGCGGGAGCCTTCGGCGCATCGAGCAGAGCGAGGGCCTCGTCGCGCACCCGCAGGCCGCGGCCGGCGAGATCGATCCGCTCGATGAACTCCCACCCTTCGGCCTGATAGTCGCCGCCGAAGGGGTTCGGATAGGTCCGGCGCTGGAAGTCGCCGTTGGAGATCGCCACGGCGTCGATTCCTCCGCCCATCTGGGTGGTGGTCTGCTCGATGAAGCTTCCGGCGGTCGAGGCGAAGACCTTCTCCTGCCGGTAGCAGGAGATCTCGCCCGAGACCTGGTGGATCCGCGGATCGCCGCGCATCGGCTCGGTCGCGGCGAGGAGGTGATCGATTTTCCGGTCGAGCGGTACGGCCCACGGATCGACCTGGAACGAGGAAGCCCAGGAGGCGACGTGCGGCTCGATCTCGCTCAGCGTCACCTTCTGCGAGGAGGCGATGTTGCTGGCCGCGGCCACCTCCAGGGCGCGCCGGGCGGTGGCGCGCAGGGCCGCCTCCGAGGTGTCCGAGCTGGCGGCAAAGCCCCACCCATCCCCCACCAGCACCCGGACCCCCACCGCCTCGTCGATGGTGGAAGCGAGGTGGTCGATCTCCCCGTTCCGCACCTTGACATGCTGCTGTTGGGTGCGGGTGTAGCGGACGTCGGCGTAGCGGAGCGCAGGATCTGTCAGGGTGGAGAGGTGGTCCGCCAACTGTTCGCGCCCCGGCTTCATGCCGGCCGGAATTATAGACGGGTGAAGTGCCGGTGAGGCCGGAACGCACTTTGTACGGGATGGACTCCATGAATCGAGCCGCCGCATGCGCCCTCCTTCTCCTTCTCCTGACCGCGGAGGCCGCGGCCTCCTGGCAGGACGTCGGGCCGGGCGTCCGCTATCGGAGGTTCACGCCGGGCAATGCCGACATTCATGTGACGCGAGTCGATCTTCGCGCCGGCATCGAGATTCTGGCCACCCCGGAGGCGGATCGCGGAACGGTGGTCAGCGAGTTCGCCAGCCGCCGCGCCGCGCTCGTCGCCGTCAACGCCGACTTCTTCGATCCCGAGCGGAATCCGGTCGGGTTGTCGGTCGGCGCCTGCGGGCCGTGGGAGGGGACGCGCGACAACGCCAGGCAGGCGGTGGTGGCGTTCGGCCAGAAGCGCGTGGAGATCTACCCGGAGGCCGACCTGACCGCCGCCGAGCCGTGGATGCGCGCGGCGGTGGGAGGCTATCCGGTCCTGGTCCGCGGATGCCGCGCTCTCCGATCGGCGGAGCTGCCCGGACCGGAGCGGTTCACCCGCGCTCCCCATCCGCGAACCGCGGTCGGCTTCTCACGGGATCGGAGGACGCTGTACCTCGTTGTCGCCGACGGGCGGCGGCCCGGCGTGCCGGGTCTGACCCTCCCCGAGCTGGCGGCGTGGATGCGCAGGACCCTGCGGGTCTGCTCGGCGCTGAACCTCGACGGCGGCGGCTCGAGCGCGATGTGGGTGCGCGACCGCATCGTCAACCAGCCGAGCGACGGCGTCGAGCGGAGAGTGGCCAATCATCTGGCGGTCGTCCCTGCGGGGTTTGCGGCGTGTGAGCCGTGAGCTACTCCGGCCCGAAATAATGACACCGCGACACGCACGTCTCCTCGATGGTGACGCGGTGCAGCCCGGGGAGAACCGGCGCCAGCCTTTCCCAGAGCCAGATGGCGATCCGTTCGGAGGTGGGGTTGTCGAGGCCCTCGACGTCGTTGAGCAGGTAGTGGTCGAGCCGGGCGATGAGCGGCTCGACGGCCTCCTTCAGGTCGGCGAAGTCCATCACCCACCCGCTCTGTTCCCCGACGGGGCCGCGCACGGCCACCTCGCCTCGGAAGGAGTGACCGTGCATGCGGCGGCACTTGTGGCCTTCTGGTACATTCGGCAGGAAGTGAGCCGCCTCGAATCGGAAATCCTTCACCAGCTCCATCGGGTGAGCCATTCAGACCGTCGATTCTAGCCTCTGGTAGACCTTTTGCTCTGAGGGTGTTGTGTCATGACCGACTCCACCGCCACGGAATCCGAGCGATCGCTCGGCACGATCATCAAGGAGCTGACCGGCGACTTCTCCACGCTTTTCCGGAGCGAGGTGGCGCTCCTGAAACTGGAGATGAGGGACACGGTGGCCAAGCTCGGCGGCGGCGGGGCGATGCTGGCCGCCGCGGTCTTCCTGGCCATCTTCGGCGCGGCCTTCCTCTTCGTCACCATCACCCTCGGCCTGGTGGCGCTCGGCGTCCCGGCGTGGGTCTCGTCGCTGATCGTCACTGTCGTGCTCTTCGCCGGAGCGGCGATCCTGGCGCTGCTGGGGAGGAAGAAGTTCGCGGCGGTGAAGTTCATCCCCACCGAGTCGGTGGAGCACATCAAGTCCGACATCGAGTCGATCAAGTCCGACATCGCCCGGGTGAGGGGCCACTGACATGAGCGAGATGGATCGTCAGAAGAAGACCATCGAGCGTGAGATCGAACGCGCCCGCGACGGCGTGAGCGAGCGCATCGACGAGCTCGATCGCCGCCTGCGAACCTCGCTCGACGTGAGATCGGCGCTCAGCGAGCACGCCCCCAAGATCGTCGCCGGCGGCGCCGTGGTCGGCTTCCTGGCCGCCTTCGGCTTCCCCCGCCTGTTCAGGAAAGCGCTGAAGATCGGGATCCCCATCGCCCTCGTCTCGCTGGCGGTGATGAAGGCCCGCAACGGCGCGGGCTAGTGTCATTCCGAGCTGCGAAGACAGCGAGGAATCCCCCGCCTACGGAGCGCGACTCGTGCCCTTGCGGGGGATTCCTCGCCGTCTACGCGGCTCGGAATGACACCTCGACTACTCGGACGTCCTCACGTAGCGCGCTCCCGGGAGCGCTCGCACCCATCCGCCCAGCTCGAGCTGCAGCAGCGTCTCGGCCACCCCCCCCGCGCTCCTCGACAGGCGCGCCGCAATCTCGTCGATGTGGGTCGCCTCCTCCCGGGTCAGGATCGCCAGCACCTCCCGCAGCTCCTCGGGAGGCTCCGCCGCCTTCTCCCGTTTCGACCGGAGGTGTCCCGGCAGCTCGTCGAGGATGTCGTCGACGTCGTGGACGAGCTTCGCCCCGTACTGAATCAGCCGGTGCGTCCCCTCGGCTCCGGGGGAGAAGATCGATCCGGGGACGGCGAAGACCTCCCGCCCCTGTTCGGCGGCCATTCGCGCGGTGATGAGCGAGCCGCTGCGCGTGGTCGCCTCCACGATGACCGTGCCGAGGGTGAGCCCGGAGATGACGCGGTTGCGCATGGGGAAGTTCTCCGGCAGCGGCGGCGTCCCCGGCGCGAATTCCGAGAGCACCAGCCCCTCGCGCTCGATCCGGCGGAGCAGCCGTGCATTCGAGCGGGGGTACGTCCGGTCGATGCCGGTGCCGAGGACGGCGATGGTGCGGCCGCCGCGCTCGAGGGCTGCCTCGTGGGCGGCGGCGTCGATGCCGAGGGCCAGGCCGGAGACGATCGTGACGCCGGCGCCGGCGAGATCTCCCGCCAGCCGCCGGGCGGCGTTCACCCCGTAGGGGGAGGCGCGGCGGGAGCCGACCACGGCCACCGCCGGCGCGGAGCCGATCGAGATCTCGCCGCGGACGTGGAGCGCGAGCGGCGGATCGATGATTTCCCGCAGCAGCGGCGGGTAGTCGCCATCCGCGAGCGTGACGGTCGACTCCCGCAGCTCCCGCAGCTCGGCTGCCGGAATGATCGTTAACGGATTCTTTACCATCTCTGCCTGTTCAGGCGTTAGGCTCAGAAGCGCCTGAAGATACGGGATGGAGGCGGAGGCCACGCTTTCCAGCGGGTCGAAATGTTCCCGCAGGAGTCGGGTCCGGCTCGGATTGAGAAAGGGGAGGAGCGAATAAGCGATCAGGCGATCGCGATTCTCTACTTGCATGAGACACACGGGTGGCGAAAAACGGGTCAGCGGTGAAGCCGGCCAGGTGGGTACCGTCGAGTATAATCGCGCCGCTTCGTCTCGCCAAGCCGCTCGCCCCCTGGAGCGGTGGCGTCGCTGGCAGCTCACTCGCGCCGCCGCCGGCCGGACCGGCCCTCAGGAGACCTCGCCCATGACCCGTGGACTGGCGGCAACCACCCTCGCCTTGCTCGTCGTTCTGTGGGGGGGCGGCTGTTCCAGCAGCAGCAATGATCCGGCCACCGAGCAGGAGAAGTTCGGCGTCCGGATGGCGAAGATGAGCCTCTGGCGCGAGGCGATGTTCCGGTTTCGCCGCGCGGTGGAGATGAATCCCCAAGACGCCCTGGCTCACAACAATCTGGCCGTGGCGTACGAGGCGAATGGCGACTTCGACGCGGCCGCCAAGGCCTACCGCGAGGCGCTGCGCCTCGACCGCTCCAACGAGTACATCCAGAAGAACTACAGCCGGTTCGTCGAGTTCACCACCCGCGACCGGCGCCGCCAGCAGCAACAGCGGCGGCCGCCGGCTCAAACGGGTTCCGCGGCGGCCGAGCCCGCCGCCGCGGAGCCGGATGCGCCCACCCCGGAGCCTTCGGCCGAACCCGCCGCGGAGCCGGAGAGCGCGGCTGCTCCGCCGGCGCCGGCCGTCCCCCTGGACGGCGATCCGGCCCCGACGGCCGCCGCACCGGCCGCCACGCCGGCCCCCAACCCGGCGCCACCCCAGACGCCGCCGCAGCCCGGCAGTCCCCCTGGAGGTCCATCATGAGAGTTCTGGTCGTGGGAACGGCGCTGCTGGCCGCGCTGCCGGCGTGGGCGGGGGTGATGGAGGTGAAGCTGAAGCTTCCGTTGAAGCCGAAGCTGCAGATCACGGGCGACGAGACCATTGCGGTTGCGCCGTTCATCATCGCCAGCGGCGAGGAGCGCCGCAACGACCGCGCCGCGCGCGTCGACCTGCAGGCTGAATTCAACCGTTACATCCGCAAGCAACTGTCGAAGAGCACCAAGCTGCGCATCATCGATGCTCCGCCCGTGCGCCTTCCCGGCGGCGACATGAAGGAGCTGGAGGCTTCCGTCGATTTCTGGAAGAGTCTCGGCGCGCAGACCGGTGCCGACTATATCGTCACGGGCGTGATCGACTTCGACATCAACGACAAATCGGGATACCGCACCGAGGAATACATCTCGCCCGTCGACGGGCGGACGTGGTACCGGCAGGTGCTGGTGGAGTCGACCGGGTTCATCTTCGACATCGATATCGCCGTGTTCAACGCCGACACCGGCGAGAAGGTCCTCGAGGAGAGCTTCCGCGACTTCAAGGAGTTCGATCAGCGACAGTACGACGAGATCCTCGGGCTCTTCGAGAATCTCCGCGCCCTGGAGACGCAACTGGTCGGGATCTTCGTCTCGCAGGAGACATCCGCCACCCGTTACGTGTTCAGCAAGTAGTCATCGCCGCCGGCTGCCCCTGAACGGACAGTGCGGGGCGTGCAAGCAGCCACTGGAGGCTTCGTGAAGCGATCCATCGCCCTGCTGTTCCTCGCCGTACTCGTCGCCGGACCGGCCCACCCGTTCGGGCAGAACAAGATCGTCTACGACCGGTTCGACTGGAGGATCTACCACTCCACCCATTTCGACATCTACTTCTACGAGCAGGAACGGGACGCCCTGCAGCGGGTGGTCGACAGCGCGGAGAGCGCGTACATGGAGCTCTCGCAGAAGTTCAACTTCCAGATCTCCAAGAAGATCCCGCTGATCTTCTACCACACGCATTCGGCCTTCGAGCAGACCAACATCATCCTGAATTTCATCCCCGAGGGGGTGGGCGCCTTCGCCGAGCCGGCGCGGAACCGGATGGTGCTGCCGATCGACATGAGCGACGACAAGCTCCACCAGCTCATGCTCCACGAGCTGACTCACATCTTCGAGTACGAGATCTTCTTCCAGGGAAAGCTGGGGAAAACGGTGGCGGCGAGCCCGCCCACCTGGCTCATGGAGGGGCTGGCCTCGTTCATGGCTCAGGACGAGGACTCCCGCGACCGCATGGTCCTGCGCGACGCCGTGGTCACGGACCGCATCCCCGCCATTACCCGCAACCCGCAGGGGTATTTCGCCTACCGCTTCGGCCATGCCGTGTTCCGGTACATCCAGGAGAAATACGGGTGGGAGGGGTTGCGCGACTTCATCTACGAGTATCGCAACACGCTCGGGAACACGGTGGACAAGGCCCTGAAGCGTGCCTTCGACGTCAGTCCGGACGAGTTCGACACGCAGTTCCGGGCCTGGCTGCGCAGGCAGTATCTGCCCGCGCTGGTGGCCAAGGGGGAGCCGCAGGAGTACGGCGAGCCGTTCAAGATCGCCGAGGACAGGACCAGCAACGACATCGCTCCCGTCCCCTCGCCCTCCGGTGATCTGCTGGCCGCCTTCGCCACCTACAAGGAGGACGTGGATGTGGTCATCTTCAACATCCCGCAGCGGCGGATGTTGAAGAACCTGACCGCCGGCTACACCACCCGCTACGAGTATGCCATCGCCCAGTCGTTCACCACCGCTCCGGTGATGGGGCGCGACATCGCCTGGTCGCCGGACGGGGACGCGGTGGCGCTCTTCGTGAGGCGGGAGCGGGGGCGCGACCTGCTGATGATCAACCCCATCAGCGGCAGAGTCGTGGACTCGGTGCGGATGGACATCGAACAGCAGCTCTCCCCCTCCTTCTCGCCCGACGGGCGCAAGGTCGCCTTTTCCGGCTGGGTCGGTACGCAGCCCGACATCTTCATCTACGACTTCGACACCAGGACGGTCACCAACGTCACCGATGACCACTTCTTCGACGGCGCGCCGGTCTTCTCACCCGACGGCAAGTGGCTGGTCTACTCCTCGGTGGTGGAGACGTACGCCAAGCTCTTCCGGCTGAACCTGAGCAACCCCGCCGAGCGGTACCAGATCACCACCGGTGAGTGGAACGACACCGACGCCTGGTTCGCCCCCGACGGGAAGCGGATCTTCTTCGCCTCCGACAAGGAGACGGGGCGGAGCATGGTCGCCGCCGCGGCGATGCAGGAGGCCGCCGACGAGCAGTCCAGACGGGACGGCGATACGCCCCTGCCCGACCCCTCCAATTTCGCGGCCTACAACATCTATTCGCTCAACCTCGGGAACGGCGATCTCCTGCAGTACACCGACGTGGTGGGGGGCTGCTTCACGCCGGTGGTCTTCACGGGCGCGAACAACCGGGAGCACCTGGTGTTCGCCTCGTACTACAAGGGGCAGTGGCGGCTCTTCTCGACCACGACCGACAAGCCCCTTCGCGCCGCGGAGAAGACCGTCATTCCCACCGAGCCGGTGGAGTCGGGGAGCCGGGTCACGTTCCGTCCGGCCTCGGAGTTCTTCATCGACGAGGAGAAGATCGAGAAGCCGGGCGGGTTCCAGCTCTTCATCGACGACATCGAGGTGAACGCCGGCGTTACCTCCGACCAGATCCCCGTGTCACGCTCCACCATCTACATGAGCGACATGCTCGGCAACCGCCGGTTCATCGCCTCGCTCGACTCGGTCTCTTCCTTCTCGAACTTCGACTTCCTCTACCTCGACCTGCAGCGGCGCATGAACTGGGGGCTGCGCCTCTTCGACAACCGCTCGTTCTTCACCGCCGTCGACCAGCAGCGCCTCGAACTGCAGCGCATCAAGCAGGCCTATCGCGAGACGGGGGCCCTCGGCCTGGTCAGCTATCCCTTCACCCGCTACCACCGCCTCGACGCCGGGGCCGGTTACATCAGCCGGCAGTTCGCCCTGCCCGCCCTCGACCCCGAGGGATTCCTCATCTTCCGTGAGCGTCGCGACGACTTCCCCGTAATCACCTCCACGTTCAGCGGCGACAGCACCACCTTCAAGTTCTTCGGGCCGGTGTCGGGCCGCCGCTACAACATCAGCGCCACGTATGCCCCCGACCTGAAGGCGGGCGGCACGCTCACCAACGACTACAACCTCGACTGGCGCCAGTACTTCCAGCTCAGCTCGCGGACGCTGCTGGCGGCGCGGCTCTTCGTCGGCCATTCGAGGGGCAGTTTCCCGAACCTCTACTACTTCGGAGGGCTGAACACCCTTCGCGGCTATGACTTCCGCTCGCTGGTCGGCAACGAGGCGGCCTTCGCCAACTTCGAGTTCCGCTTTCCGCTCATCGATGTGCTGGCCACACCCTTCCTGGTCCTGCAACAGGTTCGCGGCGTTCTCTTCTTCGACATCGGCGGAGCCCGCTTCCAGGGCCTCGACGTGGAGACGTGGCAGCCCTATCAGTTCATGGAGGGCGGCCGGCTGAAGCACGGCAAGGCCGCCGTCGGCTACGGCTTCTCGTTCAACTTCTGGGGCCTCGAGCTGCATTGGGACTTCGCCAGGCGCTTCGACGGGAAGACCACCGAGGGACAGGCGCGCACCAGCTTCTGGATCGGGCAGACGTTCTGAGCTCCGGGAATCCGGAGTGGGGAAGGGCTCGGAACTTCTCTACGCCGCGGCCCTGCGACTCCGCCGCCGGTCGGCGATCGTCTCCCGCAGAAACTTGAGCAGCGCCTTCTCCTCGATCGACAGGCCGGAGCGCGCCACCGGGCTGCCTTTCCGGGTCTTGCGCAGCGACTCGAAGGGCTTCCCTTCCAGGTACTCGTCGAGCAGCCGCGGGCAGATGTATGACGCTTTGCAGACCGCCGGCGTGTTGCCGAGCTGCTCGGCGGTTGCGGTGACGGCTTTTCGAATCCTTCGCTTTCGCTCCGCTTTGGTCGGCGCCTGGCCCTGCATGGCCAGAGCGATCGAACAGAGCAGAGTCCCCGCCCAGGTGCGGAAGTCCTTGGCCGTGAAGCCCTCGCCGGCCACGGCCTGGATGTACTCGTTCACGTGGCGGTCCTTCACGTCCACCACCCGCCGGCTGGACACGAACTTGAATAGCTCACCGCTGCCGGCGCGCTTGAGCTTCCGCACCAGCGCCGCCACGTCCGCGTCGCGGATGGAACGCCGATGCGCTTTCTTCCACTTGCCGACGTAGTCGAAGAGGATCTCGTCGCCGGTGACGGTGACATGCCGGCCCAGGACGGTGGTCAGACCGTAGGTCGACTCCGACCTGGCGCTCCTGTCGTTTCCGACTCTGAAAAAACCGTGGTCCATCAGCCGGACGATCGCGGCCAGGACCGAGTCGCGGCCGAGGTCCGCGGGCTGCAGATCGGCCCGGACGCGCCGCCGTAGCGCCGGAAGAGCTTCGCCGAAGTCCACCACGCGGCGGAACTTCGCCTCCTCGCGCTGGCTGCGGAAGCGGAGGTGGTAGAGATACTGCGTTCGTCCTTTCCTGTCCACGCCGACGGCCTGGAGGGCGGCCGAATCGCCCCGCGCGATGCGCACGTCCTTCCACGCCGGCGGGATGCGCAGCTTCCCGATCCGCGCCAGCATCTTCTGGCTCGAGACAGCAGTCCCGTCGGCATGCCGATAGGTGAAGCCGCTCTCCTTCGACCCCTCGCGGCGGATGCCGTGAAGGTCGAGAACCCACCGCCTCCTCACCGCTCGTCTGGGCATGATCGAGCCGATTTTGCGAGAATGGTGCCCTTTGGAAGCGCTGGAGACTCGCCCACTTCCGCTCTCGAGGGCCCAGCGGCTCCTGCTCTCGATCACCGCCCTCGCCGTCGGGTTGACCCGTCTGCTGGCGCTCTCCCGCACGCCGTGGGACTGGGACGAGGCGCAGTTCGCGCTCGCCATGCAGGAGTACGACCCGCCCCAGCACCGGCCGCATCCGCCCGGCTTCCCCCTCTTCATGGCCCTGGCCACGATGGTCCGCCCGCTGGCCTCCTCCGATTTCCATGCCCTGCAGGCCGTCGTCCTCGTCGGGGCCATCGCCCTCTTTCCGCTCCTCTTCCTCCTCTGTCGCGAGCTGCGATTTCCGTTCGCCACGGCCTATGGCGGCTCCCTGCTGGCCGTCTTTCTGCCGAACGTCTGGTTCTACGGCGGGACGGCGTTCAGCGACGTCCCCTCGCTGGCCCTGACCGTCGCGGCCTGTGCCCTGCTGCTCCGCGGAGTGCGCGACCGGGGCTCGCTGATGGCCGGCGCCACGCTTCTCGGCCTGGCGGCGGCCATTCGTCCTCAGGCCCTCCTGCTCGGCTGTGCGCCGGCGTTGGTCGTGATGTGGAAGCGGAGAGGGCAGTGGCGTGACCTCGCCGCCGCCGCCATGGTGGGCGGCGCGGTGATCGCCGTCAGCTATGCCGGCGCCGCGCTGGCATCCTCTTCGGTCGGCGCATACCTGGAGACGGGAGCGAAACTGCGCGATTACCTGCGACAGGTCGACTCGTTCCTCAGCCCGACGCGGCCGCCCCTTGCGGTCGTCTTCCACTCGTTCTTCCTCCGGGCCATCCCCGGGGGGGTCTGCGCCACCATCGTTCTCGGCGCGGCGGTGGCCGGGGTGGTCGTCGCGGCGGTGCGGCGGGAAGGGCGGATCTGGCTTCTCATGGCGATGTTTCTGCCGTTCCAGGTCTTCGCCTGGCTCATGCTCGATCACCACAGCGCAACGCGCTACGGCGTGGCCTATGCGCCGATGTACGCCATCCTTGCCGCGGCCGCGGTGGCCGGCGCGGTCGCCTGGGTGCCGGGGATGGGGCGGGGCGGCGGGGCGGTCGTGGTCATCCTCTTTACCGCGGCGCTGGCGCGATGGACCTTGCCGGCCCTCACGGAGGTCCGCCGGAACCCCTCGCCCCCCGTCGCGGCCATGCGCTGGATCAGCGAGCACGTCCCGCCAACGTCGGCCACCTACGTCCACTCGAGCGTGGCCCCCTTTGCCCGCTACTACCTCGCCGGCCGGGAGACGACGATGGTGAACGCTCCGGCGGAGATGACGCCGCTGCCTCCGCCGCCGGACGCCATCGTGGTGATGGAGCACCCTTCACCCGCCCTGAGCGCCCGCCGATTCGTCCGGAGGCGCGGCCGTCTCTTCGACGTGGTGCGGCAGCGCTACTTCGAGGTCACGGTCGTCCCCGCCCAGGCGTGGGCGGAATTCGGAGAGGGGTGGTACGGCGAGGAATGGCACGGCGAGGCGGTGTGGCACTGGATGGGTCGTGAATCGCGCATGCGCCTTCCTCCGTTGGCCGGCCCCGCCAGGCTGACCCTGCGACTGGGCCCCGTTCTGGAAAAGGGGCCGCCGGCGATCGAAGTCCGTCTGAACGGCGTCGTGGTCGAGCGCTTCACGGCCGGGGGAGCGGTCGAGCGCACGTGGAGTGTTCCTGCTCGCGCCGGCGACTGGAACGAGCTGGTGCTGACGTCCGACCGCAGCGTGAATCCCGCCCGGGAAGGGTTCGGGGCCGACGGGCGCGATCTGGCGCTCCAGCTTCTCGGTTATGACTGGGCTCCGGCAGGACCGTGATCGACTTCCGTACCCCCCCGCCGCCGCTCACCGCGCGCCAGCGCCTCGCTCTCGTGGCGGTGACGGTCGTGGTGGCCTTCAGCCGCCTCGCGGCGCTTGCCCGCGGCCCGTGGGACTGGGACGAGATGCTCTTCCTTCTGGCGCTGCGGGACTACGACGTCGCACTGCATCACCCGCACCCGCCGGGATTCCCGCTCTTCATCCTCGCCGCGCGCGGGGGGATGCTGGCCGGCCTCGAGCCGTTCCGCGCCCTGCAGGCGGTGAACCTGGTCGCGGCCGTCTTCATCGTGCCGGCGATGGTCGCTCTCTGTCGCGAGCTCCGCTTTCCGTTCCGCGCCGGCCTCGCCGCGGCGGCGGTCTTCGCCTTCCTCCCCAACGTCTGGTTCTACGGGGGGACGGCATTCAGCGACGTGGCGGCCATCGTGCTGGCGGTGGTCGCCTCTGCCCTCCTCCTTCGCGGGGCGAGGTCGCCCGGCGCTCTGGTGGCGGGTGCGCTGGTCCTGGGGGTCGCGGTCGGGTTCCGGCCGCAGAACCTTCTGGCCGGCTTCGCGCCGGCGATGATCGGCGTCTGGAGTCAGTGGGGCCAGCGGAGGATCGGCGCAGTCCTCGCGGCCGCCGCCGCGGGGATGGTCGTGGTTGGAGCGAGCTATGGCGGCGCCGTCGTGGCCACGGGTGAGTGGGCGCGGTATCGTGATGCGCTGCTTGCCCACCGGCAGTATCTGACGGAGGTCGACTCCTTTCGCAGCGAGATCCGGCCCTCGCTGCTGCAGGTATCGGACGACTTCTTCATCCGCCCGTTCCGCTTTCCGGCCATCAACATCACGCTCTCGGCGCTGGCCCTCCTTTCTCTCGTGACCGCGCTGAGGAAGAGGCGGATGCCGGTCCTGCTCGCCCTCGCCTCGTTCGGCCCCTTCTGGCTCCTGGCCTGGCTGACGCTCGACTTTCACAGCGCCAGCCGCTTCTCGATCGGGTACATGCCTCTGCTGGCAATCCTCTCCGCCGACGCCATGTCGATGCTCGCCGGCCGCGTGTCGCCCGGCGAAAGGAGGGGAGCGATCGTTCTCGGGGTGATGACCTCCCTCCTCGCCGGGAGCATGTTCGTGTGGGCGCTTCCGGCGGTGAGTCGCGTTCGCCGCGAGCTCTCGCCGCCCCTGCAGGCGGTGCGGGTCGTCCGCCAAGAGCTGGGCGGCCGCGGCACCGCCGTCTACGTCCAGAAGCGACTGCGTCCCTACGCGGAGTACTACCTCGCCGGCCTGCCGCTGGTGCACGTGGAGGAAGAGCTTCCGCGCGGATCGCAGGCACCGGCGTCCGGCGTCTATTTGCGGGAGGGGAGCAGCGGCAGCGCCGGGGCGAGGAATCTGGCCTGGCCGCGCGACCGGCTGTGGGGCATCGCCCGGCGCCGGTACTTCGAAGTCTCGATCGTGCCGCTGCCCGCTCCGACGGACTAGCCAGCCCGCTCGGGCTGGTGGTGCCTACGCGCCGCTCTCGATTTCTGCACAGCCTCTCGGAATGACAACGCCCTACGGCCGGAACTGGATCATCTGGGCAACCCACGTTTTCACGCGCTTTCCGTCTTTCATCGCCGGCGTGTAGCGCGCGCTGCGGAAGGCTCGGACTGCCGAGTCGTTGAAACCGAAGCGTGGATCGCCGCGAAGGATCTTCACGTCCAGCACTTCGCCCGTCTCGGAGATGAGGATGCTGGCCATCACCGTGGCTTCGATCCTCTGCCGCGCCGCGATCGGCGGATAGACCGGGCGCGGCTCGCGAATCGCGGTGGGAAGCTCATCGAGGTCGTTCATATCGACGACGTCTCCCTCCCGGACCGCCGGCGCGGCGGGCGGCGGTGCGCTGGTCTGCGTCGAGGCCGGCGCCGGCGCGGTGAGGGGGACCGGGGCCGGCTCGATCGGAGCCGGCACCACGGGGCTCGGCGCGAGGCCGGCTTGCTGAGGGAGCGAGGAGAGCGTCTCCTCCTGGGCGGCCGTCTCGCGCCGCGGCTGATCGAGCTGCGCCGCCGCCGGCGCGACCCGTTCCTCCGCGGCGGGAGGTGCCGCGGTGGTCTGCGCCGGCGGTGCGGCCGTGCCGGGGAGCGGCGCATTCATCGCCTGCTGTTGCTGGAGTTGCCGCGTATGCTCGGCCTGGAGCTTGAGCAACTCCTCCTGCAGCCGTTTCTTGACCGCGTCGTCGAAGGCCTTCTTCCGGGCCGCTTGGTCGTCGGTGGTCTGCGTGGGAGCCTCCGGGAGAGGCGGGGCGGTATCCGGTGAAGGAGCCGAGGCGAGGATCGGCTCCGGCAAGACCACCCGCTGCTGGACCGGTTGCGCCGTGGTCATGCTGGCGAGGTTCGCCGCCGCCGCTGGAGCGACCTCCTTTTCCGCTGTCAGGAAAAGCCACGCCCCCGCACCGACCGCGGCGAGGAGCAGGGTCGCGGCAATGGCCAGCGGCGCCCGGCTCCTGCCCTCCCTCGCCGCGGCCGCCGGCAGGGGTGCGAGCTCCGTTTCCGCCGCCAGGTAAGGGGCGAGGCTCGTCTTCGCCTCGCGCTCCCGCTCGGCGGCTTCGCTCTCGATCTCCTTCTTCAGCAGGTTGCTGAGATAAAAGGCCAGATTGAAGCTCGTGGCCGAGTACCTTCCGCTCGCCGTGAGCGCGGAGAGTGCGGTGCGCATGTCGGCGGGGGTCTCGTAGCGGGAGGAGGGGTCGATGTTGAGCGATTTCTCCAGGATGGTCCGGATCTCGTCCGGCATGGGAGCGCCGGCCATCGTCCTGGCCGCGCGGATGGCATGAGTGAACGCGCTCGTCCGCGTCGGATCGGGCGGCTCCAGGCCGGTGGCGGCCAGGTAGAGAATGGCGCCGAGGGCGTAGACCTCGGTGGAGCGGGACGCGGCGCCGGTGTGATGCGTCTCGGGAGCGAGGTAGCGGCCGATCTCGGCAGCCACCTTCTCGTCGTGCAGCGAGGCCACGATCCCCGGACCGAGCTGCTGCCCGGCGACGCGGATCTCGCCGTCCTCACTGATCCAGACGAATTGCGGGATGAGCGCGCCGTGCAGGAGGCGCTCGCCGCCGAGGCGCAGCTCCGCGGTGGTGGCGAGCGAAAGCGCGACGCGCTCGGCGATGACCAGCGCCTGGTCGAGTGGGATCGGGTTGGGCGGCGCACCGTTGCCCCTGGCCCGGTCGACGACAGCTCGCAGCGATCGGCCCGACGCGTAGTCATAGGCGAGGGCGGCTGTGCCGGCGATGACGTCGATCCGCTGATTCTTGACGAAGGTCGGCCCGCTGAGCGAAGAAGCGACCTGTTGCGCGGTCTGCGCGGCGGCGGCGAGGGCTTCCCGGTTCCCGCCGCTGAGCCGCCGCAGCGCGACGAAGGGTGCCAGATGATCGCCGTCGATCGGCGCGGCCCGAAAGAGATCTCCCAGCGCGTCGGATTCCAGCTTCTTGAAAAGCAGGTAAGGGCCGAACCGTTCGTACGGTTTGTTCTTCGAGGCCATGGCTGCACTCCCGAACCGAGTTATTTGCTGTGGGCGAGGTTCAGGATAACAGAGGAAAGGCCTCCCGTGGGCAGGCCTCCGGGAGGTCCGCACGGGGCCGGACCGGCGAGGCCTACTCCTGTTCCCCGGCGGCGGCTGCCGCGGCTTCCCGCTCCCTGCGGAAGGGCTGGCGCTGGTGGACCTCGACGTTACGGTTGTGCTCGGCGAGGTTCGTGGCGAACGCGTGCGAGCCGTCCTGGCGGGCCACGAAGTAGAGGTAATTCGTCGCCGCCGGAGCCGCGGCAGCCCGCAGCGAGGCCAGGCCGGGATTGGCGATCGGGCCCGGCGGGAGCCCGGGAACGCGGTACGTGTTGTAGGGCGACTCGATCTGCAGATCCGCCTTGCGGATGTTGCCGTCCCACGTGCCGGCGAGCTTGAGCGCGTAGATGACCGTCGGGTCGGCGCCGAGGAGCATCCGCTTGCGGATGCGATTGACGTAGACGCCGGCCACGAGCGGGCGTTCCTCGGCGATGCTGGTCTCGGTCTCCACGATGGAGGCGAGCGTGACCGTCTCGTGCAGCGAGAGGCCGGTGCTGATGAAGGCCATCTCGCCGGTGAAGCTCTTCCGGAAATTGTTCAGCATGGCCTGGACGACGACGGAGACGGCCGTGCCGGGATCGAACTTGTAGGTGTCGGGAAAGAGATAGCCCTCCAGCGAGTCGGCCTCCGGGGCGATGTCGCGGATCAGCTCCGGCTCGCCGGTGATCTCGTCCCAGCGCTTTGCCGTCCCCAGGCCCTCGGCGGCGAAGAGACGCCCGATGGCGAAGCGATCGAGGCCCTCCCGGACGGTGACGCTGATGAGGACCACATCGCCCCGGATCAGCTTCTCCATCACCTCGACGGCCGACATCGGTTCGGAGAACTCGTAGACGCCGGCCTTGACGAAATCGCGGTTGCGAAGGAACTTCATGTAGACGAGCGGGACGTACTCGTCACGGAGGACGCCCTCGTTCTGGAGCTGGCCGAGGATGGAGGCGGTGCGGGCCCCCCTCTTGACCTCCACGCGCTTACGCGGCTCGGCATAGCCGCGGTACGGCGAATGGAGGGCGTTCCAGAAGAACCAGCCGGCACCGGCGAGGAGCAGAACGGCGAAGACGCCGATGGTGACCAGGGACCCGAGAACCTTCCGGCACCCCCCGCGGGCGCTGCGGCGCGACGCTATGACGCCCTCCCGGGACGGGCGTCGAGATACGACTGGAGAATGACTGCGGCGGCGTACATGTCGAGGTCCTCGCGCCCCTGCACCCGCCTGCGCCCCGCTGCGCGGAGGCGCTGCGCAGCGTCGACGGTGCTGAGGGTCTCGTCCCAGAGCACGACCGGTTTGCACGTTCTCTGCCGCAGGCGCTCGGCGAACTCGTGGAACTTCCGCTCCCCGGCGGTGCTGCGGGAGCGGCGGGCGAGGCCGACGACGAAGGTCTCCGCGCCGACTTCCGCGCTCAGGCCCGCCAGCCGGTCCAGGAGGCGGCCATCATTGGGAAGGACCGAGTGGGGGGAGGCCAGGACCCCCGACTCGCTCACGGCGATGCCGATGCGTTTGCCGCCGTAGTCGATCCCGATGAGCGACACGGCCGGATTCTAATCCCCCTCCTGCTGCGGAGAGCGGCAGAGCGGCTACAATGGGAACCCATCCAGAGGCTCAGATGAAAAACTTCAATCTCGACGCCATCCTCGAGGCGATGCTGAAGATCTCCGACCGCGTCTCCGACCTGAACTTCTCGGTGGGGCGGCAGCCACAGGTGGAGGTCGACGGGCAACTGGCTCCGGTCAACTTCCCCGGCCTTCCGCGGCTCACCCCGTATCAGACGGAGATGATCGCCATGCACATGCTGCGCAGCGACCGGGAGTCGACGCGGACGCTGGTGGAGAACGGCTCGGTCGATCTGTCGTACTCGATCCCCGGCAAGACCCGTTTCCGGGTGAACATCTTCTCCCAGCGGGGGACCTACGCGATCGTGCTGCGGGTCATCCCGGACGGGATTCCCTCGCTGGAGGCGCTGAAGATGCCGAAGGAGCTCTTCAACGTGCCGAAGCTGAAGAACGGGGTGGTGCTGGTCACCGGCCCGACGGGGTCGGGGAAGTCGACGACGCTGGCGGCGATCATCAATCAGATCAACCTGGACTATGCCTACCACATCCTGACCATCGAGGATCCGGTCGAGTACATGCACCGGCACGTGAAGTCGACGGTCAACCAGCGCGAGGTGGGGTCGGACACGAAGACATTCGCGCTCGCTCTGCGGGCGGCGCTGCGGCAGGCGCCGAAGGTGATCCTCATCGGTGAGATGCGCGACGTGGAGACCATCGAGATCGCCATGGAGGCGGCCGAGACCGGCCACCTGGTGCTGTCGACGCTGCACACGATCGACGCCGCCAAGACGGTCGATCGCATCGTGGGGGTGTTCCCGAAGGACCAGGAGCCGCAGATCCGGACGCGCTTCGCGCAATCCTTCCGCTACGTGATCTCGCAGCGCCTGCTGCCGAAGACCGGCGGAGGTCGCGTGGCGGCGCTGGAGATCCTGAAGTCGACCATGCGCACCCGCGACTACGTCATGAAGGGTGAGACGCAAGGGCGCTCGCTCACCGACGCCATGCACGACGGGCAGGTGGACGGCATGCAGACGTTCGACGACGAGATCGAGAGGCTCTGGAACGACGGGACGATCTCGAAGGAAACCGCTCTGGCCTACGCCAGCAATCCCACCAACCTCGCCCTGCGCCTGACCGACGAGCCGGCGAATGCGCCGAAGAAGCAGGACGAGGGCTCGATGCTCTCCATGCTGGAGTGAGCGGATGATCAAGATCACCTGCAGCAGTTGCCAGAAGCCCCTCTCCCTCGACGAGACCAAGCTTCCCATGAAGGAAGTCAGCTTCCCCTGTCCGGTCTGCAAGACCAAGGTCACGGTCGACCGCCGCACCCTCGGCAGCGGGGGGTCCGCGGAGGCTGCCGCTGCGGCGCCGCCGGTGGAGGACCACGGCGAGGATGACGACGAGTTCGGGGCCAAGGCCTTCATCGTCGGGAACGACAATCCGGCCCTGCGCCAGGCCGCCAAGCTCATCGGGTTCCTTCCCGTTCACTTCGCCGGGGCCGAGCAGGCCCGCGACCGCTTCATGCAGGAGCTGCCTCAGGTCGTCCTCCTGAACCCCGCGCAGATGACGCCGCCGCCGCTGGAGGCGATGCAGCCGATCATCTCCCTCATGCCCGCCGAACGGCGCAAGTCGTTCTTCATCCTCTTTTCCGATAACCTCCGCACCCTCGACGGCAACGCCGCGTTTCTCTACGGAGTGAACCTGGTCGTGGCCAACAAGGACCTTCCTACCTTCGCGCAGATCTACAAGGACGCCTTCAAGCATCACCAGCGGCTCTACGCCAGCATGAACTCGGTCCTGCGGGCGCTGGAAACCGCCTGACCCGCTCCATGAAAAACGGGCGCCCGATGGGCGCCCGTTTCGAACTGCTGCTCCGAGTGGAAGACGATTAGTTCGTCTGAACGCCCTCGGGGTACTGGATGAACGAGCCGTTCCCGTACAGGATGTCGTCGTTGAAGCTCGTCGTGGCACCGCCGGGGAAAGACCCCTGGACCGCTCCGTCCTTCCCGCGCGAATGGATGATGTACTCCTGCGCGGCGGCCGTCGCGCTGGCCCACGCCTGGTCCGTATAGAACGTGTACGTGTTTCCCCAGCCGTCCTTGGTCGGCATGGTCTTCACGTACGTCGGAGCCAGCGCGGCCGGAAGGGCGGTCGAGATGTCCGTGTTGGCGTTGCTGAGCGTCCCGAAGGCGCCGGCTGCGTTGTAGCGGTTGAGATCGGTCGCGCGCGCTTCCCACGCCGTGGCGATCGTCCGCATGTCGGCCATCGTCCTCTTCTGCTTCGACCGCTGCATGGCGGTGAGCAGGTTCGGAATGGCGATGGCCGCCAGGATGCCGATGATCGCGACCACGATCAGCAGCTCGATGAGGGTGAAACCTTTCTGCTTCCTTGTCATTGAATTCCTCCTTTTCGAACCTACTCCAGCGCAACCGGCATACCACGCCGGTCGTAAGAGGCAAGCCATTGCGAATCAACGCGTTGCCGAATTTCTGCCCCCTCCGGCCCCCTCGAACTTGACACTATTTCAACGGGCCGCTGACAATTTGTGTCACTCGAAGGCCCACGCTCGGATCAGCGCCCGCATGAACGCCACCCCCCTGGTGAAGTACTCGACCCGCAGTCGCTCGTCCTTTCGGTGAATCGACTCGCTCTGGAAGAAGTCGGCCGGAAACGGCTGGATCCCATAGACCTCGATCCCCCGCTCACGAAGGAAACGGGAGTCGCTCGTGGAGCGATGCAGGAACTCGGTTCCGGCCGGCGCACCGAAGGCCTTCCCTGCTTCCCTTCGGATGAGCGCGAACAACGGCGTCTGGTCGGAGGAGCTCGGCACCGGCCCCTCGACCTGCTCCACATCGCCGAGACGGACCCCGAAGGGGCGAACCTTCTCCGCGAGCCAGGCCAGCCTCTGGTC
>DATLEX010000315.1:0-2459 GCA_035525045.1 Thermoanaerobaculia bacterium | reverse complement strand
AGCATCCCCTGGAGCACCGGGGACAGATCCGCCACGTTGAGGGGACCAATCAGGCCGCCGTTCGCCTTCGTGGCCGAGGCGGACACCTCCGACACGAGCGCCGTGAAATCCTCCCCCGCGAGGGCCCGTGCGCGTACCGCTGCCGCCTGCTCCCGCACCGCGTCGTCGGCCGCCACGTTCACCCCTGCCGCACTCTGCGCGGACGCTGGAAGCTCGATGAGGATCTCGCGGAAGGTCACGCTGGCCGGTTCCACGAACTCGGAGGTGTTCGCCTTGTAGTACTGGCGCGCCTCTTCCTCGGTGATCTGGAGCTTGACGCCAATCTCGTCGCGCTGCACCTGGCTCTTGAGGACTTCACGCTCGATCTGACGCCGCAGGTCGGCCAGGGTCATCCCCTCCTGCTTCAGGACGGCGTTGAACTTCGCATCGTCCTCGAGCTTCTGGCCCGAGCGGAATTCGGTGAGCCACTTCTTGAACTGGTCGTCGCTGAGCCGGTATCCCTTCTCGCGGCCAAGCTGCACCATCAGGATGTCGTCGATGGCGTCGACGAGCAGTTGCGGCGTGACCTCGGCGATCGCCTTGCGCAGACCCTCTTCGTTGGAGAGAACGGAAGGATCGATGCGCTGATCGCGGAGCGCCGCAATCTGCCGGTCTTCGAGATCCGTCTTCGTGATGATCTCGCCGTTCACCTTCACCAGGACCTGCTCGAGGATCTGGGCGTGGGCCGGAACGGCGAGGAGTGCGGCGAGGACGCCGATGCACACTGATTTCATTGCATTACCCTAAATTGCTGGAACACAGCATTTTACCCGATCGACGTCCCGCTGCTCAACTGCCGGAGGAGGCCGCCGACGCGGACGAACAGCCCGCCTTCCCCGCGCGGATCCTCGGCTGCCGGCTTCATGATCTCGTCGCGGGTGAACCCCGGCGTCACCTCGCCCGCCCTGGCCCTGGCCGCCCACCACGAGCCGCCGGCGACCGGGTCCCCCCCCTTGGCCCGCCGGCCGGGCTGGGGCGCCGGCTTTGGCGCGGGAGGGGCGGTCTTCAGGTTGAGCTTGATCGTGCCGGGCGGAACCAGCGTGATGTCCCCCCGTTCCTGCACCACACGGAAGAGCCACGCCGGGTCGAGCCTCGCGTCGGGTCTGAACTTTAAGACGACGATCTGCCCTTCGCGGTCGAGCGACTCGAGGCCGATGCGCTCGGCCAGGATCCGAATTGACGCGTACTCGGCGAGGTTCATCACCGAGCCGGGCAGCGGGCCGTAGCGGTCCCGGACCTCCTCGGTGAGCCGCTCCAGCTCTTCGTCGGTCCTGACGGCGGCCATGCGGCGATAGACCGTCAGGCGCTGGTTCATGTCGGGGATGTAGGCGTCCTCGATCCGCAGGTCCACGCGCAGGTTGACGTTGGCGCGGATCTCGTCCCTGACGTCCTCCCCCTTGAGCGCCTGGATCGTCTGCTCGAGCAGCTTCATGTACATGTCGAAGCCGACGGCCTCGATGTGGCCGCTCTGCTCGCCGCCGAGCAGGTTGCCGGCGCCGCGGATCTCGAGGTCGAGGGCGGCGACGCGGAAGCCGCTGCCGAGGTCGCTGAACTCCCGGATGGCGGCGAGCCGCTTCTTCGCGACCTGCGACAACGACTCGTCGGGCGGGACGAGGAGGTACGCGTACGCGCGGCGGTCCGAGCGGCCGACGCGGCCCCGGAGCTGGTAGAGCTGCGAGAGGCCGTACCGATCCGCCCGGTTGATGATAATCGTGTTCGCGTTCGAGATATCGAGGCCGTTCTCGATGATGGTCGTCGCGAGCAGCACGTCGAACTTCTGCGCGACGAAGTCCACCATCGCCTTTTCGAGGATGTCTTCGCTCATCTGGCCGTGCCCGATGACCAGGCGCACCTCCGGGACCAGGCGGGTGATGAGGTTGCCGATCGAGAAAATGGATTCCACGCGGTTGTGGACGACGTAGACCTGCCCGCCGCGTTCCATCTCGGTGCGGATCGCGCGCTGGATCACCGCGCCGTCGAACTTCACGACGTTGGTCTGGATCGAGAGCCGGTCCTTCGGCGGCGTCTCGATGATCGACATGTCGCGGATGCCGGCCAGCGACATGTTGAGCGTCCGCGGGATGGGGGTGGCGGTCATCGTGAGCACGTCCACGCGCTTGCGCATCTGCTTGATGCGCTCCTTGTGCGCGACGCCGAACCGCTGCTCCTCGTCTACGACCAGCAGCCCCAGGTCACGGAACTGGACGTCCTTCGAGAGGAGCCGGTGGGTGCCGACGATGATCTCGACCTTGCCGGCGGCGAGGTCGTCAAGGGTCTGCTTCTGCTCGGCTTTCGTCCGGAACCGGCTGACCATGTCGACGCGCACGGGGAACGCGGCGAAACGGTCCTTGAGCGTCTTCAGGTGCTGGAAGGCGAGCACGGTGGTCGGCGCGAGGAAGGCGACCTGCTTGCCGTCCATG
>DATLEX010000301.1:0-6730 GCA_035525045.1 Thermoanaerobaculia bacterium | reverse complement strand
CGTTCGCGAAGTCGCGCCGCTCCCAGATGAGGCCGTCGGAGCGAGGTTCGGTTCCGTTCGCCCAGAGGTAGGCGCCCCAGCCGATCCATGGCGCCGAAAGATCGGGATGGAGGTCGCCGGCCCGCGGGTCGATCGTTCCGCCGCGCATCTGCTCGACCTGCGCTTCGATGAGCCACTTGACGGCGAATCCCGACTCGTACGCGTACGGCTCGGGGTTGAGCGTCGTCGTGGCGTAGCCGGCGTAGATCCGGCTCGAGAAGTAGGCGATGCGGATGTTTGGGTAGCGGACCCTGAGCGCGCGGGCGATGGAGCCCATCTGCGCGACGAGCCGCAAGGCGTCGGCGTTCGAGTCGGGCAGCGAGATCGCCGGCCGGCCGTTCGCCACCTTCACCCACGCCACCTGCACCTGCGCCTCGGTCAGTCCCGCGCGAGCGAGCACCTCGTCGCGGATGCGGACGTAGTTCGGCTGGGACGGCGACTCCCATGTGGAGGCGGCCTGCCCGCCGCGCGCGCCGTTCGCGAAGGCGATCGTGCGGCTGACCTCGGGGTCGGCGAGCGCCTGGCCGACGAACGACCAGCTCGTGCACGGTCCGGGGCTCTGCGCCCCGCAGAACTCCTGGGTCGTGTTCGACATCCCGATCGAGAGAAGGACGATGCGCCCCTGCGGGTCGGGACGGCCCTCCCCGTCGAGGGGGGCGATCAGGGCCGCCCGGGCGAGGCCGGCCGCCAGATGGTCCGCCGGCGGCGCATTCATCCCCTTCTCGTAGAGGCCTCCCTCGAACCCGAGATACGTCCCGGAGCCGAGATCGGAGAGGGGGACGAGCTGCGCGGCCGCGGGGGACGCGGCGAGCGCGAGGACGAGGAGGAGAGCCGTACGGATCATCTCCTAAGAAAGACGCCGGCGTCTTCCATCCCGCTTACATCCGGGCGGCGTCGTTGTCGGTCGGCCCGATCTCTTACCGCTCCCTTTCATCTCCTCAGGGTAGCCTGTCGGCGTCGTGGTCATGCTGCCGTCGCTGAGCTCGGTGGGACCAAGGCCGCCGCCGACCTGCCGGCGCAGCCTTCCCCATACCGCCATGAGCACGGCGAAGAGAAGAACGAGAACGATGAAGCCGATGAAGAAGTCATTCATGCCTGTTGGAGATCCTTGCCCGTGCCAGCGTCGATGAGACTCGTGCTGGTGGCGGTGGTGGTTGCCTTGGCGGGCGCGGCCGTATGGTACCTGGCGACGCGCTCGGCGCCGCGCCCGCGGCTGAGCCCGCCGACACCGCGCCAGGCCGAGCTCGCCCGACTGCTTCGTTCCGACGTGGAGGCGCTCACCGCCCTCGGGCCGCGCAACGTCTTCCGCCCCGAGGCGCTCGAGGCGGCGGCGCGGCACATCGAGCGGTCGTTCCTCGCCGCGGGCTACGAGCCGATGCGCCAGACTTATCAGCTCGGGACCGTGTCCAGCTCGAACGTGGAGGTCGACATCGCCGGCTCGTCGAAGGCTGAGGAGATCGTCATCGTCGGCGCGCACTACGACAGCGTCTTCGGCTCCCCCGGCGCGGACGACAACGCGAGCGGCGTTGCGGCGCTGCTGGCCATCGCGCGCCGGCTCGGCGGGGATGGTCCGGCGCGGACCGTCCGCCTGGTGGCGTTCGTCAACGAGGAGCCACCGCACTTCACCACGCCGGCCATGGGGAGCTACCAGTACGCGGAGCGGTCGCACCGGCGCGGCGAGAACATCGTGGCCATGCTCAGCCTCGAGTCGATCGGCTATTACTCCGACCGCCGCGGCTCGCAGAGCTATCCGGCGCTGCTGGGGTTGTTCTATCCGTCGACCGGCGACTTCCTCGGGTTCGCCGGCAATCTCCGCTCGCGCGAGCTGGTGAAGCGCAGCGTGCGCGCCTTCCGCGAGGCCTCCGACGTACCGGCGGAGTCGGCGGCGCTCCCGGAGCTGATCCCGCAGATCGGCTGGTCCGACCAGTGGTCGTTCTGGCAGTTCGGCTGGTCCGCCATCATGGTGACCGACACGGCGCTCTTCAGGAATCCGCACTACCACATGCCGACGGACGCGGCGGAGACGCTCGACTATGACCGCCTGGCTCGGGTGGTGGAGGGGTTGGTGGGGGTGGTGCGGGAGTTGGGATTTTAGGCGCTTACCAATTTCTCCATGACAAAGTTTTGTGAGCCGAAAAGCCGGGCACGGGCACGGGCACGGGCACGGGCACGGGCGCGGGTCGCGTGTCCGCACGATATGGTACTGGTGGTCGATCGGGGTCAGGTTTTTGGGTCACGCATGCGTCGCTTGTTCAGATCGATGCCGCCGATCTTGGAGTGTCCAACGCTTCGAGGGAAGCGGCAGCGAGTCGATCGGAACCCGGGCCCGCGCCCGAGCCCGGGCCCGAGCCCGGATGTTGGGCGGGGGAAATTTTCCAAATCTCTTGACGTAGATTTTGGATTTTACTTTCGTTCCAGCATGACGAGGGTCAGGTCGTCTTCGATCCTGGCGCCGCTGGTCTGGAGCTGGTCGAGGATCTCGTCGACGCTCGTGCATTGGCGGATGAGCGAGTCGGCGCGCTCGTAGCCGAGGGGGCCGTCGGCGGTGACGGCCTCCGGGAGTCCGTCGGAGAAGAGGAGGAGGCGCTGGCTGGGGGAGAGCGACAGCGGCGTGGCTTCGTAGCGCGTATGGCGCATCGCGCCGAGGGGGAGCCGGTCGCCCTGGAACGCGACGGTGTGGATGGTGCGATCGGAGGAGATGACGATCGGATCGGGCATCCCGGCGTTGACGATCTGCAGCCGGCCGCTCTCCGGCTCGAAGCGGCAGAAGATCATCGCCACGAACTCGCGGCGCTGCAGTTGATCGAAGAGGGTGCGATTCAGCGCGGTCATGACCGCGGCTGCGCCGCCCGATGAGGCGAGGAAGGGGACGGCCGCCTTGCACGAGGCCATCAGCAGGCTGGCGGCGATCCCTTTGCCGGAGACGTCGGCGGCCAGGACGGCCACCGCACCGTCGTCGAGGCGGATCACGTCGTAGAAGTCGCCGCCGACGAGGTGCGCCGCCCGCGTCCGCGCCGTGACGCGGTAGCCGTCCTGCTCGATGTCGGCCGGCGGGAGGAGGCGCTCCTGCATCTCCCGCGCGATCTGCAGCTCCTTCTCCGCGAACTCGTGCTCTTTCAGGCGGGCGATCGAGGCGAGCAGGCGGTCGCTCCGCTTGCGGTTGTGATGGAGGATCAGGCCCATGAGGATGGCCAGGAGCGCGGAGATCGCCAGGGCGTAGAAGAAGTGGAAGCCGGTCGCGTCGAGGTCGCGGTCCTGCCGGCCGAAGGCCATCCACGCCGTCATGACGCCGGCGAAGTACCCCGCCCACGCGCCGACGATGTAGACCACGGTTCGGAAGGTCGTAGGGATGCGGCTCTGCTCGATGGCCCAGCTCAGCGCCGTCTCCAGGCTGCGGGCTCCCCCGAAGATGAACGCCCCGAGGACGGCGTTCCGGGCAACGTCGGCGAACGAGGGCGTGATGTCGTGCGCGCCCTGCTCGATGATCAGGATGAGGATGCCGGCCAGCGCGCCGAGACCGAGCTCGCGCAGGGCGTCGCCGTAGGTTCGCCAGCCGTAGGTGCGCATGGTGAGAGTACGAGTCTGGGAGAATGGGGTTTCGGGCCCTTCAATATGCCAGATGTCGTCTTCTTCACCGGCTACCCCGGCTTGCTCGGCTCGGAGCTTCTGCCGCGGCTTCTCGCCCGTGAGCCGGAGGCGAGAGCTCGCTGCCTGGTGCAACCGAAGTTCGCCGCGCTGGCCCGCGAGCGCGCCGCCTCCCTCGGCGGCCGGGTGGAGATCGTCGAGGGCGACATCGCCCGGCCGGTCGAGGCTCGCGGGGACGACGTCGTCGAGGTCTGGCACCTGGCGGCCGTGTACGACCTGATGGTGTCGCGCCAGACGGGGCTCCGCGTGAACGTCGACGGAACTCGGCACGTCGCCGATTTCGCGGAGCGCTGCCCGCGGCTCCGCCGCCTGCACTACGTGAGCACCTGTTTCGTCAGCGGGCGGTACGACGGCGTCTTCACCGAGGCGGATCTCGACAAGGGGCAGGCCTTCAACAATCACTACGAGGAGACGAAGTTCCTTGCCGAAGTGCTCGTGCAGGAGCGGATGCGGGGCGGGTTGCCGGTAACGGTCTACCGGCCGGCGGTGGTGGCCGGCGACAGCGTCACCGGTGCCACGCAGAAGTACGACGGGCCGTACTTCGTCCTGCAGTGGTTGCTGCGCCAGCCGCGCCTGGCGGTGCTGCCGGTGGTGGGGCGCCCGTCGCGGTATCGATTCAACATGGTCCCCTCCGACTTCATCATGCGTGCGATCGAGCATCTCAGCGGGCGGCCGGAATCAGCGGGGAAGGTCTACCAGCTCGCCGACCCCGAGCCGCTCACGGTCGCGGAGATCATCGAGCTCGCCGCGGCCGCGACCGGGCGGCGGGTGATCCGCCTCCCGATGACCAGGAGCATGGCGCGATTCGCCCTCGAGCGCGTGCCGGGCGTCTACCGCCTCATACGCATCCCGCCCGCCGCCATCGACTATTTCGTCCATCCGACGCAGTACGACACGACGAACACCCTCGCCGGCCTCGCCGGCACGGGAATCGAGGTTCCCCCTCTTCGGGACTACCTGCCGCGGCTGGTCGAGTTCATGCGCGCCCACCCGGAGGTCGGGTCGGCGGCGATGGCCTAGTGCAGGCCGGATTTCATCGTTCCGCCGAAGCGGCGAGGGCACGGATGGAAAGGTCCTCGACGTGAACGTTCACATGGTGGTTGATGCGGAGGCCGGCGATCCCATCCAGCCGGACCTCGGAGCGCGGAAGAGCCGCCACGCGCGCCCCGTTGATCAGGAAGATCACCTCGTCCTTCCCCGCCTCGACCGCCAGCACGTTCTTCACCGATGGCTTCCCCTTTTGATAGGGGACGATGGCGTCGCTCTTCGTCCACTCTCGAATGACCGCGGTCTCGCTGCCGCTCCGGCGCTTGATCAGGAACTCGCCGGAGTTGCGGATCACGAAATAGTCGTAGCTCTGGCCGGGGCCCTCGAGATCGGAGCCGCCGAAGAAGATCCCGAAGGCCTCCCGATGGCGACCGTGCGGCTCGAACAGATGGATGACCGCCTCGATCCGGCTCTCCCCCGCGGCCACGCTGTCGGGGTGGTAGAAGATCGCGGAGGGGCCCGTCGTCACGTGCCAGCCCGGTGTCATGTTGACGAACCAGATGCCGGCCTTCTCCTTGTCGGAGCCGACCACGACGTTCGGATCGGGCCTGTCGAGCCGCACCTGCCAGCCGGCCGGCACGTCGAGGTTCGCTCCCTGCGGAACCTTCGGGTCGGGAGCGGCGGCCGGCAGCGCGCCGGCGAGCACGAGGGAGATCATGAGCGGGCAGGCATAGCGGATCATGGGGGCCTCCTGATTCAGCGGGCTATGCGCATGGTATCGCGGGATCCAGCCGATCATTTGCGCGGGCGCGGCCGGCTTCTCCGCCTGCGGCGTGGAGGCCGGCGTGCGGCCCAGATGAGCTCCACCTCGTAATCGAGGAACTGCTCGTCCGCGGTGAGGATCGGAAGGTCTTCCACCTGTGCCTGCGCGATCAGCAGCCGGTCGAATGGATCACGATGATGCAGCGGAAGCTTGGCCACCTGCCGGGCGTGGGACTCGAAAACCGGCAGCGAGGTCATCGGAAGACTGTCCAGAATGTCGAACAGCGAGAGGTCCGAACCTTCCGGGAGCATCACCTTTCCGAGGGACGACTTGATGGCGATCTCCCAGACAGAAGCAGCCGAGAAGAGCACCTCCGTCTCGGCGTCCCCCAGCAGGCTCGCCGCGGCGGGATTGAGAGCTTCGGGGCGGGCGAGGGCCCAAAGCCAGCAGTGCGTATCGACGAGAACCCTCACCGCTCAGGCTCGAAGGTCTCGGGATCGAGCGGGGCATCGAAGTCATCGGCGATCCGGAGCTGCCCCGCGTACTGGCCGAGCCTTCGGATGCGAGCCGGCGGGGCGATTCTGACCAGCTTCGCGATCGGCTCCCCGGCGCGAGCGATGACGACTTCCTCTCCCTGCTCAACCTTTTTGAGCAGCCGCGAAAGCTGCGTTTTGGCCTCATGGACGTTGACCTCGATCATGTCCGAAGCTTAGCTAAGTCGTCAGACTAAGTCAAGATCCGGCCGGCTGCTCCACCTCGTCCCAGATCCGCACGTCCTTGCTCTCCTTGAGGAACAGCGAGCCGACCACGAAGGTCAAAAGGGCCACCGAGATCGGGTACCAGAGGCCGGCGTAGATGTTGCCCGTCCTGGCCACCACGGCGGTGGCGATCAGCGGCGTGAAGCCGCCGAACCAGCCGTTGCCGATGTGGTAGGGAAGCGAGAGCGACGTGTAGCGGATCTTCGCCGGGAAGGCCTCCACCAGGAAGGCGGCGATCGGGCCGTAGACCATCGTCACGAAGATCACCTGGATGAAGATCAGCAGCGTCAGCATGACGGGGCTGGCCTGGTAGGCGCTCATCGCCCGATAGATCGGGTAGTACGACAGCGCGGCGATGAGGTTGCCGGTCATCATGATCTTCTTCCGCCCCCACCGATCGGAAAGCGCGCCGAAGACGATGAAGAACGGCGTGCCGAGCGCCAGCGCCACCGCCACCACGATGTTGGCGACGACGAAGTCGACCTTCAGCACGTTCTGCAGGAA
This sequence comes from Thermoanaerobaculia bacterium, assembly GCA_035525045.1. Taxonomy (GTDB): domain Bacteria; phylum Acidobacteriota; class Thermoanaerobaculia; order Gp7-AA8; family Gp7-AA8; genus DATLEX01. The sequence continues at coordinate 34 of DATLEX010000301.1, read as the reverse complement.
GAAGAGCGCGTAGAACTGCCCCGTGTACCAGACC
>DATLEX010000292.1:0-5300 GCA_035525045.1 Thermoanaerobaculia bacterium | reverse complement strand
CAGCTCCCCTCCCGGGTTCACCGCCGTTGTGGTCGACGTGGCGTCGAAGTCGCCCAGCTCCACCGATCCCGGGATGTACTCGATCCGGTGCATAGCCATGGCCCGTTCGATCGACGCGTAGAGATCGCGGCGGAACTCGTCGCGGATCGCGGCGAACTTCGCCAGCTCCTCCGCATGGCCGAGGATCCGGGCGATCTCCGCCGCGTCCTTCAGACCGAGGAGTACGAAGAAGTCGTCCCAGTACGAGTGCATCGGCTTCGCGGAGTAGCCTTCGTGGCTGATCGACTCCGGGACCAGGCCGTAGAAGGCTAGCTTCTCCGGCGTGCGGTACTCGTCGGTCATCCGCTGGCGGCGGAGCGAGTCGATGTACTCGACCGCCCTTCGCACGTGCGGCCACATCCGCTCCAGCAGCGCCCGATCGCCGGTGAAGTCGTAGTACTCCCGGATGAGGTAGATGAACTGCCCGTGGCTGTCGTGCTCCGGGACGGGATCGCCGCCCCGCGGACTGACGCAGCACGGCACGTAGCCGGTCGGTCGCTGGAACTGCGCGTACCACTCGATGAAGCGCTTCACCTCCTCCGGATGGCCGAGGCGGAGAAGCGCCGCCGAGGTGAGCGACCCGTCGCGGATCCAGGAGCGGTCGTATGATCGCGAGCCGGGCTGGATCGACGGCCCGTCGGCGTTGATCATGATGTAGGCGAGGTTGCTGCGGATGGCGCGGCCGATGTGCTGCGCCGACCGCGGGACATGAAACGCCACGCGGCCGAGGCGGCTCGCCCACTCGCTCGTGGCCACGGCCAGCTCCTCCTCGGCACGCCGCGCCGCTTCCGCCGCCGAGAGCCACTGCCTCAACGCCGCCGGGCGGGCATGGAACGGAACCGTGATGACCACGTCCCGCGTCTCGCCGGGAGCGAGGGGAAGGGACCACGACATCGCCCCGGAGGCGGAGCCGAACGGGTCCTCGACGCCTGCCGGCGCTCCGCCGCTTGACGTCACCACCTCACCCTGGTCGAAACGGAGGGCCCGGAAGGAGTCGGGGGGAGTGAGCGGGATGATGGTCGTCGTCTCGTTGACGGTGATCCCGCTGTCGTCTTTCTCGAGCGAGAGGATCTCCGCCGCGCCGCCGAGCATGGCCAGGAACTGCCACGACGGATTCACCTGCAACGGCCGGATGGCCAGGTGCAGCGTGGCGTCGATTCGCGAAGCGCTCACGTTCTCCAGCCGGTACCTCGCCCAGAGGACCGAGTGACCCTCCTCGCCGCGGGCGAAGGCGGTGACCGAGAGGCGAAGATCGCCGTGATCGCGGACGACGGTCGGGATGGGGAGGTCACCGCGGGCGAGCGACTGCGTGAGACGCCCGTCGGCCCAGGTGATCAGGGACGGTCTGCCCTCTCCCGCTTGCGGGAGAGGGTGGCGCGAAGCGCCGGGTGAGGGCTTGCCGTGCAGCTCCGGCCGCAGCCGCCGCGCGGGCGCGGTGCTCACGCTCAGGAACGGCTCGATGGAGAAGCGGATCGGATCGATGTCGATCGTTCCGTCTTCTCCGATCAGCGCCTCGCGCCGGTCGGCGGGGGCGCCGATCACCGTCCAGTACGACTGCTCGCCGAGGAGGTATTTCGGATAGACACCGCGCGGCGACGATCGCGCGATCCGCTCGAACATCTGGTTCTTCGAATCGGAGAATGCCGCCGCCTGCACCTCGACCTCGCGCATGGCGTATCGGCCGCGGTCGCCCATGACGATCCGGGCGTAGCGACCCTCTCCCTCCGGGATGAACACCCAGTCTGTTCCGCCGTCACCGCCGCGGACCCGCCAGACCGTCTCCCAATCGCGGCGGTCGCCCGACAACTGCACGTCGTAATCGCGGGCGAACCGCTCGCCATCCCACGCGATGCGGAGTCCCCCCAGCTCACGCCGCCGGCCGAAATCGATCTCGCGCCGATTCTGGCCGCTCCACGCGCCGAACCGGTTCCGCTCCTGCTCGAACGGCCGGTCCGGCGGCAGCGGCGTGAAGGTCAGCTCGTCGATCCACGCCGTCCCCTTCCCTCCCTCCGCCGCCACGACCACGATCTCCAGCCCTCCTGTCCGCCTGATCTCTCCCCCGCCTTGCGGTCCCCAGGCGAAGTTCAGGTGGCGCTTCCGGTAGCGGAGGCGCGTCCACTCCTGCGGGAATCGGTAGCGCCGGCGCACCGACCACCAGACGTTCTCCATCGACGGATCGAGGAGCTTGAGCTCGAGCGTCTGCACAGGGGTGTCGCCGCGGATCCAGAACGAGATCTCGTAGTTCTCCGGCAGGTCGAGCTGCAGCGGGAGACGGGCGATGGCGAAGCCGCCACCGCCCCCGAAGTCGAAGTCGAGCCGCATGGCGCGGCCGGTCCGTCCCTGATCGGTCGAGATGTCGAGCCGGACGCCGTCCGAGGGGTGGGCCTGCCACGCCGCGACGGAGGAGAAATCGTCGAGCACCCGCGCCTGGACCGCGACCGGTCCCAGCGCCAGCGCGGCGACGATCGCCAGTCGTTTCACCGGGTGTCCTCGAGCCACCCCCCGCGGAACCCCGCCAGGCGAAGACCGCGAACGATATGCGGGTTCTTCTTCATGACTTCCCAGACGAAGCCGGTACGGTGATTCTCGATCATCAGCACGATCGGCCCCTGGTCGATGCCGAGGTAGTCGTCGTCGAACCAGCCGAGCTGGGGATGGATCGTCCCCTTCCTCATGAAGGGCGGCGCCTCGCGCAGCGTCGGGTTGAAGGAGTCGAGGAACCCGTACTGCTGGTACAGCGCCTCACCATACCGCGACTTCATCTCGGCGATGGCGGGGATGACGATCTCCGGCGCGAAGGGGATGGAGGCGGCCGCGGCCGTCGGGGCGATCGTCCCGTCGTCGCGCACCTCGGTGGCCGCCGCGCCGCGGGCCATGTAGGACCAGAACTGCCTCTCCGTCCCGTCCATGACCATCTTCCCGCCTCCGGGGCCGTCGCAGGCGGTCAGCCCCCAGACGTTCTCCCCGTAGTCACGCCAGCCGTTCGGGTTGTCGATGGCGTAGTGGCGCTGGGCGATCGTCGCCCGCCGCGAGTTCTCGAAGAGGTCGATCCCCTTCTCCCGCAGGTACTCGTCCTGGATCCCGCGGAAATCGATCCAGACCTGCGAGTACTGGTGCCCGAAATGGGGAGCGAAGTTGATGTGCTCCTGCCCGTAGAACGGAAGCCACTTGTAGGTCGAGGTCCAGGCATCCCACGACTCCTTCCCCACCGGATGCGTCGGCGAGGCGAGGGCGAGGAGGTAGAGGATCGCTCCCTCGTTGAGGCCGCGCCAGATCCCGGCGCCGTACCCGCGTTCCGGTCGCCAGCTCATCTGCACCAGCGGCGGGCGGACGAGGAAGTACCTCCAGTCGGCGGCGCGGTAGAGCTGCTCGGCGAGGTTGCGGATGCGGAGCTCGTCGGGATGGTCCTGATCGAAGTAGCTCTGGCAGAAGAGCACTCCCGCAAAAAGGATGGTGCTGTCGATGGTCGACAGCTCCGTCTCGCGGAAGCGCTCTCCCGTCTCCATGTCGAGGAAGTGGTAGAAGAAGCCGCGGTAGCCGGTCATGCCGCGGGCGTCGGGCCCCTGCGGGGCATCGGCGAAGAACCGCAGGGTGTTGAGGACGCGCTGCCGCGCCTCCTGGCGGGTGATCCAGCCGCGCTCGACGCCGACGGGGTAGACGGTCAGGCCGAAGCCGACCGCGGCGATGCTGGAGAACGACTTGGTCGGCCAGCGGTCGGGGACGAGGCCGTTCTTCGGGTTGGCGGTATCCCAGAACCAGAAGAAGGTGCGTTTCTGGAGGTCGTCGAGGAGAGCCTCATGAGTGGGCGTCGCCTGCGGCGGCGGAGGGGGGAAGGGGGGAGCCGTGGCGCAGCCGGCGAGGAGAGCGACCGCGGCGAGGGTGATCGAAAGGAGCGCAGCCCGGGGACATCGAGCGGCGAGTGACGGCATCACGTCCCTCCTGTGGTGAATGTGTAACCGTTTACACCGGGCCGACCGTACCGCAACCCCTCCCCCCTGTCAACGCCGCCCCCGGCTTAAGATTTGCCCGTGATCGCACTCCTCACCCTCCTCCTCTCTGCCATCACCGCCTCCTCCTCTCCGAAGCTCGACCTCGATCCATCCGCCGGTACCATGCTCCTCCTGATCGGGGGCACCTCCACCCCCATCGCCGGGCTCTGGCTCGACGAAGTCTTCCAGGACGGATTCGAGAGCGTCGGGCCCGGCCGACTCCGCAACGACTCGCTCGATCTCACGATCGAGAGCGTCGCTCCCTCCTCCGTGGCGGTGACGTGGTCTCCGCGCCATAAGGGCCTGCACGAGTTTCGCCTCCGGATGAAGAGCGACGACGAGACCGAGTATTACGGGACGGGCGAGCGGTTTCAGGCCCTGAACCAGCGCGGCTACGTCCTCCCCCTCCGCGTCGACGACCGCTACGGCAACAAGGGCGTCGGCTCGCACAAGCCGGTCCCCTTCTTCATCAGCTCGAAGGGATTCGGCGTCTGGGTGGACAGCTTCGCCCCCGGCACGTTCGACCTCAGCGGGAGCGAGCGCTTCAACACCGACCTCCGGTTCCGCGACCGCTCCCTCCGCGTGGTCTTCATCGGCGGAGGGTCGGTGGCCGGAGTGCTGGAGAACTGGACCGCCCTGACCGGCCGCTCGCCGGTCCCGCCGCCGTGGTCGTTCGGCCTCTGGAAGAGCCGCGACGTTCACCGCAACCGGGAGGAGGTGCTGGAGGACGTGGAGAAGCTTCGCCGCTTCGGCATCCCGGCCTCGGTGCTCGTCCTCGACAGCCCGTGGGAGACCGGCTACAACGATTTCGAGATCAACCGCGAACAGTTCACCGATCCGGAAGCGAGGCCGCATCTGGTGCGGGACGCCGGCGGCGAGGTCGCTCTCAGCGAGTGGTGGAAAGGAGTGGGCGGCCTGGTCGACTTCACCGACCCGGCGGCGAAGGAGTGGTGGTTCTCGCAGCTGCGCAAGACGAAGCGGTACGGGGCCCGGGCATTCAAATGCGACGACGGCGAGGGGAACTTCGTCCCCGAGGCCGTCTTTCACGACGGCACGCCGGCGGACCAGATGAAGAATCGTTACGCCGGCCTGTACAACGCCGCCATGCAGGAGTACGTCGAGCGCGAGCTGGGCGGCGACGGCGTGCTGATCGTCCGGTCGGGATACACCGGCGTGCAGAAGTATCCCTTCGCCTGGGCGGGCGACAACCGCGCCGATCTCTCGTTCAGCGACGGTCTGCCCTCGGTGATCGTGGCCGCCCAGAACGCCGCC
>DATLEX010000285.1:0-15836 GCA_035525045.1 Thermoanaerobaculia bacterium | reverse complement strand
CATTCTCCTGCACCCGGAGAGCAGCATGGACCGGCTCACGGAGCTGCTCCTCTACGCCGCCTCGCGCCGGCAGCATGTCGTGGAAGTGATCCGGCCTGCGCTGGCGCGGGGGGCGGTGGTGCTGTGCGACCGCTTCACCGATGCCACGCTGGCCTATCAGGGCTTCGGGCGGCTGCTCGACCTCGAGCGCCTGCGCGCGCTGAACGAGTGGGTCACCGACTCGCTCCACCCCGACCTCACTCTCCTCTTCGACATCGACGAGACGGTCGGGCTCACCCGCGCGCGGTCGCGGAACGCCGGGTCGGCCAACCAGGAGGGGCGGTTCGAGGCGGAGGACCTCCGGTTCCACCGCCGCGTGCGGGAGGGTTATCTCGCCCTCGCCGCCGCCGAGCCCGGGCGCTTCGCCGTCATCGACGCGGCCGGGTCGGCAGACCAGGTGCTCGAGCGGACCGTGGCCGTGCTGGCCGGGCGCATCCCGGAGGTCGTGCCATGACCGCCGCAGGGGAGCTTCTCCTGGCCACGGCCCGGCGCGGCGAGCTGCACCACGCGGTGATCCTGCACGGCCCTTCGCGCGACGAGCTGCGATCGCTGGCCCTCCGGCTGGCGAAGACGTTGAACTGCCTTCGAGGGAGCGCCGGGGACGACTGCCCGGCATGCGATCGGGTCGAGCGGCGGCTGCACCCCGACGTTCACTTCATCGAGCTGGGCGGCGAGCGGAAGATGATCAGCATCGAGCAGATCCGCGATCTCGTGGCCGAAGCCACGATGCGGCCGTACGAGGGACGGAGCAAGGTCTTCATCGTCGACCCTGCCGAGGCGCTGAGCGTGAGCGGATCGAACTCGCTGCTCAAGACGCTCGAGGAGCCGGTGCGCGACACGACGTTCATCCTCCTCAGCCGGTCGCCCGACCTGCTCCTGCCGACGATCCGCTCCCGGTCGCAGGCCATCTACGTCGGGGGGGAGGAGCCGCGCGACGAGGAGCTTGCTTCGTTCATCCGCGACGCGCTGGCGCGGTTCGGGACGCAGCGCGACGGCGCCGCGCTCCTGGCCATCGCCGCCGCCGTAGCCCGGCGCGACGAGATCAACGATGCCATCGCCCTCCTCGGCACGATCCTCTGCGAGGCCGCGGCCGGGCATCTCGACATCGGCGGGAACGTCGATCGCGAGCGGATCCTCGCCGCCGCCGACGGCACCATGGCCGCGCTGCGATGGCTGCCGGTCAACGCCGATCCCCGCCTGGTGGTCGAGCAGGCGCTGGCGGAACTGCTGATCTGAAATCGGGGACAAAAAGGAGCGACCCCGCCGGGGGGCGGGGTCGCGGGGCTACGTTACTGGATGGTGAGGCGTGATGCGCTGGGTGGCGAGCCGTGACAACCGGTAAGGTTCAAAGAAGCGTCAAGAGGAAGCTACAGAGGTAGGCTGGTACAACAGAAAGCGGCACCGCCCTCTCCATCCAGTAATCTCAATCTGCATCGTTGGGGGACAGTATCTCACAACTTGTGAAAATTTTCTCAATGTAACAGCTTCTTGACAAGCCCTTGCTCCCGTGGGAGATACCTGATGGTTACGGAAACCGTTCCCCTCGAATCCAGAACGAGCGTTCGGTCCTGCTCTCTTCCGCGGATTCAGCCCTGCCGCCTCACCAGAGACGGCACCGGAACCAGCGGCCGCCCCAGCCAGATGTGCCCCCCGAGCGTCTCGCCGGGCGTGCCGTTGACCATGACGCGCACTCGCCGAGCCTCCGGAAAATTCGCCACCACCGTCTGCACGATCGAGTGCAGCGCCATCAGCTCCTGGTGCGTTCCGGTCGACCACCCTTCCACCAGCGTCGGCCCTCCCAGGTCGATCACGGCCGTCCCCTCCGGGAGGAGATAGGCGGCGCGAAGCTCCGCGTCTTCGGGAAAGAGCCGCGGGACGGCGTCGTTGGCCGATCCCTTCAGCAGCTCGCGGATGATCAGCGGCAGGGCGGCGGCAGGGTTCTCGGGCAGGGCGATCTCCCGCCGCTCCGATGCCAGCAGCATCTCCGGCCCCTCGTAGAAGAGCTGCACGGAGCGCATGGCGACCTTGTTCTCGACCTCGAGATCGGTGGTCAACGGCCGTTCCTTCTTGCAGGCCGCGAGCGCGAGGATCAGGAGCGGAACGGCCAGGCGGCGCACTACGTCCCCGTCCTCCCCTGCGGCGGCGGGGCGGGGGAGCCGAGGCCACCGGCCACCGGCGGCGGCGTCCGGACGGGTTCGATGAGGCCGATGCGCGTCTCGTAGTCGTTCTTGTACCGCTCGATCGCCCCGACGAGCGCGTTGACCATCAGGTCCTGAAATCCGTCGGACTGGAGCCTGGCCTCTTCTTCCGGATTGCTGATGAACCCGACCTCGACGAGGGCGGCGGGCATGGTGGCACCGAGCAGCACCTTGAACGGCGCCTGCTTGACCCCGCGGTTCTGCACGCCGGTGGCGCGGTTCATCTCTTCCTGGATAGCCTGGGCGAAGCGGCTCGACTCCTGGAGGTATTCCTGATGGGCGAGGTCCCACAGGATCAGCTTCAGATCGTCGTCGCTTCCGCTGCCGCCGGCGGCGTTCTCGATCTCGGCGGCGCGCCGCGCCAGCTCGTCCGACGCCTCCAGGGAGAGGAAGTAGGTCTCGCTTCCCTTGGCGTCCCTGACCACCGCCGCGTTCATGTGCACCGAGAGGAAGAGGTCGGCCCTGAAGTGGTTGGCCAGCGCCGTCCGCTGGTCGAGCGAGACCAGACTGTCGTCGTCCCGCGTCAGGACGACCCGCGCGCCGAGGCGCGACCCCAACGCCGCGGCGAGCTTGCGCGCCACCACCAGCGTCACGTCCTTCTCCATCAGACCGGTCGGCCCGACCGCCCCCACTTCCTTCCCGCCGTGCCCCGGGTCGATGACGATGGTGCGGATCCCCAACGGTGCTCCCGGCCGGCGGCCTCCCGGTACCGGGGTGGCCGGCGCCGGCACCTGCCCGGAAACCTTCCGGACGTCGAGCACGATCCGGAACGGATTGTCCAGCCTGTACGAGTCGCCCGCAACCTGCGGCGAGGTCAGATGAATGCGCAGCGCGTTCTCGCTGAACGACGCCCTCGCGACGTGCGGGTCGTCGTAGCTCTGCTCGGCGAACGGCGCCGCAACCGGCCCGCTGAAACGGAACAAGTACGCACCCGCTTCCTCGACCATCGCGTACTCGACCGGCGCGGCGAGCGTGACCACGACCTTGGAGATGTCGCCGAGGTGCGTCACCGCGATCTGCGCGGGCACGGCGATCAGTTGTCGCGGCCGCACCGTCAACAGCAGCGCCGCCGGGTCCCAGATCGTCTCCAGACCCGCCACGCGCGACAGATAGCTCTCGAAGAACTGCCACGGCACGTACGGCTGCCCTTCCACCACCACCGGGGTCAGAGGCATCTCGATCAGATCGTCGCCGGCGACCGCGAAGCGGCTGTCGGGACCGAAGGCGCCGCTCTGCTCCTTCAACGTGACGCGGAACCCCGTGCTCTCCGGCGTGAGCGTCCCCCCCAACGCACTGATCACATCCCCCGCCGACACGAGCATCTGCCCCCCCTCCTGGACGACGCCGATCCGCCACTCTCCCTCCGGCGTGCGCAGCGTTGCCTGTTGCGGGCTCTGTGCGAGGACGATGGAGGCGACGGCCAGAAGGGCCAGCGCGCTGAAAAGTAAGAGACGGTTCATGGTCCACCCCACCCTGCCGTTTGTGCCGGCTGCCGGAAGCGATTATCGCATGTGCCGCGTGGTAGTCTCGCCCCCTCATGCGACGCCTGATTCCCCTCCTGCTCGCCCTCGCCGCATGCGGGGGCGGTGAGCAGCCCGCGCAGCCGCTGAGCCGGACTCCGGTCAGCGTCCGCGGCTGGATTGCCGACGTGGAAGGGGCGCCCACCGGCGAGCTGCAGACCCCCGAGACCGAAGGGGCGCGCCTGGCCGAGCTGTTTCAGGCCACCAGCATGTGGATCGAGGATGCGCCGTACGTCTCGGGTGGCGTCGCCCCGAACGGAGCCTTCATCCTTCTCGACGTTCCTCCCGGCGACGTCACCATCTCCTTCAGCGCGCCCGGCGCCGAGGATGCCCAGCTCACCCTGCAGAACATCCCCGGCAACGCCGACCTGCTCATCCCGGCCGTGCTGCTCACCAGGGGAGGCTCGAAGCTCCTCCAGCCGGACCAGGTGGTGGTGCGCGTTCCGGCGCGCGTCCCCGCCCCGCGCAGAACCGGCCAGGTGGCAACCGTCGCCGGTGTCCCTCTCCCTGTGATCGAAGCGCCGCTCGGCGACTTCACCGACCGCCGCGACTACCCGGAGCGAGGCATCCGGCCGCTGGCGATCGTGCGCGACGAACAGTGACCCCGCCGGTGTCATCCCGAGCTGGTTAACGGCGCCGGGCGCCGGTGAAGCGGAGATGAACCCGGATCCCTCGCTCACGCTCGGGATGACAAGACCAGCTCGGCGAACTTGCGCAGATCGATGTTCCCCCCGGAGACGACGGCCACCACCGGTCCCTCCCCCGCTTTTCCCGACAGCGCCGCCGCCACGGCCAGCGCCCCCGCCCCTTCGGCGATGACGCGTGTCTTCTCGGCCACGATGCGCATGGCCTCCTTCACCTCGTCGAGCGAGACGACGATCGAGCCGTCGACCACGCCCTGCATCCGCTCCCACATCCGGGGAAAGATGCTCTTGCCGCCGGCGCCGTCGACGAACGACGGCTGCCAGCCGTCGAACACGCGGGGAGCCCCGGCAGCGAAGGAGGCGGCGCCGGGGGCGGCGGTCTCCGGCTCGGCGCCGAGGATCCGGACCTGCGGCGCGAGCGTGCGGATGGCGCTGCCGATTCCGGTGATGAGCCCCCCGCCGCCGATCGCCGCCACGACGCTCTTCACCTGCGGCAGGTCCTCGAGGATCTCCAGCCCGAGCGTGGCGTTGCCGGCGATGAAGTCATGGTCGTCGAACGGATGGACGAACGTCCCCTCCACGCCGGGAAAGGAGCGGTCGTCCATCGCCTTCCAGCAGGCGTCGAAGGGCGCCTGGACGAGGTGCGCGCCGAGGTCGCGCATCCGCTGCACCTTCGTCTCCGCGGCGGTCTCGATCACGACCACCGTGCACGGCACACCCGCCTCGCGCGCGGCGTAGGCCACCCCCTGCCCGGCGTTGCCGGCGCTGATGGTCCAGACGCCGCGCGCGCGGGCGGCGGGATCGAGCAGGGCCACCGCGTTCGCCGCGCCGCGGATCTTGAAGGCGTTGATCGGCTGGAGGTTCTCGAGCTTGAGCCAGATCTCCGGCGCGTCCATCCCGTGCAGCAGCCGGACGAGCGGCGTCTGGACCGCCACGCCGCGAATGCGCTCCCGCGCCGCCCGGATCTCCTCGAGCGTGACGGGGCGGACGGGGGGAGGGGCAACGGGCATTCCGAGGGCAATTCTAGTGGAGGATCAGGCGTACAGCTCGAAGCCGGTCTCGACGAAGTCGCGGTCGAAGGCGAAGGCGGTCCGGATCCGGCGGCGGTCCATGACGGCGAAACTGACGCAATCGACGAAGCTGACGGACGATCGCGATTCCGACCACCGCCGCGCCCCCTCCACGTGGATCTCGCGTGAGACCCATTCGACCTCGAACCATTCCGCCTCCCGCTCGAAGGCGAGCGCGGAGGCCAGCCCCAGCCGGCTCTGGAGCAGCGCGAACGACTCGACCAGCACGTAGCTGGTGCGTGAGCAGCGCTGCGCCGGAGTCGAGGATCGCGCCGAGGCGCGCCACGGCGCCCGCATGATTCGGGTCACTCCTGGAGGCGAGCGCGTAGACCGCCGATGTGTCGAGGAAGATCACTTGTGCCTGGCAGCCCGTCGAGACGCGAAGGCGCCCGCGAGCGCCAGGTCGTGGTTCTCGCTGACCCGCTCCTCGCGGTCGCCCGCCCCCCTGCCGGAGCCGACGAAGGTGAAGTCGTCGATCGATCGCTTCCGGCCGGGCGGGCCGGCGTATCGGGAGATGCCCATCGCTGTTCATCATCACCGGCGCCGGCTGCCGGCGAGACTCTCATCCTGGTACGCCTCATGCTGCCGAAACGGGCATGACAACCGGAACGAACGTGGCTCAGCTCGAGCGATGGCTCTCGGTCATCGGCGGAAGTGCTCTGGCTGCTTACGGGCTGAAGCGCCGCTCGGTCGGCGGGCTCGTGCTCGCCGGCGCCGGCGGCGTGCTGGTGTGGCGCGGCGCGACGGGGCACTGCCCCCTCTTCGAGGCCCTCGGCGTCAGCACCGCCGGCGCCGGGCAGGAGCGGCAGGTCAGCGTCCCCTACGGCCGCGGGATTCAGGTCGAGAAGAGCATCACCATCCATGCCGCTGCCGAGCGGATCTACTCCTTCTGGCGTAACTTCGAGAACCTCCCCCGCTTCATGGAGAACCTGCAGTCGGTCGAGGTGATCGACGAGAAGCGCTCCCGCTGGGTGGCGAAGGGGCCGGCCGCGTTCGATGCCGGGTGGGAGGCGGAGATCATCAACGAGGTGCCGGACGAGCTGATCGCCTGGCGGTCCGTCGACGACTCGCGCGTCGACAACGCCGGCTCGGTTCACTTCACCCCGGCCTCAGGCGGGGGCGCAACGGAGGTGAAGGTCGTCCTCCGGTACGACCCGCCGGCGGGAAAGCTCGGCGCGGCCGTCTCCCGTGTGTTCGGGGAGGACCCGCAGCGCCAGATCGAGGAAGACCTTCGCCGCCTCAAGAGGCTCATGGAGACGGGAGCGGCGAAGCCCGATCCGAATCGGAAGCCCGCAGCGCGGAAGTCGGAACTCCGTCCGGCTGACGCGCGTGGAGCCGTTCATCCGGAAGCGCTGGCCGGAGACGCTGATCTCCTGGAGCCGCCTCATCGCCGCTGAGAGTAGCGACGTGAAGAGCGCTTCCCTCGCGGCCGGCACCCCCGGATGGCTGCCGGCCGCGCTCATCTCTCACCCCGGTCACGGACAGGTCGCGAAGGCTCCAGTGTCCTGGATGGGAGGGAATGCCGGACCCTCAGTGTGCCTGTAGGTAACGCTCTGGAAGGTGGGGGTATGGGTATCGGTGACGGTGAGGGTCACATCGACATTGGTCAACCCGCCCGCAAACACCCAGAAGCGGTTGTTCACACCGCAGCCGTCCAGGACCTTGATCACAAGCTCCATGTTGTCCTGGTTGAAGAACCAGAACAAGCCTGAGTCGTCGACGACCTGTCCCTGCGCATTCCGAATGAGGGTCGCCTGTCCCTGCCCGGACGTTCCCTGGCTTTGGACAGCCCAGTTCACCCGTACCTGAAAGCGATTGTTGTTCAGACACAGCGTCTGAGGATCGGGGATGCAGGCCTCCGCTGCCGGAGCCAGGACGAGAAACAACGATACGACTGCCAGCCAGACGAACAGTTTCATGGGGGACCGCCTTTCCAGATATTGAATGGGTGCCCAAATTCTACTCCACATGGGCGGGGGAGGGCCGGACGCTCTGAGGGGCATCGCGACCGGCAACCCGAGCGGGGCGCGCCGCGGAACCGTGCTCGGTTAAACTACGCGGCCCGATGGGACGCAAGTCGCGCTCGAGGGCGGCGCGCGCGGCCAGCCAGCAGGACCTGGCCTCCCCGCCGCCGCCACCCGCACCGGCAGCCGCCGGCCCTGGCATCTCCGCCGGCATCGCCGCGGCGCTGGTGCTGCTCGTGGCCGTCGTCTTCCTGCAGGTGCGGAATCACCAGTTCCTCGGCTACGACGATCCCATCTACATCATCGACAACGAGCAGGTGAAGCGCGGCCTGACCGCCGAAGGGGTGGCGTGGGCCTTCCGCTCCTTCGACTTCAACTGGCACCCCGTCACCTGGATCACGCACATGATCGACGTGGAGCTCTTCGGCCTCGACGCCGGGGCGCATCTCCTGGTCAACGCCGCCATCCACGCCCTCAACGCCGTGCTGCTGTTCCTGATCCTGGCACGCGCCACGGCCAGCCCATGGCGCAGCGCGATCGTGGCCGCGCTCTTCGCCATCCACCCGCTGCGCGTGGAGTCGGTGGCGTGGATCGCCGAACGGAAGGACGTCCTCAGCTCCCTCTTCCTCCTGCTCACGATCTGGTTCTACCTCCGCTTCGTCGAGCGCCGCTCCAGGCCGGCCTACGCGGCGATGCTCCTGACCTTCATCCTCGGCCTGATGTCGAAGGGCATGCTGGTCACGCTGCCGTTCGTTCTCCTCCTCCTCGACTATTGGCCGCTGCGGCGCTTCGATCTCGGCGACTGGCGCACCCTTCGCCGCCTCGCCTACGAGAAGCTTCCGCTGTTCATCCTCATCGTCCCCGGCGCGATCGTGACCTGGTACGCGCAGCATGCCGTCGAGGCCATCGCGAATGTCCGCTTCGTCTCCCTCCCCATCCGCCTCGCCAACGCCGCGATCTCCTACGTCGTCTACATGCGGCGGATGTTCTGGCCCGACGACCTCGCCCTCGGCTATCCCTATCCCTCCACCATCCGCCCATCCACCAGCCTCGCCGCGGCGCTCGTGCTGCTGATCATCACGTTCCTCGTGTTCCTGTTCCGCGAGCGACGCTATCTCTTCACCGGATGGTTCTGGTTCGCGGGGATGCTCGTTCCGGTCAGCGGCATCGTGCAGATCGGGCCGCAGGCGATGGCCGACCGCTACACCTACATCCCCATGGCCGGCCTTTTCATCGCCCTGGTCTGGCTGCTGGGCGACCTCGTCGCCACGCGTCCGGCCCTGCGACTGGCGACGGCAGTGGTCGCCGCGGGCGTGATCGGCGGGCTGACCTTCGCCGCCCGTGCGCAAGCGGGCTACTGGAAGGACACCGAGACGCTCTTCGCCCGCACGGCGCGCGTCACGCAGCGCAACCCCATCGCGCACGAGACGCTCGGCTTCGCCTACATCCGCAACCGCGATTTCGAGCGGGCCCTGCCGGAATTCCAGGCCCTCCTGGCCGTCCGCCCCAACTACGGGCGCGGCTACGAGGGGCTGGCGGCCTCCCTCCTCGGACTCGGGCGGACGGCCGAGGCCGCGGAGGCGTATCGTAACGCGATCCGGCTCGACCCCACGAGCGGCGAGGCCCGCCGGCAACTGGGGAACCTGGAGATGGCGGCAGGGCGGGCGGAGGAGGCGGCGGCTCTGCTGGAGCAGGCTGCCGAGCTGGGAGACAGGGAGGCGCCCGGTGCGCTGGCCATCGTGCGCGGCGATACCGGCCAGGCCATCGCCCACTATGAGGCGGCGGTGAAGGAGAATCCCAACTCGGCCGAGGCGCGGAACAATCTCGCTGCCGCGCTGGCGCGGGAAGGCCGCGATGAGGAGGCGCTGGCGGAGTATCGAGCCGCGCTGAAGGTCGCGCCTTTTCACTACGACGCAAACATGAACATCGGCGCGCTGCTGAGCCGGCTCGATCGGAACAACGAGGCCATCTCCCACTTCGTCGCCGCCACGCGGGCCCGGCCGCAGGCCACCGAGCCGCACGTCTACATGGCCCTGGTCCTGGCCGGAGTGGGCCAGCTCGACGACGCCATCGCCGAGGTGGAGCGGGCCATGAGCATCGACGCGCAGACGGCGAACACCGAGTTCACCAACGCCGTGCGCCTCCCTCCGAAGCCGACCAACCTGGAGGAGTTCCTGGCGACGTTGCGGGCGGGGACGCGGTAGGCGGCGGCTCCCCGCGAAGCTGCTTGCTGGAAACGCAACACCTGTGACCGCAGTGTGTCCGGGAACGTCGAAGGCAGACGGGAGTAAACGAATCTTCCCCACCCCCGGTAGGTGTGGTTGAGACGGCAGCGGAACGATGACCGCCGACGCATTCGTGATCGATATCCAGACGGCAGTTCGCTCCGCACGCGAAGGCGATGAGGCGGCGTTCGAGAACATCATGATCCTCACGGAGAAACAGGTGGCGCGCATCGCCTGGCGGATCCTCGGGGATGCCGAAGAGGTGAAGGACGCGATGCAGGAAACCTATCTCCGCGTCTTCCGGCACCTAGGCCGCTACGACGACACGCAGAACCTCCTCGGCTGGATGACGAAGATCACGGTCAACGTCTGCCGCGATCAACTGCGGCGCCGCCGGCGGCTGCGCATCTTCCATCCCCTGGACGATTCCGTGATCGTCGCCAGCAACGACGTTCCCGCCGACGTCGATCTGACCCGCCGGGACGAGGCGGCGCTGCTCCGGCGCGCGATCGACTCGCTGCCGCCGAAAGAACGGCTCGCGCTCATCCTTCGCGACGTCGAGGAATTGCCGACCGCCGAGGTCGCGGCGGCGCTCGGAAACAGCGTCGCCACCGTACGCGTGCAACTCAGTCGCGCCCGTGTGAGACTCCGCCGCTTCATCGACGCGCGGCGAGGGAGGACTGCTTGAACGAAGAACCTGTCGACCTCCGCTCTCTTCGCACGCCGCCCCCGCTCGACGACCACGATTACGCGGCGGTCCGCGCCCGAGTCATGTCGAAGCTCCGGCATCGCCGGAAGAGCGGCTGGCTTCTGCCCCTTTCCGTGGCGGCCGCCACGCTTCTGGTCTTCCTGTTCATCCGGCGCGAGCCACCCGTACGCCCCGCCGCCGGGCCGCCGGTGTCGCCGGGCCCCGCCGCCGCGGCTCCGCCAACGTCGAGCGCCGGCGATCCCGCCCGCAGGGCGGCCGTGGAGGCCTCGCCCATCATCGAGCCTCCGCCGCGACAGGCAGCAGAAGTGAGGTCACGCCCGCCGCAGACCGCCTCGCAGCGGCCTCTTCCCGCCGCGCCCGCCGAACCGATGCTCATTCACATTCAGACCGCAGATCCCGAGGTACGAATCATCTGGATCGTCAAGGAGAAATCATGAAAAGACTCATCATTGTCCTGCTCCTCACGTTCTTCGCTCCTCTCGCGCTCGCCCAGCAGGTGAAGGAGCCGGACTACAACACCGTCCGGGAGTTCAGGAACAAGGTGTTCAGCCTTCAGCACCGGGGCGCGCGGGTCATCGCCTCCGCGATCGAGCTTCTTGGGAGCGGCTTCAAGGGAGCCGGGCTCGACGTCAACGAAGAATTGCGAACGATCACCGTCCGCGATTTCCCGGAGAACATCGCGGCGATGGACGAGGCGGTGAAGCGGCTCGACAAACCCGTCCCGCAGTCGCCCGACGTCGAATTGCGCGTCCATGTCCTGCTCGGATCGAAATCCGCCATGGCCGGGTCGTCGATTCCGGACGAGCTCGCTCCGGTGGTGACCCAGCTCCGGTCGACGCTCAGCTACACGCACTACGGGCTGATGACCACGTTCGTGCATCGCACCAAGCCCGGAGTGGGAATCGAGGGCTCGGGGGTCGCCGAGGCGACGCTGCTCGGAATGACCGCGTCGCAGGAGAGGCCGCTCGTTTATAGCTACAGATTGCGCGGCATTTCATTCGGATCTTCGACTGAGTCTCCGACCGTGGAGATCGGAAACGTCGCATTCTCGATGCGCATCCCCCTCGACCTCGGCAGCGGCAACTATCACTACCAGTCCCTCGGATTCGAGACGCCCGTGACGCTGCGGCAGCGCGAGAAGGTCGTCATCGGCACCACGTCGATGCTCGATAAAGCTCTCATCATTGTGGTCACGGCGAACGTGATGAACTGACGGAAAAGGTGTCATTCCGAGCCGCGGCGCCTGCGCCGTGGACCAGCTCGGAATGACACTTTGTCGCCGCCCTACGCCGCGGTTTTCTCCGGCTCGAGCGCGGGAACGGACACGGGCAGCGGTTTCCTGCGGAGCCCCGCGGTCTGCACCAGCGCCACGCCCCCGAGGATGGTGACCATGGCCACGATGGAAAGGGGCGTGAGCTTCTCGTCGAGGATCAGCCAGCCGAGGATCACGGCGACGACGGGATTCACGTAGGCGTAGAGAGAGACCTTCGTCGTGCGCAGTTTCGCCAGCGCGTAGACGTAGGCGCTGTAGGCGAGGACCGAGCCGAAGAGGGTCAGGTACACGAGCGCGGCGAAGGTCCTGGCGTTGAGGACGAAGCGGGCCGGCTCTCCGATGACCACCGACAGCACGCCGACGATCAGGCCGCCGAAGAGCATCTGCAGGCTGGCCGAGGCCAGCAGCGGCACGTGGTTGAGATGGTACTTGCCGCGGACCGAGCCGAGCTGCCAGGCGATCGAGCCGATCTGGATGGCCACCGCCCCGGCGATGAAGGAGAAGTTCCACGACGGTCCGGCCCCGCCGGGCGTGACGAGCATCGCCACGCCGGCAAAGCCAATGAGCATGCCCGCTCCGGTGCGAAGATCGGCGCGCTCGCCCTGCCTGCGGAACGCCTCGATCACCACCATCCAGAACGGGGCGGTGGCGACGAAGAGGGCGGCGAGGCCGCTGGGCACCCACTGCTCGGCCCATGCCACGGCGAGGTTGCCCATGCCGATCATCAGGAATCCGACGATGGCCAGGTTGACCAGCGTGCGCCGGTCGCGCGGAAGGCGTTCGCCGCGCCAGAGGGCGATGGCGGCCATCAGCGCCCCGGCGATGATGAAGCGGATGGCGGTCAGCGCCAGCGGCGGGATGGTCTCGATGGCGATGGCGATGGCCAGGTACGTGGTGCCCCAGACCAGGCAGACCACGGCGAAGGCAGCGAGGGCGAGGGTCCGCTCGTGCTTCACGCCGTCACCTCACCCAGCGCGATGCCGCCCACCTTCTCGCAGTGCGTCTCCATGACGATGGTCGTCCGCGTGGCGAGGGAGATGGGAGGCTCGGCGATCTTCGAGACAATGGCGTTGAGCGAGGCCATGGAGCCGGTGCGCACCTTGATCAGGTAGCAGTCGTCGCCGGCGACGGTGTGGACCTCGAGCACCTCGTCGGACTGCATGAGGGCGCGGAAGGCGCTCCAGCCCTTCGTCGTCAGGGACGCCCCCCGCGCGGCGATGAAGGCGGTGACCTTCCGCCCGACGGCGTCGGGCTCGAGCACCACGGTCGTACCGCGGATCACGCCGTTGCGCTCGAGCTTGTCGATCCGGTCGGCCACGGCCGGCCGGGAGAGGCCCACCTCCTCGGCGATCTGCGCCGCCGGCGTGCGGCCGTCCCGGAGGAGGATGTCGACGATCCGGCGGCCGACGGCGTCGAGGAGGTCGGTCATGACAGCAGCAGGATAGCTGCTTTTCGAAGGCGTATCAAGCCATTTACAGTCGTTTCGTAGGTATTAACGCAAAATAACTGACGTAATACCAGCCAGCGAGAGGGCCCCGCCGGCCTTCCGCTGCCTCCGGCCCCGCACCGCCTCGACGAAGTGGCTCAGCCGCGGGTAGCGGAACTCCGCGCGCCGCCGCGCGCTGCGCAGCAGGTCGCGCTGCAGGTACTCCACCTTGACGGGGCGGGCCGCGTCGGCCAGCAGCCGGCGCAGCGAGGCCCGGCTCAGGACGATGCTGCGGAGCTTCAGCCCGGCGGCCTGCACGGCGAAACGGATCGACTCGAGGTCATCCGAGCAGAACCGGACGACGCTCCCGGCGGGGAGAACGCCGACGATCTCCTGCGCCAGTTTCGTCTCGTCGTTCGCGTCCCACTGCGTCTTCATCACGGCCTCCGGTTTCGATCTGCTCTAATAGACGCAATCCGCGCCCCGAAGTTTCTTCGGCCTCGGACAAATCTCAGTGAACGCGACGCCTGGAGTGGTGACTTTCACGCCCATGGAAAGGGCGGCGGCGGCCTTCCCCGACGAGACGCTGCTCGACGCGGCCCGGCGGGCCGGCGTCCCGCTGGGGAACGCCTGTGGCGGCGTCGGAGTCTGCGCGCGCTGCCGGGTGCGGATCGTCTCGGGGAGCGAGAATCTGACCGAGCCGACCACCATCGAATCGCGCGTGGCCGCGCAACGCGGCCTGGCCGGCGATGAACGGCTGGCGTGTCAGGCCGTCGTCCGCGGCGCCTGCCGCATCACCACCACGTACTGGTGAGCCGGGGGGGGGGACGGGGGGCTCGGGGCTGCGCTCCTCAGACGGTCACGGGCGTGGCGAGGGAGACCAGATCGTCGGCGTTCCGTCGCAGCTCTGCGCAGGTGTCGGCGGGACCGACCGGGACGGCGACCACGACCTGCGCGGCGCGCGCTCCGCGAACCACTTCCAGCGCCGCCTGCATCGTCGATCCGGTGGCCACCCCGTCGTCGACGAGAATCACCGTCTGCCCGGCGAGATCGAGCGGCGCCGAGCTCCCGCGATAGAGGCGCTCGCGGCGCTCGAGCTCCTTCGTCTCCTGCTCGGCCAGGGCCGCGATCTGCCACGGCGCGATGCGCAGGGCCGCGATCGCGGCGTGATGGATGCTGCGCACCCCTCCGGGACCGATGGCTCCGAGGGTGAGCTCTTCCCGCCCCGGTGCGCGCAGCTTCCCCACGACCAGCACATCCAGCGGCAGCCCGAGCTCGTGCGCCACCTCGTCCGCTGTCACGACCCCGCCCCGCGGCAGCCCGAGAACGATGGCTCCGGGACCGCGTGCGTAACGCGCCAGCGCCTTGGCCAGCATCCGGCCGGCGCTACGCCGGTCGTCGAATCGCGGAAATCGCTTCTCTTCGAACAGCGGCTGCCCCGGCATGGAGGACCTCCTTCGTCTCCAATCTCGGTCGCTGGCGCGGGGCGGGCCGCGTCAACCGTCACCGCAGCGTTGTGACGTGGGGGGGGAGGAAGGGGCTCGAGCCCTAATTTTCACCCGCGCGGGCACACCAGCACGGGGCAGTTGGCGAAGCGGATCAGCCGCTCGGTCGTCGAGCCGATGACCGTGGCGTCGCGAAAGGCCTTCTGCTGGGCGCCGACCACCAGGAGCTCGGCGCCGAAATCATCGGCCGCGTCGAGCACGCGCTCCGCCGCTCCTCCTCTCAGGACCAACTGGTGGGGAGAGGAGATCTCGCGCAGCTCCTGCGGAATCCAGAGCCGGACCTCCGCCTCCCATCGCTCGTTCTTCTCCTCCCCCTGCTCGACGACGAAGGCCACCAGGAGCTCGGCGCCGAAGGTCTGCGCCAGGCGGGCGGCCGCGAACAGCGACTCCCGCGCCACCTCGGTGAAGTTGATGGGGCAGAGAATCTTCGTCACCGACTGCTTCGCGCCGGCGCTGCCGCTTCGCGTGCGCAGCGTCATCACCGGGCAGCGGCTGCCGTGAATCACCCCCTCGGTCACCGATCCGAGGATGGCCCGGCGCCACCCCCGCCGCGCATGCGTGGCCATCACGATCATGCTCACGTCGCGCTCGCGGGCCGTGTGCAGGATGGTCTGGATCGGCTGTCCGGTCATGACCACCACCTCGTGCGCCCATCCCGCCAGGGCCGGGGCCACGTGCTCCTCCACGCTCTGGCGAAGCACCGCCTCGTCCTGCAGCGCCGGCTGCATGGTGCCGGGCGGCGGCTCGACGGCGGTGTAGGGGTAGGCGATCGGCTCCGCGTAGAGGACGGTGAGCTTCGCCGACGTGCGCTCGGCGAGGAAGCGCGCGTAGGCGAGCGCGGGGAAAGCCGCCTCGTCGAGGTCGGTCGGAGCCAGGATGTGTTTCACGTCGAAGTCGCGCATGCTCTCCTCCACCGTGCGCTCATGGTCTCACGCTGCGTGCCGGCCGTCCGCCAGCCGCCTGTGCAGGCGGTAGAAGGCGATGGCGCTGAACGCGACGCCGGCGATGCCGAACCCGAGTAGTCGATTCGATCGCCGGCAACGAACCATAAGAGGACGCGACGGCCGAGGGTCCGGCCGAGAAGATACGCGAAGATTCCACCCAAAAGCCACGACCCCCACATGCCCACCACCACCAGCCCGATGATCCGACGCTTCGTGTGCGGGGGTTTCACCAGGCACCCCGGTTGCGGAGGAACATGCAGTCACCGTAGCTGTAGAAGAGGTACCGGCGGCCGATGGCCTCGCGGTAGACCGCCCGAAT
>DATLEX010000273.1:0-21786 GCA_035525045.1 Thermoanaerobaculia bacterium | reverse complement strand
GTTCCTCGAGAACCTGTACAAGTACGAGTGGGAGCTGACGACGAGCCCCGCCGGTGCGAAGCAGTGGAAGCCCCAAAATCCCGAGGCCAAAGGCACCGTGCCGGATGCGCACGACCCCTCGAAGCGGCACGCGCCGATGATGCTGACCACGGACCTGTCGCTGAAAGTGGATCCGATCTATGGGCCGATCGCGAAGCGATTCCTCGAAAACCCCGACCAGCTTGCCGACGCGTTCGCGAGGGCGTGGTTCAAACTGCTTCACCGCGACATGGGCCCCCTGCCGCGCTACCTCGGACCGTGGGTTCCGGAGGCGCAGCTGTGGCAGGACCCCGTTCCCCCGGTCGATCACGAGCTCATCAACGACAAGGACATCGCCTCGCTCAAGCGCAAGATCCTTGACGCCGGTCTATCCATTCCGCAGCTGGTCTCCACCGCCTGGAATGCGGCGGCCAGCTTCCGCGGCACCGACAAGCGTGGCGGTGCCAACGGGGCACGGATCCGCCTCGCGCCGCAGAAGGAGTGGGAGGCCAACGAGCCGGCTCAGCTGGCCAAGGTGCTGAAGGCCCTCGAGAAGATCCAGAAGGAGTTCAACGGCTCACAGTCCGGCGGCAGGAAGGTCTCGCTGGCCGACCTGATCGTCCTCGGTGGATGCGCTGCCGTCGAAGAAGCGGCCAGAAAAGCAGGGCACGACGTCACCGTCCCGTTCACGCCGGGTCGCACCGATGCCTCCCAGGAGCAGACCGACGTCGACACGTTTGAACCGCTCGAACCGGAAGGAGACGGGTTCCGCAACTACATGCGCGCGGGAGACCGCCACTCGCCGGAAACTCGCCTGCTGGACCGGGCCAACCTGTTGAAGCTGACCGCGCCCGAGATGACGGTTCTCGTCGGCGGCATGCGCGCCATGAATGCAAACTTCGGACAGTCGAAGCACGGCATCTTCACCGACCGGCCCGGGACGCTGACCAACGACTTCTTCGTGAACCTGCTCGACATGCGCACAGCCTGGAGGCCGTCCGCATCGGAGGAGAACGTGTACGAGGGTCGCGATCGAGCCACGGACAAGACGAAGTGGACCGCCACGGCCGCCGACCTCGTGTTCGGCGCGCACTCTCAGCTCCGGGCGCTGGCGGAGGTCTACGCCGGTGACGACGCGAAGGAGAAGTTCGTGCGTGACTTCGCGGCTGCCTGGAACAAGGTCATGAACCTCGATCGCTACGACCTTCTCGGTCAGGCCACCAGCCGGCGCCCCCTCGCGGCTGCGGCCAGCCGCTGAGTTCGTTGCCAGTACCGCAGCAGCAGGCGCAGGCGACCCTGAGAGGGTCGCCAGCGCCTTGTTGCGTTCGGTCGCGCCCTTTGGCGGGAACCGCAAACGGCGGGTCGCCGGGGGGGGGCCGACGCCAACCGCGAGCTGGTTGGCTCCCAGCGCGTTACGTGCGTCAGGCGGTCGAGAATGGAATTGCCGCAGTGGAGGGTGGTGACGTGATCAGCCAAGGGGATTCGGACGAATTGGAAGAACGTGTAGACCGCCTCCCACAGGCCATAGCTGAGCGACAGCATGAGAAACCGTCCCGGACCGTGCCCGAGCCTGCTTTCCGTCAGCCCCCCGAACATGGAACGCAATGCCGCATCCTCGGGTGAAGCGCCGCCGTACTTGACGAGATGGGTTTCGGTCTTCGGATGAAATCGATTCGATCTCGATTCAATGGAGCGGGGCCGCGGGGCCTCCGCGGCCGTTCGACACGACTACCGTTGCAGGGCGCGGTCGACCTCGTCGATCACCCGGGCGGCGGTGCGGCCGCTGACCAGGGCATCGTACTCCAGCGTCGCGGAGGGGTCGGTGACGCGGCATGCCGCCAGGAGGCTCTCGGCCGGGACGCCGCGCGCGCAGGAGGCGCCGCGAAGGAGCAGCAGTCGCGCGGCATAACGCGCCAGCGCGGACGCCGTCACGGTGCGGAAGGGGGAGACGCGGCGCGTTACCGGGTCGACCTCGTAGAGGCCGATGGCGATGGCCCGGACGATCTCGTCACGTCCCGGAACCTCCGCGATGTCGGTGGCGATCGGGGGAGAGGGGAGGTTGCTGGCGAAGCGGACGGATGAGAGCTTCCAGTAGATCAGCACCGCCAGGTCCGCCCGCGTGATGGCGTCCGACTCCAGCGCCGTCCGGTACTGTTGCGGGAGGTTGACCAGCGTCCACTGCTCCTTGATGTCCTCGAGGCGCTGCGCGTAGTGCGGGTCGGGCGATCTCCTCGCCAGCCTCTCGTAGCGCGCGATGGCCTCCTGGTAGCGGCCCCTCCCCACCTCGATCTCGGCAAGCGTCTCCTGGACGTCGTCGCGCTCGGCGTCGGGAGTGCCCACCAGAGGCTGGATCATCCGCAGCGCCTCGTCGTACTGCTGCCGCCCCACGAGGCGGTTGACCAGGAGGAGCCTCGCTTCCGTCGCGCCGGGATTGATCGTCAGCGCCTCCCGCAGCAGCGGGATCGCGGCCAGGTCCTCCGCGTCGCGCGCCGCCGTCACCAGCTCGTCGAAGAGGCGCCGTTCGGCCGTGGCGAGCCGCTCCGACAGCAGAGCAGGCGCGTCCGGCTGGGCCACCAGCGACTGGTAGATCTCCCACGCCCGCCGCGTGTTTCCTTCCGCGAGCGCCAGCTCGGCCTGGTACACGCGCGCGGCGGTGTAGCCGGGATACTGGTCGGCGAGCATGTTGATGGTGTGGCGCGCCGCATCGAGCCTTCCCTCCCGGAGGTCGATCGCCGCTCCGAGCAGGGCGGCCGGAGCGTAGTCGGGCGTCCGCGCGCGCAGCTCGGCCAGGCGTTGCCGCGCCCGCTCGTAGTCGGCGGCGAGGAAATAACGCCACGCCGCCTCGAGACGCCGGCCTGCATCCTCAGGGGTGGCCACCGCCGGCTGATACCCGCTCCGCGGATCGACCAGGAAGCGGTCCTCACCCCGCGGGGTGACCGGCGGCGGAAGGGCGGGCCCGGTGGCGCAGCTCACGGTCATCAGCGCCACTGCGAGCGAAAGGAGGATGAGCCTGTCAGTCAATCGTGAACCTCTCCACGAGCCGCATCGCGGCCCGGAATGCCTCTTCTTCGTCTGCAGCCGGAAGCCACTGCACATTCCGCTCCGACCTGAGCCATGTCATCTGCCTCTTTGCATACGCGCGAGTGCGCCGTTTCGTTTCCGCGATTGCCGTCTGCAGGCCGGTTTCTCCCCTCACCACCGCCGCCGCCTCGCGGTAGCCGATGGCCCCGAACGGGCGGGCCTCCCCTGGATGTCGATCGAGGAGCCGGCGTGTTTCGTCGACCAGGCCGGCACCGTACATCGCCTCGACCCGGGCGTCGAGCCGCCCGACGAGCGCGGAGCGGTCGAGCGTCAGGGCGAGCACCAGCGCATCGATTCCGGCGCTCCTCCCGGAGGGCGGGCGGCTCCAGGAGGAGATCGGCGATCGGGAGGTGACCCATACCTCGATCGCCCGCTCCACGCGATGCCGGTCGGCCGGCGCGACGCGTGCGGCGGTCACCGGATCGACGCGCGAGAGCCACCTGTGCAGCCAGGCGGCGCCGCGTGGCCGGGCGCTGACAGTTCGGAGCCGGCGGCGGACGGACTCACTGCTGCCGGGCATCTCCGGAAGACCGCCGAGCAGCGCCCGGAGATAGAAGAAGGTCCCCCCGGCGAGCAGCGGGAGCTTTCCCCGCGCGGCGATCTCGGCGCAGACGCCTCTCGCCAGGCGCGCGTAATCGGCCGCGTTGAACTCGTCGCCAGCCTCGGCGATGTCGAAGAGGTGGTGTGGAACGCGGCGGCGCTCGTCCGGCGACGGCTTGGCGCTCCCGATGTCAAAGCCGCGGTAGATCTGGATCGAGTCGTAGTTGACGATCTCGCCGCCGGCGGCCACGGCCAGCCGGAGAGCCAGCCGCGATTTGCCGATGCCGGTGGGACCGGCCACGACGACGAGCTTCACCGGATGCGCGTCGAGTGGGTCCGGCGGTCCTCCAGCTCCAGGACGTCGCGCAGGTGCTCGCGGCAGTAGATGGCGCCGTCCGGGATGGGCTTGCTGCAGACGCGGCAGCGCTTCTTTCCGACGGCTTTCTTCCCCTTCTCGAACATCTTCGCCGCCAGCGCGGCGACCATCAGCAGGATGGAAAGGATCAGCGCCTGCTGGAGCATCGGCCGCGGGATCATCTCGGCGAAGGGGGCCGTGGAGTACGTCTCCTTGACCACGAAGAGGGTCAGGATGAGGACGAGCGTCCAGAGGCCCAGGCGGAGCAGTGTTGCGGACATGTGCGGAGAATTTACTGTAAGCGGGTCACCGCGGGGTGTCAATTTCTGGACGGACCTCCAAACGGTCGCCGGCGAAGACCACTTCGATCGTCCCACTGAGGTCGGTTCGCCAGATCCGGATGCGGCGCCGGCGCAGCTCCGCGAGCACGTCGGGATGAGGATGGCCGAAGAAGTTGTGCAGGCCGCAGGAGATGATGGCCACGGCCGGCCTGACGGCGTCCAGAAACATCGGCGAGGTGGAGCTCCGGCTGCCGTGATGCGGGACCTTCAGCACGTCGGCCGGGGAGACGATCGTGGCGAGCTCCCGCTCCGCGTCGCGCTCGATATCGCCGGTCAGGAGGATCGAGCGCCGGCCGATCGCCGCCGCCACGACGACGGAGTGGTTGTTCTCCGGCGCCCGCCGAAAGCGCATCGTGGTGATGACGGCCTCGGCGGTGACCTCGCCGAGGTCGAGCCTCTCGCCGCCGCGAAGGATTCGGATCGGCGTGAAGCGTTCCCGAGCGGCATCCAGGAGGAGATGGGCGCACTCCCCCTGGAACTTGCGGGGGGAGATCCAGATCTCGCGCACCTCCAGGTGCCGGATGGCCGCGGCCAGCCCGACGCAGTGGTCGGGATGGGCGTGGCTGAGGATCACCGCCTCCAGCCTCCGCACGCCGCGGTCGAGCAGAAGGGGAAGGAGAACGCTCTCGCCGAATCGGACGTCGTCGCGCCTTCCTCCTCCGTCGACGAGAAAGGCGCGGCGCCCCGAGCGCACGAGAAGGGCATCGCCCTGCCCGACGTCGAGGGCCACCAGGCGGGGAGCGTCGACGGTGGCGCGGCGGTGGTAGGTGGCGATGGCGGCGGCCGGCGGAACGAGCAGCGCCAGCATCACCGCGGCGGTTCGGGCGGCGCCGCGGAGCGCCGCGATGGCCACGACGGCCGCTCCGAATCCGGCCACGATCGAGGCCGGCGGCGGAGCGGTGAAGAACCCGAACCCGGGCGACGCGGCCCGGTTCATCAGCGCGCAGACGGCGTTCAGGAGGCGGACGAGGTCGAGGAGGAACGCCAGCTCCGTCCCGGAGAAGAGCGCGCCGATGACGAGCATGGCGAAGATGAGCGGCGTCATCAGGATGGTGGTGACCGAGCCGCCGAGCGCGTACTGGTGAAAGTGGAACAGCGTCAGCGGCGCGATGGCCACCTCCGCGGCGATGGCATAGGCCATCCATCGCAGCCGTGTCCGCGCCAGAGGGCGCCCGATGAAGAGCAGCGCGCCGGCGCCGGCGTAGGTCAGGTGGAAGGCCGGCTCGAAGAGGTCGGAGGGGACGAGGATCAGCCGCGCGCCGGCGGCGACGCACCAGAGGTTCTCGAAGGTCGTCGGCCGCCGGGCGATCCGCGACAGCGCGTAGAGCGCGACGGCCGTGCTCGCCCGCGACACGGAGGCCTCGGGACCGACGAACGCCGGCGCCGCGAGGGCGAAGGCGAGGAGCGAGAAGTCCGCCGCCCGCGCCGCTCCCCCCCAGCGGAGGAGCATGGTGATGACCCCGGCGGCGAGCGAGATCTGCAGACCCGAGAAGACGAGGAGGTGGTAGGTCCCGCCGCGCTTGAAGTCCTCCTTGGTCTGCTCGCTCAGCCGCTCGCCGCGGCCGAGAAGGAGCGCCTCGATCATGGCGATCTCCTCCGCGCGCGCGGCGGCGTGCTCCCGCAGGCGGTTGGCGATGACCCGGTTCCAGGCCGCGGGCGACCGGAGCGAGAGCCGCCCGGCGTAGCCCATCAGACGGGCCGACTTGAGCGAGAGGGTGTAGCCGCCGCGCCGGTCGGGGCGGAGATGGCCTTCGGCGCGGATGGTGGCTTCCATGCCGATCGGGGGCGGGAGGAATCGGGCATAGATCGCCAGCGGCGCCCGGACCTCGCCCCCTTCGACGCGGAAACGCGACGAGCCGAGCACGAAGACGTGGGGGCGTGCGGACCAGTCGCGTTGCAGCGGCGCCTCGATGGTGACGAACCGCTCCTGGTCGAGCCGGGCCAGGATGCGCCGCTCGGTCGAGCGGAGGGTCTGTTCGCGCGCGGCGATCAGCAGGCCGAGGGCCGCGAAGCCGGCGATCGTGGCGGCCCGCGGCCCGTGGCGGGCGGCGATCAGGAGGGCCACGAGGCCGATCCCCAGGCCGGCCCAGCGTGAGCTGACGAGCAGCGGCCCGAAGCCGAGGGCGGCGGTGAAGGCGATCAGAGGAAGTGCGGCGGGAACGTCATCGCGCACGCTCGAACGAAGCGAGCGTCTCGAGGTGATGGGTGTTGGGGAAGAGGTCGAGGAGGTCGAGCGTGGAGAGGCGCCAGCCCGACGCGATCAGCCGGCTCGCGTCGCGAGCGAAGGTTACCGGATCGCAGGAGAGATAACAAATCATCTCCCCGGCCAGCCCGGACACCGACGAGATCACCTCCTTCGGCGCGCCGGCGCGCGGCGGATCGAGGAACACGAAACCGACCGGCGGCAGCCTGCGCGTGCGCCGTTCGACGGGAGCCTCGATCACCCGCACGTTCGGCGGAGCATTGATCCTCGCGTACCGCGCCGACTCGGGAGACGCTTCCACGGCGATGACCTCGTCGAAGTGCCTGGACAGCGGCAGCGTGAAGAAGCCCACTCCGGCGTAGAGGTCGATCGCCAGGTGCCTCGACGTGCACCGCGCCGCGTGTTCCTGCACGAGCCGGATCATCGTTCCGTGAAGGTGGCGGTTGACCTGGAAGAAGGAGCGGGTGGAGAGCCGCCAGGCGAATTCGCCGGCGCGGAGCGTGATCTCACGAGCATCGTCGACGAGCTCGCCGCCGATCTCCCACACCTCGGGATCGCCGCTGCCCTGAACGCCCGGCACCCCGAAAACATCGAGCGTGCGCAGCCCCACGACTTCGCATTCCCTCACCAGTTGCACCACGCGGTTCGAGCGCATGGCGTAGAAGCCGATGACATCGCCTTCCCGGTGGAGCCTGGTCCGGATGCGGTAGTTGAGCGGCGAGGGATGGATGGCGATCGGCGGAAGCGCGGCGGGGTCGAGCTTGCCGATCCGTCGCAGCGACTCGGTCAGGATCCTCCGCTTGGCCTCGAGCTGCTTGTCGAGCCGAAGGGCGGTCCAGTCACAGCCGCCGCACTCGCCGGCGATCGGGCAGGGCTCGGTGCGCCGGAAGAGGCTCGGCTCGACGAGGCGCACCAGCTCCGCCCTGGCGAAGCCCTTCTTGACCTCCTGGAGACGCACGACGGCGACGTCGCCGGGGAAGAGGCTGGCGGTGAAGATCGGGAAGCCGTCGATGCGCGCCAGGGCGTCGCCGCCGGCCACGAGCTCGGTCGCGGAAATGGTGATTTCGTCGCCCGGCTTCACGCCGCGCATTCTGTGATAAAACGCGCGCCGCCAATGAAAGTCCACGAATACCAGGCGAAGCACCTCCTTCGCCAGTACGGCGTTCCGACGCCGCGCGGCGAGGTGGTCGAGAGCGCCGACGAGGCCCGCCGCGTGGCCAAGCAGCTCGGAGGGCGGGTCGTGGTCAAGGCGCAGATCCACGCCGGGGGGCGCGGCAAGGGCGGCGGTGTCAAGCTCGCCAAGGACGCCGACCAGGCGGCCGACCTGACGCGCGGGATGGTGGGCATGACCCTGGTCACGCACCAGACCGGCCCCGAAGGGCGGGTCGTCCGCAAGGTGCTCATCGAAGAGGCGCTCAACATCGACAAGGAGCTCTACCTCGGCATCACCCTCGACCGGAAGCTCGGCCTTCCGGTGATCATGGCATCCAGCCAGGGCGGCATGGACATCGAGGAAGTGGCGGCCCGCGACCCGAAGGCCATTCACCGCGAGCCGGTCGACGCCGTCCTCGGCGTGCAGCCGTTCCAGGCCCGCGCCGTGGCATCGGCGTTCGGGCTCACCGGCGACTCCTACAGGAAGTGCGTCGACTTCGTGCAGAAGCTGATGCGCGCCTACGTCGAGACCGACGCCTCCCTCGCCGAGATCAACCCCCTCCTGGTGACGAAGGAGGGCGACGTCCTCGCCCTCGACGCGAAGATGACCTTCGACGACAACGCCATGTTCCGCCACAAGAACATCGTGGAGATGCGCGACCTCGCCGAGGAGGACCCCCTGGAGGTCGAGGCCTCGCACTACGGGCTGAACTACATCAAGCTCGACGGCAACGTCGGCTGCATGGTCAACGGCGCCGGGCTGGCCATGGCCACCATGGACATCATCAAGCTGGCCGGCGGGGAGCCGGCGAACTTCCTCGACGTGGGGGGCGGGGCCAGCGCCGAGCAGGTCAAGAATGCTTTTCGTATCATTTTAAATGACAAGAATGTGAAAGCGATTCTCATCAATATTTTTGGGGGAATCATGCGCGGCGACCGTATCGCCGAGGGGGTGGTCAGCGCCTCCCGCGAAGTGGGGCTCCCGGTCCCGGTGGTGGTCCGCCTCGAAGGGACCAACGTCGAGCTGGGAAAGGAGATCCTGGCCAAGTCGGGACTTCCGCTGATTACGGCGGACGGGATGTGGGATGCCGCCCAGAAAGTGGTGGCAGGCGCACGGGGGCAGGCGTAGTGGCGATCTGGGCTGACAGGAATACCCGCGTCATCGTGCAGGGGATCACCGGGCGGGAAGGAACGTTCCACGCCGTCCAGTGCCGCGACTACGGCACGACCCTCGTCGGCGGCGTCACGCCGGGCAAAGGGGGAACGACGCACGAGGGGTTCCCGGTCTTCGGCAGCGTTCGCCAGGCGCGGGAGAAGGCGGGATCGAACTGCTCGCTGATCTTCGTTCCGCCGCCGTTCGCCGCCGACGCCATCATGGAGTCGGCCGACGCCGGGATCGAGCTGATCGTCTGCATCACCGAGGGGATTCCGGTCACCGACATGCTCCGGGCCCACGACTTCATGCGGAAGTCGAACGCGCGGCGGGTGGCGGAGGGGATGGCTGCTTCACGCCTGATCGGGCCGAACTGCCCCGGGATCATGACGCCCGGGCAGGCCAAGATCGGCATCATGCCTGGGCACATTCACCGCCCCGGGCCGATCGGCATCGTCTCCCGGTCGGGGACGCTCACCTACGAGGCGGTCGGGCAGCTCTCGACGCGCGGCATCGGCCAGTCGACCGCGGTGGGAATCGGCGGCGATCCGCTCCCGGGAACGAACTTCGTCGACTGCCTGGCGGCGTTCCAGGCCGATCCGCTGACCGAGGCGATGATCATGATCGGGGAGATCGGCGGGACGGCCGAGGAGGATGCGGCGGCATACGTGAAGGGGCATGTCACCAAGCCGGTGGTGGCGTTCATCGCCGGGCAGACCGCGCCGCCCGGCCGCCGCATGGGCCACGCCGGCGCGATCATCAGCGGCGGGCAGGGAACGGCGGCCGAGAAGATGGCTGCGCTGGAAGCCGCCGGGATCCACGTGGTGAAGGCGCCGTCGGACATGGGGAAGCGGCTGGAAGAGGTTTGGCGGCGGACATGAAGCGCTCGCTCGCGCTCCTCGCCCTGGCCGTCGTCCTCGGAGCGGCCGTGCCGGCAACGGCGCAGGAAGCGCCGGACCGAGGGGAGGCGCCCCCTCTCCGCTGGTACAAGGGCAACACCCACACGCACACGCTGAACAGCGACGGCGACTCCACGCCCGACGAGGTCGTCCGCTGGTACCGGGAGCACGGCTACGCCTTCGTGGTGATCACCGATCACAACTTCCTCACCAGCGTCGACGGCCTGAATGCGCTGCACGGCGCGGACGAGAAGTTCCTGGTGGTCCGCGGCGAGGAGGTGACCGATCGATTCGGCGAGAAGCCGATCCACGTCAACGGCCTGAACGTCGAGCGGCTCGTGGAGCCGCAGGGGGGGAAGTCGGTGGCGGACGTCCTCCAGCGCGACGTCGATGCCATCCGCGCCGCGGCCGGCGTGCCGCACATCAACCACCCGAATTACGGGTGGGCCATCAGCGTCGAGGACCTGAAGAAGATCGAGCGCGACAAGCTCTTCGAGATCTTCAACGGCCATCCGCTCGTGAACAACATGTTAGGGGGCGGTCACCCGTCGCTCGAGGAGGTGTGGGACCTCCTCCTCACCAGCGGGAAGCTGATCTACGGGATCGCCGTCGACGACGCCCATCACTTCAAGCGCCCGTGGGACCCGTGGGCCGCCCGCCCAGGGCAGGGGTGGGTCGTGGTCCGGGCCGAGAAGCTGAGCGCGGAGGCGCTGCTCGCCGCGCTGGAGCGCGGCGACTTCTATGCTTCGACCGGCGTCGAGATCACCGACTACGCCGTCACCGCCGCGGCCATGATCGTCACCGTCCGGGAGCGCGGCCAGACGAAGTACACCACCCGCTTCATCGGCCGCGGCGGCGCGATCCTGGAGACGTCGGTGGCCAATCCGGCGAAGTACGAGATCCGCGGGAACGAGGGATACGTCCGGGCCAAGGTCACCGACTCGAACGGCAAGGTCGCCTGGCTGCAGCCGGTCGTGGTACGCCGGTGAAGGAGTTACGCCTCCCGCTGGCCACGCCGGTCGCCCTCCTGGTGCTGATCGGCGGCGGCGAGTTCTCGTTCGGCGAGACGCACGCGATCGATGAGCTCCTCCTCTCCCGCATGCCCCACGGCAACCCCACCGTGGCCTTCCTCCCCACCGCCTCCGGATCGGCCGAGTACGCGACTCACTTCGGCGCGTACCTGAAGGAGATCCGCCCCGACGTGGAGACGGTCAACGTGCCGATCTACCGCGGCCGCGACAGCCGCCGCCAGCGAAACCTCAGTCAGATCCTCTCCGCCGGCATGACCTACCTCGGCGGCGGGGTCACGAACCAGCTTCTCGCCACGCTGCGCGAGACCGCCGCCGAGATGGCCCTGCGGGAAGCCGCCGCGGGCGGCGCGGTCGTCGCCGCCATCGGCGCATCCGCCTCCTCGTTCGGGTCATGGACGCGGGACATGCTCCGTGGCGGGGGACCTCTGCAGGGCCTCGGCTGGCTCCCCAACGTCGTCGTCGAGGCGGGGTTCGATCCCGCGAAGGACGTTCCCCTGCGCCGGCTGATGTCGATCCCGGAGGTGGAGATCGGAATCGGCATCCCGCCGCGAACCGCGCTGGTCATCCAGGGTGACGGGACGGCCGAGGTCGCCGGCGAGGGAAGCCTGGCCGTGGTCAGAAGGCCGTGAGGGCCCGGGGGAGCCGGGTCTGAGGCCTGATAGTTGCAGTTGCCGGGCTCGACGGAGGTGCTCCAATCGCGACGCTCGAACATGAAATGGCGGCAGAAAGCCCGGTCAGCACCGAGGAGTTGATCCGGCTGTTCAGCGTGTTGTCGCACGACCTGAAGTCGCCGATCTTCGCGGTCGACGGTTTCAGCGAGCTGCTGATCAGCGACTACCTCGACAAGCTCGACGAGGAGGGGCAGGACTTTCTCCGCAGGATCCGCTCGAGCGCGCAACAGATGAAGCGCGTGCTCGACGACATGTCGCACATGGTCAAGCTCCTCTCGAGGCCGACGGCCCGCCGGCCGACGCCGCTGCGCGAGATCGTCGAGGAAGTGATTCTCAAGCACAACTACATGATCGAGGAGGGGGGCGTCCGGCTCGAGATTCCGGACGATCTGCCCGTGATCAACGTCGACCCCGAGAAGATCCGCGAAGCCCTCGGCGCCGTGATTGCCAACGCCCTGTTCTTCACCGACCGCTCCAAGGGTGATCGGACGGTGTCGATCGAGTGGTCGCAGCAGGGGGAGGGGCACCGACTCTGCGTGCGCGACAACGGAATCGGCATCGACGCGAAGTATGCGCAGCAGGCGTTCGAGCTCGGTTCGGTCAGCAAGCTCGACAAGGCGCGCGGCGGCGGCCCGGGGTACGGTCTCTACATGGCTCGCCGGGTCGTCGAGAGTCACGGCGGCACGATCTCGGTCGAATCGAAGCCGGGAGAAGCCACCACCGTCTGCCTCACCCTCCCCGCCTGAACCGGCGCCGTAGCGGCTCAGCCCACGAACTTTAGTTTAATGAAATATTTACACTGAGATCGATATGGTCCCCCCCTTGCAAATAAATTGGGGGCGGGGGACCGACCATGACCGAACCGAAGACCAGAAGACGTTTCGAAGAGCGGTTCCTGGACGGGTACGAGCGCTCGCAATTGCGGCAGGAAGTGCAGAAGGTCAGGCCGAAGCGCCTCACCGGCCTCCGCAGGAAGTACGCGACGTGGGCTCTCGGCGCCTCGCTCGCCGTCGGGGGAGTGGGCGTGCCGATGAAGATGATCCAGCAGGGGCAGCCGGGGCGGGGCGAGGGCGGCGAATCGTTGCTCGAGCAGAACCTGGCCGAGGACCTGCGTGCGGCGTCGAACCTCGCCCAGCAGGTCGCCGGGGGAGTGGCGGCGGGGGTGGAGAGTGCAGCGAGCTCGTCTCTGGAGGCGTTCTCGGAGGCGCCACGGCAACTGGCGATCATCACTGACGCGGCCAGGGAGCAGTTCTTCCGGACGCAGGTGCCGTTCGGGTCGATCATCTACAGCGAGGCGAAGAAGAACGACCTGCGGCCCGAGCTGGTCGCGGCGATGGTGCAGGCCGAGTCGCAGTTCAAACCGAACGCCCGCTCGCCGGTGGGTGCGCTCGGGCTGATGCAGCTCATGCCGCGGACCGGCAAGTGGATGGGAGCGCGCGACCTGACCAATCCCACCCAGAACATCCAGGCCGGAACGAAGTACCTCAAGTATCTGAACGAGCGGTTCTCGGGGAACGAGACAAAGGTCATCGCCGCCTACAACGCCGGCGAAGGCAACGTGCGGAAGTTCGGCGGCATCCCGCCCTTCAGGGAAACGCGAAACTACGTGCAGAAGGTTCGGAATTACGAAAAGGATTTCAAGAAACGGGTCGACAGCCACATCGCCGAGCTGTCGCCGCCGGAAGGTGTGAGCCGCTGAACTGTGGTTGAATGACCGGCGTGTCGGGCGCTCGGCTCCTCGTCGGTTCGATCGTGATGGCGGTGGTCGTTCCCATCACCATCTTCCTGCTGCTGGGCCTCGATACCTTCGCCCAGCTCTTCACCATCGCCGCCTGTACGTTTCTGGCGTGGGGAGTGGCCGACCTGCTGGCCCGCATCCTGGAGAAACCGCGGCTCGAGGATCGGACGCCGCGGAGAGCACTGGACGAGGAATTCGATCGCCGCTCGGGCGGCGATTGATCAGATCCAGTCGTTCATCTTCTTCAGCAACTGGTCGATGGTCATCAGCCGTTCCGCCCCGTCGGACTCGCGCCGCAGGACGGCGTGGTACCACCCCTTCATGCCGACGGGGGTATAGAGCTCTCGGCCCACTCGCAGCCTCCCGCCGGAGACGAGCTTGAGGAACACCTGCTCGTATGCCGATCGCGTCAGGCGGCGGTCGGGAAACGGCGTGGCGTAATCGTTCTTCCGCCGCCCGGCCTTCTTCCGCCGTTCCCTGGCCGCCTTGCCTGCGGCCAGCGATACCCCGCGCCGGTCGAGATACTGCCCGGCCCGGGGCGGGATGAGCTTTCCCGGCGTGTCGCCCCGGCGGCGGGAGAGTGCCGACTTCGGCTTCCGTTTCGCCGCCGCGGCGCCGATCGCGTGAGGCTTCGGCTCGTCGAGCAGCGGCACCGGCTTCGCCTTCGCCGTCACGATGGCGCGCATGGTCCGTTCATGGGGCTCGAAGGCCCGCACATTCGACATCTCGCTGACATGCCGCTCGCGCGTCCGCATCCGTTCAGCGACGTACTGGTCGATCGACTCGCCATTCCACGCCTGTCGCCCCGAACGGAGGAGGGCCATCTCCGCCTGGTAGTGCTTCAACTCGTGGATGACCATGCCCCATTTGCAGAGATGCCCGACGTCGTCGTAGGCAGCCGGCCGGTCCACCAGCTCCAGCATCGACGGGGCGCGCCCCGACAGAATGGCGAAGAGGAGGCGGAAGCTGAAGGGGTCGGAGTAGCGCCGGATCGACTTCCGGAAGAACCACGCCGTGTCCGAGGCCATCTCGCGCAGCGACTTGGTCTGGCCGTGCTGCGTCCTCCAGATCCGCGCGTTGACCTCTGCCGTGTAGGGGCTCTGCGGGTAGTGAAAGTCTTTGGTCAGCCACCCTTTCCGGGTGGTGTGCTTGCCGGGAACGACGCCGGCGACCACCGGGATCGGCAACTCCTCGAGGAGCGCCAGGTCATACGAGGGCCAGGAGATGATCTCGCGGACGATCCCGGCGATGAGCGTGGCCGTCGCCACCATCAGGCCGGGGTCGGGGGTGAAGTCGACCGTCACCTCGATCCGGTCGCCGCGCGGCCGCACGCCGACGCCGGTCGAGCGCCGGTTTGCACCGACGAGCATCACCGGGACCGGCAGGATGTAGGCGAGCAGCAGGGCCAGCTTCCGGATGTTCCGGTTGACGTCCTGATGGCGCCGCGGGATCTCGTACGAGACGTTGTAGTGGCTGCTGAACGCCTTCAGGCGGACCGTATGGCCGGTGGTCTTCTCCCAGCGGCTCAACTGGTCGCGAACGAACCCGATCTGTTCCCACAGGTTCCGGACCATGCGCGCCGTGCTGTGGGGAGCCAGCTCGATCACCGGCGTCACCACCTCGATCACGCCCCGGTCGAAGTAGACGGCGCCACCGGTGGGAAGCTGCAGGGAGGACTTCTCCCGCGGCAGGAGAGCGCGGTCGATGAACGCGCTCGGATGTTTCCAGAAGCGCCTGGGATCGATCTCCACGCTGTCGAGCCAGACATTGAACTCCGATTCCATGCCGATGGCCGGCATCCGCAGACGGGTCCTGGCCGGGACCTTCGTTCTGCCGAGCTCGTCTTTCCAATCTCGAGGCATGTTTTTTCCGGGGAGGGAGACTTCGGAACAACGCAAAGCTCACATAAGCAAACAGCGGGCCGGGCGGGTCGAGACCTATTTCGTGGTGGCCGGTTCCTGGGCCGCGGCCGCGCGGCGCTCCCGGCGGCGGCGCTCCTCGAAGGCGAAACGGGGACGGCTCTCCTGGGGCTGTTCCATCCGATCTTCGCTGATCTCCCGTGGAATGAGGGCGATGTAGCCGAGATCGATGTGGATATGGTCGTCGGCATTGCGGCCGATGACCGGCCCGTAGGGGAGGACCGTGACGTCGCCGCTGAGGTCCTCGGCCACGGCGTTGAACTTCTCGATCAACTCCCGCGTCTTCAGGATGTTCGCTCCGATCCTGTAGACGTCCGCGGCCGTCCCCCACATGTGCGCGCTCGCCTCGCGGGAGAGCTTGTGGGCGGGGGAGCGGTACCCGCCGTTGACGGCGATGTGGACCGATCCGCCGGCGGCGGCGCGGAACTGCTGGAGATAGAACGCGAGGATCCGCACCGCGCAGGGGACGTAGCGGGGGTATTGCTCGAGGCGGGGCGCTTCCTTGAGGTCGGTGAGGACGAACTCGTTGAGGCCGAAGTTCAGCGTCAGGCGCGTCTCGAGCGCCGTCTCGTGCGAGGGGACCTCGTAGAAGTAGCGCGGGAGGCGGTGGCGGCGGCCCTGCCCGTCGCGGACCATCTCGCCGGGACGGAGGATCGAACGGAGCTCGTCATCGAGGTCGAAGGCGTCAACGACTTTGAGAGCCTGCCCCTCGAGGTTCTCACTCATAGGTCATTCCCGCCAGGGTGTTGAAGATGTCGCGCGATACCGCGGCTACTGCCGTGCCGCGTCCCTGCTCGGCGGAGAACTGTGTGAGGATGACCAGCACGTACGGCTTTCTCTCTTCGAGGTAGACGATCCCTGCGTCATGGTAAACCGTCGAGATGTTGCCTGTCTTGTGGGCCACGCGTGCCGCATTGGGAAGCCCGGCCGGGATCCCGCTGCGGTACTGCTGATCGAGCAGGATCTTCAGCATCTCCTCGCAGGCGGCCTGCGAGTAGGCCTTGCCGTCGGCGATCAGCCGCAGGAGCTTCAGGAGCCCGTTGGCGGTGACCTCGTTGTTCAACCCGGCGTTGAACGCGGCCTGGTCTTCGACGCCGCGTAGGATCTTGATCCCGTCGATCTCCAGCTCGTCGAGGGCCTGCTGGATGATCGGGATGCCCACCACGTCGACCAGCAGGTTCGTGGCCAGGTTGCTGGACTTGGTGATCATCCAGTAGGCCAGCTCGCGCACGGCGAGGGTCTTGCCGAGCTGGCCGTAGACGTCGGGGTCGGCGTCGCGGCCGAGATCGAGCATGAACGGCTCCTGGTTCACGATGCTCGTGAAGCGATTCCGGATGTGCACCGGCGCCTCCAGCGACAACCCCCCCCGATCGACCTGCCGGAACACGCCCAGCAGCACCGCCAGCTTCATGGTCGAAGCGGCGTGGAAGTATTGATCCGCGTTGTACGCCCACTGGATCGTCGACTCGGCGTCATAGAAAGAGATGCCGAGGTCCTCCAGCCCGTGCTCCTGCCGGATCTTGAGCACGTTCCGGAAGAGCGAGACCTCGGCGGCAGCGACCGAGTCGTCCGCCGGCGGGACCGGGAGCTTCTGTTCGGCGAGCCGTGTTTTCGCAACCATCTCCATGAATGTTAAATGACGCGCTGACTTCGCGTTGCAAGTTTCGGGGCAGGCGCGGGCCGCAGAGCGTTCTACAATCGAGGCACCCCATGGCCTGTACCTCGTGCGGCTTCGAACGGATCGAAGAAGGCCGGAGCTGCCCGGTCTGCGGCGCGGCGACGCTGAGCGGGACCGTCCAGCGGGACTCCGACGCCACCATCGAGCGGGACCGCGCGCAGCCCGCCTCCGCCGGTGTGCTGCGAGAGGGGGATCTCTTCGCGGAGCGATACCAGATCGAGGCCACACTCGGGCGCGGAGGCATGGGTGTCGTCTATCGCGTCGTGGACCGGACGACGGGCGACCGCCGGGCCCTGAAAGTCCTGCACGCCGGAGCGGCCGATGGCAGTGCCGCTGCCCGCTTCAAGCGGGAGATCTCCATCCTTTCCCGGATCGACCACCCCGCCATCCTCCGGATTTTCGACTGGGGTGTGACCGGCCAGCGGATGTATCTCGCCTCGGAGCTGCTCGACGGCGCCGACCTCCGCCAGCATCTGCGGTCCCGCATCGCCTTCCCGCCGGCCGAAGTGGCTCGGACCGGGGGACGCCTGGCCGAGGCCCTGGCGGTCGCACACCGTCACGGGGTCGTTCATCGAGACATCAAGCCACACAACGTCATGGTGTGCGGCGATGGGACACTGAAGTTGCTCGACTTCGGGATCGCCCGGGGAGCGGGCATCGAGCTGAATACGGTCACGACCAGCGGCGTCATGGTGGGGACCCCCGAGTACATGTCCCCCGAGCAGTTCGTGGGAGAACGGGTCGACGTGCGGAGCGACATCTACTCCCTCGGCGTCGTCCTCTACGAGCTCACCGTCGGCGCCCTTCCCTTCACCGCCGACACGCCGGTGGCCCTCGGAATCCAGCACCAGACCCGGCCCGTCCCCCCGATCCGTGGGGAGCGACCGGGCGTCCCGGCCTGGCTCGAGCGGATCATCCTGAAGTGCCTGCAGAAGCGGCCTGCCGATCGGTTTCAGACGGCGGGCGATCTGGCCGTCGAGCTCCAGCGGCTGCGCCGCGGCGAGAAGCGCACGCGCACTCTGCCATCCGGTGACCAGGTGGTGGAGGATGACTCCGAAGCCGAGCCGTGGGCCCTGACCATCCGCTGCGCGGCGGAGCGCACGCCCTGGACACGGGGCATGGCGCTTTTCTTCGACGGCCGCCACTACTGTCTGGAGGAGATCGGCTTCACGCGCGCCGGCGGTGAGCGATGGATCTACCGCTTCTCGCACTGGCCGGCGGAACAGATCTTCCGGAAGATGATCGACTACGAGCAGGATGTGGCGGAGCGGCATGTGGCATCCGGTCTGGGCGCCCGCCTCCGCCGGTGGTTCTCATGACCCGGCCGCTTTGAGCCATCGTCCGATGCGCTCGATCCCCGTCCCGATCTGTTCGATGCTCGCGGCGAAGGAGATCCGGATGAACCCCTGGCCGGCCGTTCCGAAGGCCACGCCCGGGATGACCAGGACGGCGGCATCGATGGCGAGAGTCTTCGCGAAGGAGACGCTCTCGCAGGCCGGCATCGGGACGAAGGCGTAGAACGTCGCGGCGGGCGGCTCGATGGTGATGCCAAGCTCGTGCTCGATCGAGTAAAGGGCCGCCTCGCGCTGGCGGGCGAACTGCTCGCGCACCCGGCTCAGCCACGACTCGTTCCATTCCCGGGCGTCGAGAATGGACTCGGTCAGGACTTGCGAGAAAACCGAGGCGCACGTGGCGATGTACTGGTGCGCAGCGATGATCGGTTTCATCACCTCGGCGCGAGCCATCAGCCATCCGAGGCGGAGCCCGGTCATCCCGTGGCTTTTCGACATCCCATTGGCGACGATCACGTTCGGGCCCATGCCGATCATCGATGGGGGCGGAGATTCGTACCAGATCTGGCGATAGATCTCGTCGGAGAGGACGAGACAGCCGCGCTCCGCGGCCACGTTGGCAAGGTCGCGCAGCGTTCGCTCGCCGGCCACGGCGCCGAGAGGATTCGACGGCGAGTTCACCACGATGAGCTTCGTCTTCCTGGTGATCTTCCGCTCCAGCGCCGCGACGTCGATCGTCCAGGAGGGAGGCTCCAGCTCGTACGTCACGACCGTGGCGCCGGCGATCCGCGGCATGACGTCGTAGGCGAGAAACCCCGGATTCGGGATCAGCACTTCGTCGCCCGCCTCGGTGAAGGCCTGGAAGACCGCGAAGAGCGCCTCCTGCACGCCCGCGGTGACGCACACCTCGCTCGATGGATCGAAGGGCGTGTTCTCGGCCAGTTTTTTCCGCAGGGAGAGGAGGCCGGCATTGGCCGAGTACTGCCACGGCGCATCGGCGGCGCGGCGGGCCATGTCGCGCAGAGTCTGGTCCGGCTCGAGGTTGGGCTCGCCGATGCCGAGGTTCACCGTGAGCGGCGTGGCGAGGGCGTTGATCTGCCGGATCAGCGACAGCTCCATGCCGCGAAAGCGGGAGGCGGGCTCCATCGGCTCTAGCGCAGCGCTTCCTCGAGCGCCGTGGCGCTGTCGGTCTTCTCGTCGCGATACTTGACGATCATCGGGCTCGCCACCTGCAGGTCGTGCTGCTCGGCGAACGCTCCTCGCATCTTCCGCGATCCCGGGACGACCACGGCACCGTATGGGATCTCCAGCGGAAGCTCCTCGGTGCGCCGGTATACCTGTCCCCGGACCAGGTCGTAGACGGGCGTGGAGGCGGTGATGATCACCCCCGCGCCGATCACCGCGCGCGGCCGGACGATCGTTCCCTCGTAAATACCGCAGTTGCCGCCGACGATGACGTCGTCCTCGATCACCACCGGCAGGTTCCCGACCGGCTCCAGGACGCCTCCGATCTGGGCGGCGGCGGAGAGGTGCACGCGCTTGCCGATCTGGGCGCAGGAGCCGACCAGCGCGTGGGAGTCGATCATCGTCTCCTCGTCGACGTACGCGCCGATGTTCACGTACGCCGGCGGCATCATGACCACGCCCTTGCCGATGTACGCGCCGCGGCGGACCGAGGATCCGCCGGGCACGATGCGGATCCCGTCGGCCGGCTTGAAGCGCCGCACCGGGATCGTGTCCTTGTCGATGAAGGAGAGCGAGCCCGACGCGAACTCGGCCAGGATCCCGAAGCGGAACGCGGCCAGGATCCCTTCCTTCACCCACGTCTGCGCCTGCCAGACGCCCATGTCGTCGCGGACGGCCGCCCGCGCGGCACCCTTCTCCAGCTCGGCCAGGAAGAGACCGATGGTCTTCACCGCCTCCATCCGGTCGGTCGTGTCCTTCAGGGCGTGAACGCGTTCTTCGATGGTCATTGCCGCCAGTTTATCGCTCCGGATACGAATCAGAGCACTCCCACTTCCCGCAGGATGGCCTCGAGCTTCTTCCGGTTCACCTCGGTCATGGGCGCCAGCGGGGGCCGCACGGTGTCGCTGTCGATGATTCCCATCATGGCCAGGGCCGTCTTCACCGGGATGGG
This sequence comes from Thermoanaerobaculia bacterium, assembly GCA_035525045.1. Taxonomy (GTDB): domain Bacteria; phylum Acidobacteriota; class Thermoanaerobaculia; order Gp7-AA8; family Gp7-AA8; genus DATLEX01. Next base: position 1,578 of record DATLEX010000273.1, on the reverse strand, counting down.
GTTCGACTCGATGAAATTGCCGAAGAGCAGCGGGAGGAGCCGGTTCTGGATGGCGACGTCGCGCCCCTCGACCATCTCCCGCATCAGCTTCGGTACCTCGTTGCTGGCGACGGAGATCACGCCCTCCGCGCCCACGGCGAGCAGGGGGAGGGTCCAGGCGTCGTCGCCGCTGAGCACGGCGAAGCCTTCCGGCCGCTCGCGGAGGATGGTCAGGATCTGCTCCAGGTTTGCGGAGGCCTCTTTGACCCCGATGATGTTCGGGATCTCGCGGGCCATGCGCAGCGTGGTCTCCGCGGTCATGTTCAGGCCGGTGCGACCGGGGACGTTGTACATGATCATGGGGAAGCCGGGCTTCCTCTTCTCCACGGCTTCCGCCTGCGCGCCGAAGTGGCGGCGCAGGCCGTCGGGCGTCGGCTTGTTGTAGAAGGGGGTGATGGTGAGGATGCCGTCGGCGCCGAGGTCGGCGGCCATCTCCGCCAGCTCCACGGCGCGGGGCGTGGAGTTGCTCCCCGCGCCGGCGAGGACGGGGACGCGTCCCGCGGCGGTGAGCACGGTCAGCTCGACCACGCGCCGGTGCTCGCCGTGGGTCAGGGTCGGGTTCTCGCCGGTGGTCCCGCATGGGACGAGGAAATTCACGCCCTCGGTGATCTGCCAGTCGACGAAGCGGTGCAGTCCCCCTTCATCGAGTGACCCGTCGCGCTTGAATGGGGTGACCAGCGCGGTGCCTACGCCTCGAAACTTCATGACATCACCAGCTCATCGAATCGGATCAGGCCCTTCCGCCCGCGGACCAGCTCCGCGGCCATGACCGCGCCGCGGGCGAAGCCCTCCCTCCCACGGGCGCGATGCGAGATCTCCACCAGGTCGTCTGGCGAGTCGAAAAAGAGGGTGTGCAGGCCGAACTCGCTCCCGACGCGTGAGGCGGCGAGGGGTGGGTCGAGCTTTCCGCCGCTGCCGTCCCTGACCGCCGCGGCGATGGTCAGCGCGGTGCCGCTCGGCGCGTCCTTCTTCCGGGCGTGATGCCGCTCCTCGATGCCGGCGGCGTACTGCGGGAATCGCGCGAAGAGCTCCGCGGCGCGCCGCGCCAGGGCGAAGGTCACGTTTGCGCCGGGGGAGAAGTTCGACGCGTAGACCACGCCGATGTTCGCTTTTCCGATCTTCGTGCGCACCTCGTCGAGGCGATCGTTCCACCCCGTCGTTCCGACCACGAGGGAAAGCGAATTCGCGCAGCAGAGGTCGAGCGCATGGTCGAGGGCCGTGGCGTGCGAGAAGTCGATCATGACCCCCGCGCCGTTCAGCTCCGACTGTTGATCGACGTCGAAGATGGCCACGACCTCGTGGCCGCTCTCTCGGGCCACCTTCTCCACCGTGCGACCCATCTTTCCATAGCCGTGCAGGGCGATCTTCATGGCCCTCACCCGGCGCTGCGCGCCACCCTCTCCCGCGGAGCGGGAGAGGGTTCCGTCGTCTCGAACAGGGCGTGGTGGATCGACTTCACGGCGCGCTCGGCGTCCTTCTCCTCCACCACGATGGAGAGGTTCAGCCCGGAGGTGCCGAGGGCGAGCATCGACATCGGAA
>DATLEX010000269.1:0-18985 GCA_035525045.1 Thermoanaerobaculia bacterium | reverse complement strand
TGCTGCTGGGCGCCGGGCTCTGCTTCAAGATCGCCGCGGCGCCGTTCCACGTCTGGACCCCCGACGTCTACGAGGGGGCGCCCACGCCCGTCACGGCCTTCCTCTCCACGGCCTCGAAGGCGGCCGCCTTCGCCATCTTCGCGCGCATCTTCTACGTCGGCCTGCACCACTTCCAGTTCGACTGGAGCAACGTCCTGGGCGTCGTGGCCGCGCTGTCGATGGTCATCGGCAACGTCGCCGCCATCACGCAGGACAACATCAAGCGGCTGCTGGCCTACTCGTCCATCGGCCACGCCGGCTACGTGCTGCTGGGGATCATCGCCCTGAGCGAGATCGGGCTGCGCGGGGTGCTGGTCTACACGGTGGTCTACCTGGCGGCCACGCTCGGGATCTGGGCCACCGTGCTGATGATGCAGCGTCACGAGTACGCCGGCGAGCGCATCGACGACTTCCAGGGCCTGCACACCCGAGCCCCGATGTGGGCCTTCGCTATGGTCATCTTCCTCCTCTCCCTCGGCGGGATTCCGCCGACCGCCGGGTTCATCGGCAAGTACTTCCTCTTCGCCGCGGCCATCCAGTCCGGCTTCGGCTGGCTGGCCATCATCGCCGTGCTGATGTCGGCGGTGTCGATGTTCTATTACCTCCGCATCGTCGTGGCCATGTACCTTCGCGAGGGGAAGGAAGCCGACGTCACCGCCCCGGGCGGGCTGCGGTTCGTGGCCGGTGCCTGCCTGGCCGTCACCCTCCTTTTCGGCATCCTTCCCACCCCGCTGATCCGCCAGGCCGAGATCTCGACCCGGGGGGTGGCGGAACGTGCGGCCCTGGTCCCGAATGACGGACGGTGACGACAAGGGGAGGCAGTTCCGGCAGGCCCTGGAGGCCTCCTCGGTGGGACTGGTCTTTCCCATCGCCATCGCCATCGGCTACTTCTGGGGGTGGCTCATGGATCGCTGGTTCGGCACCTCCCCCTGGCTGAGCTGGATCTTCGCCGCGTTCGGAGTGATCGCCGGTTTCATCAACCTCTTCCGATTCGCGGGGAAGGATGGAACGTGAGCAAGGCCGGATGAGGGACATCTCGGAACCAGAGCCCTCACCCGGCGCTTCGCGCCACCCTCTCCCGCAAGCGGGAGAGGGCACTCTGCGGCGCATCCGGATCTTCAGCGCCGGCGCTTACGTCGCATTCGCGATCTGGATGCTCGCGGCGAGCGGGTGGTGGGGCTTTGCTGGATTGACTTGCAGCGCAGCGGTCGTTATGATCAACTTCCTTTGGCTGGAGGAGGTTGTCGAGAATCTTCTGCAGCCGGCTCCACACCTGCACGCTTGGAGGCTGACGTTGCGAGCTCTGGCGCGCTTCGCTCTCCTTGGTGTGGCGCTGCTGGTCACAATCTTCGTCGCCCGATTCAATGCGTTAAGTGTGTTGCTGGGATTCTCGATCGTGGTGGTGGGAATCATCGGTGAAGCTCTGTATGCCGTATACCGGAGCCTCGCGGAGTAAGGTGGATTGGAACACGAGCACTCAATTCTCTACGAGCCGTTCAATCATTTCTGGCGGCAACTGTTCGGTTTCGACGTTCCCGACCACGTGATCATGGCCCTGCTGGTGCTGCTGGTGAGCGGCATCGTCTTTCCTCTGGCCCGGAAGCGCTTCAGCAGGGACAATCCAGGCAACTTCCAGCATGCCCTGGAGGTGGTGGTGGGAGGGCTCAAGGCCCTGCTCGAAGACATCATCGGCCACGGCGCCGGCCGCAAGTACCTCTACATCATCGGCGGGTTCGCCGTATTCATCTTCTTCTCGAACATCTTCGGCCTCTTCTACTTCCTGCAGCCGCCGACGGGCAACCCGAACACGACCTTCGGCCTGGCCCTCTGCTCGTTCCTCTACTACAACTGGCAGGGCATCAGGACCCAGGGGCTCTGGCGCTACCTCAAACACTTCGCCGGACCGATGCCGCTTCTGGCGCCCCTGATGATCCCGATCGAGATCATCGGGCACCTGGCCCGCATCCTCTCCCTCGGCATGCGTCTGTTCGGGAACATCTTCGGCGAGCACACCGCCACCGGCATCTTCATGGGCATGCTCCCGCTGATCCTGCCCTGGCCGATGATGGGCCTGGGGATCTTCGGCGCCGTTCTGCAGACCTTCGTCTTCATCATGCTGTCGATGGTGTACATCGGGGGCGCAGTCGCGGCCGAAGAGCACTGATCGACAAAGAAACGAGACTCTCGGGAATTTCGCGAAAGGAGAAAACGGAATGAGCAGGTTGAAACTCGTATTGATCGCCCTCGTGCTGGTGCTGATGGCGACCGCCGTCTTCGGACAGGAGGAGCCGGCAGCACCCGCCGGGCAAGGTGTCCGCTGGGGCGCGCTCGCGGCGGCGTTCGTTCTCGGCATCGCCGCGGCGGCCGGCGCCATCGGGCAGTCACGCGCGATCGCCGCGTCGGTCGAGGGAATCGCCCGGAATCCGAGCGCGGCCCCAGCCATCCGCCTGGCCATGATCATCGGCCTGGCGCTGATCGAGTCGCTCGTCATCTACGCGCTGCTGATCGCCTTCTTCGTGTACCAGTTGTAGGTCCTCCACGGTCTTCGTCCGTTTCGAACGCCCGGCTCCGGCCGGGCGTTTTTCGTATGGCACTCCCGTTGCTGAGTCAGCCGCAGGAGGACTGCCGTGAACTGGTTCAATCTCTCCCTGGTGGGGTGGGTGGTCGTCATCATCGCGGCGGGCATCGCCGCCCATCGCTTCGGAGTCGACCCGGTGTGGATCGCCATCGGGGCGCTCCTACTGCTCGGCATCGGCATCATCGCCTCGGTCAAGCGCGCCAAGCCCCCGCAGCTCTGAGCGCTCCCGGCGAGGCAAAAAAGCCGGCGCCTGGGGCGCCGGCTTTTGCCTGTCTGGCCTGTGGATACGGGTTACTGTCCAGCCACCATGCGCCGGAGTGCCTCGATGGCCGTGTGCGAGGAGAGGTCACGGCCGAGGGCCACGGAGCGCTGGGTGGACCAGGCGCCGTTGCGGAATACGACGTAGTCGAGGCTCCGCTCGTTCACCGTGTAGAACGCGACGCTGTCGTCGTCGATGACGGCCGTGGCCCGCCCGTCGGCGGCCACGTTGAGCGAGACGTGCCGCAGGTTCGGGCCCCGTACGCCGATGGGGATGCGCACCCGCCCATCGAGGGCCGGCTTGATGCGGAGACGCTGCAGCGTCTCGGTCGACGCGTCGCCGAAGACCACCTCCACCGCATCGCGGGACGGGGTGGCGAAGACCGCCGGATGGCGCAGCAGTTCGACCGTCGTGGTCGTGACCAGTTGCTTGCTCTTGTCGATGCTCGTCCCGGTGAACTCCAGGAGATAGCGGAAGTCCGTGCTCGTGACCACGCCGTTGTCGATGCCCAGCATGGCGTAGCGGGCCCACTCACCGTAGCCCGTCTCCTCCCACCACACCGCATGGACCACCACCTGCGGCTTCACGACGCGGTGGCCGTCGACGGTCGCTTCGATCGAGCGGGTGACGGCGATGCGCAGGTTGCGCCGCAGGCTCCAGTCGACGCTATCGAGGGCTGTGACGTCGCTCCACACGCCGTTCTGCAGGGAGGCGAAGAGGAGCCGGCTCGACAGGCCGCGGAAGAGCGTTTCCTGCCAGAAGAGGAACAGCGTGTCGGAGTCGGCGTCCCAGGCCAGGGCCGGGCTGCTGTGCGCGCCGCCGAGAAGGGAAGCCGGGACCGGCGCCGCCGTCCGATCCTCTCCATCCTGCACCGTCATGATCAAGTAGTAGGGGGAGCGGCCTTCGGGAACGGCCTCGTCGTAGACGGAATCGACCGTGTAGAGGATGCCCTCGCCGGTCAGCAGGACGTCGCGCTCGCGCACCTCGGCCGCGGTCGCGGCGACGGTGACCATCAGAACGGCGAGGAGCAGGAGGATCCGTTTCATGCTTTCAGGTTCACCATCGACCGGAGGTCGACCGCCATGAGGAGATTCTTGAGGTGCCGGAAGTTCGGATAGAAGCGGGCCAGCTCCGCGTAGTGGATCTCGGCCGTCTCGAGGTCGCCGGCTTTGTAGGCGGCCTCCCCGAGGAGATAGTGGGCATTGCGCACCTGACGGGTCTCGGAGGCGAGCTCCAGCCCCATCCGGCCCCAGCGGCGGGCCTCTTCCAGCCGCTCCAGCTCGATCGATCCGTAGCAGAGATCGATGTAGGCCTCGGCCATGGAGCTCGACGAGACGATGAGGGGCAGCGCATCGTGGATCAGCCGCAGCCCTTCCTCGACCTCCCCGTTGAGCAGGCGCGAGGCGCCGAGGTTCTGGAGCGCCGCGCCGCGGGAGAGCTGCTGTTCGGCCGGGTCGGCCACGTGCGTGACCAGCTCGAGCGCCCTGGTGAACGAGGAGATCGCCTTCTCGAAATCGCCGTCGATCTCGTAAAGGCTTCCCAGCTCGTTCCACGCGCCCAGCTCCCACAGCGCCTCGGCCGCCTCGAGCGCCGTGTCCAGCGCGATCTGCGCGTAGAAGATCCCCCGCTTCACGTCGTTCTGCAGGCGGTGCTTGTAGGTCAGCGCGTACGCCGCAAGGAACGTGTGATGCGGGTTGCGGCGTCGCATGACGATGGCCGGGAGCTTCTGCACCTCGCCGGTGGTCTGCTCCATGGCGATCAGCACATCCGCCTTGTTGATGGTGATCAGCTCGCGGAGCTCCTCGTCCGCCGCCGCGGCCAGCGCCTCGTCGTACAGATCGAGAGCCGTCTCCAGCTCGTTCTTCCGAACGCAGAGCAGAGCCCGCTGCCGCAGCTCCTCCGCTCTCTTGTCCGTCGCCTCAGTCATCCGTCTCTCCCTCGCCCTCGCCCCACGCACCCTGTTCCTGCAGCCGCTTGAACTCGATGAAGTCCTCGATCTCACGCTGCGCCGAAGCGCTCAGCGACTTGTAAGAGCGCAGGATATCGCCTGCGGCCTCGTTTTCGTCGAAAAAATCGCCCATGCTCAGGTCGAACGTCTGCAGAATCTTCAGCAGGGTGTCGAGCCCGACCTTGTACTCCCCCTGCTCCATCCGGGAGAGGTCGCTCTGGTGCACGCCGATTTTCTCGGCCAGCGCCGTCTGGGTCAGCTTGTGTTGCCTCCGGAGCTGGCGGATTTTCCGACCTACGAGCTCAACTTGAACGGTACGTCTCATCGCGGTGTTCATTGACTTTTATGCTATTAGACAATAACATCCACCCACTTTTCAAGCCCTGCTGAGGCCTGCGGCCTGACGCCTGGGGCCTTGACCCTGAGGCCCGGATTATCCAGAATTTCCACCTCTTCCGAAAACTGGTCGTTCGCGACCTCACGGTCCGCTTCACCGGCTCGGCCCTCGGCGTCTTCTGGGCCGTCCTCCAGCCCCTCACCCTCGTCGCCCTCTACTGGTTCGTCTTCACTCAGATCTTCACTCTTGGGATCCGCGGCCAGGCGGGCCAGCACTATGTCGAGTTCCTCATTGCCGGGCTCATCCCCTGGCTGGGGATGAGCGAGGGTCTCATGCGCTCGGCGACCTCCCTGGTCGACAACGCCCCCCTCATCCGGAAGCTCCCTCTGAGCGGCACGCTGGTGGTGCTGGTGCCGAACGCCTCGGCCCTCATCTTTCAATGTGTGGGACTGGCCGTGTTCATGGTCGTGCTCGCCGTGCGGGGCACGTTCCCGGCGATGATCTGGATGCTCCCCATCCCATTGCTGCTGCAGTTCGCCCTGCAGTCGGGTGCCGGGCTCTTCCTGGCCGTGACCCACGGGTTCTTCCGCGACGTGACGCAGATCGCCGGGTTCGCGCTTTCGGTCGTGTTCTACCTCAGCCCGATCCTCTATCCGGTCGTGCCGAGGTTCGCTCACCTGTTTCAGTGGAATCCGCTGACGCCGCTGCTCGGTTTGTACCGGCGCGCTCTGCTGGGGGGGATTCCCGGAATCGGTTCGACGGCGGCGTTACCTGACCTCTCGTCGATCGTATATCTGACGGTCATCGCCTTCGGGCTATGTCTCGCCGGCTCGGCGCTCATGCAGAGGGCGCAGGGCGACCTGGCCGATCTGATCTGATCGAGTCATCAGGAGAGGATTCAATGTCGATTCGAGGTTTGCTCGCGGTGGTTCTGTCTTTTTCGATTCTCGCGCCCCTCGTGGCGCAGACCGGGTCGGCTCCGCCGCCGCCCAAAGCGGGGGAGGAGATCGAAGGAGGCACGCCGGCATGGATTCGTGCGGAGACACCCGACGAGCGGAAGGCCCGCCTCGGGACCAGCGAGGACCCCGGCCTCGACCCCGATCCCGATCGGGAGTGGGAGCGTTTCGGGTACAAATTCAAGGTCGAGCGCTACCCGCGGGAGTTCGCGTCGTATGAGGACCAGCCGCCGGGCATGGTCCGGCCGATGGCCCAGGTGAACTTTGCCTTCGAGATCTATCAGCAAAACGACAAGTACGTCTGGGTGTGGATGCCGACGGTGGAAGAGATTCTGGCCGCCGGCCAGGTTGAGCCGCCCCTCGAGCAGTCCTCGATCTACACCGAGCCGCAGATCGCCTATCTCCGCAGGATCGCCCCCGAGTTCACCCCGCTCAACCCGGGCGACTCGGCGAAAGTGATCCGCTTCGAGAACTCTTCGCGCGGACTTCCCTCCGAAGGCTCGTGGCGCAACTCCGCCACCATCGCCGACATGAACGGCGACGGGCACCCCGACATCATCGCTCCGCCGGAGCGCGGCGGTCACTCGATCATGCCGGCCATTTTCCTCGGCGATGGCAAGGGGAACTGGACTCCGTGGGCCGACGCGGTCTGGCCGGTGGAGCTCCAGTACGGCAACGTCGTGGCCGCCGACTTCAACGGCGACGGCATCATGGATCTCGCCTTCGGCCAGCACCTGACCGGGCCGCGCGTGCTTCTGGGCGATGGCAAGGGGCGGTTCAGGGACGCCAGCGAGGGGATGGCCGACGAGGTCTTCCCCACCCGCCGCGTCGTGGCCGCCGACGTCAACGCCAACGGACAGATGGACCTGATCGCCCTCTACGAGGGGGCGGCACGGGACACGAGTGCTGCGAGTTCGAAGATCCGCGTCTACATCAACCAGGGGAAAGCGGCCTCGTGGAAGGTCGTCGACGGCGCCGCGCCGAACGACTTCGTGTCCGGCGACTGGCTCGCCGTCGGGAAGTTCAACAAGGACCGTTACCCCGACCTGGTGTCGTCGAACCAATACTTCCAGCGCCCGGAGACGCTCTTCCAGAGCACCGGTCCGGCGAAGTGGAAGGTCGTCGACTGGCAGGACGGCGCGCTCGTGCCCTATCTCTCGACCTACGGTCCGGTGGCCACGGGGCGTTTCTCGTCGAGGACGCTCGATGACGCCATCGTCACCTTTGGTCGCGTCTTTCTCACCGACGTCGATCCGAGGCTCGTCCCGCATCCGGAGCTGAAAACGGTGGTCGGGGTCGACCGGATCTCGTTCACGGGCAAGGTGCCGACCCGCACCTCGATCATGCGTTGGGAAGCGAGGGGCGGGATCTCCGGGATCGCCGCGGGGGACTTCGACGGCGACGGGCACCTCGACATCCTCATGACCCGCAACGATCCGCGCGAGGTCGTGCTGCTCCTCGGCGACGGGAAGGGGGGGTTCAGCCGGGCCACGGTCGAGGGGCTCGATCTCGCCTCCAACACGAACTACGATCTCACCGTCGGCGACGTGAACGGCGACGGCCTGCCCGATGTGCTGCTGATGTACGAGTCGGCGGAACAGACGCGGTTCGGGCGGCAGAACGGGTCGATCCGCCTCTTCCTCAACCGGGGCGTGGAGAAGCCGGCCGCGGCGAAGCGGTGAGGCCCTGTCATCCCGAGCCGGCGCAGCGCGGCTCAGGATGACACGATCTGTTCCTACCCCCCATCCCTCCCGAACTCCTTCCTGAATTTGCGGCGGCGGCATCCCGGCTCCAGGCGGGCCGCCCCCGGGGGCCGGGGGGTTGCGTCCTATGCGGATACGTCATAAAAATCTCTTGACTCGATCGATCTTTGCCCATAGAGTACGCCGAGTTAAGGACGACAAGTCTAGGGAAAGAAATCTGGCGCGGGAGGTGGTCATATCGCCGACAAAGGCTGATCAGACATCCTCAGTAGGAAGCAACCTCAAAAATTTGTGTAGGAGAGAACGAATGAGAAAAGCTCTGATTCTAGCGATGGCGATCACCCTCGTGGTGACGGGCTCGCTGTTCGCACAGGGTCGGCGACTGGTCGCTGAGCCGAACGCCACGTTCACACCGGGCGTTGGGATTGGCGGCTTCGGCGTCGCGGGCGCAGGCCCGACGACGACGAACAACGACGACACGTGCGACATCGGGACGGCCCCGGCGGCGACGCTGCTTCTGCCGTACTTCGAAGTCAACACCACCGACCGCAACACGATCTTCACGATCGTGAACACGAGCCGTGATGCGGCGATCGCCCACGTCACCCTCTGGACCGACTGGTCCTTCCCGGTCCTCGACTTCAACGTCTACCTGACCGGTTATGACGTCCAGGGCCTCAGCCTCCGCGACATCATCTTCAACGGGATCATCGCTCCGACCGCGACCGCGGGCGTGGCGGGTACGACCGACGTCGGCGGCACCGCCGGCACCGGCCTCTCGCCGTACGGTGGGCTCTCGAGGCAGCGTCCGAACGTCAACGACAACTTCGCCGGCCCGGCTGGCAGCGCGGCCATCGCCTGCACCAACCTTCCCGGCTCGATCCCGCCGGCCCTGACCGCGGCCATTCAGACCGCGCTCATCAACGGCTCCTATGTCATCCCCGGGCTCACTGAGTCGTGCACCGCGGCCCAGCGCGTCGGCAGCACGGGCGGAACCGATCCGCTGCACCCGGCGAACACCGCCGTCGGCTACGTCACCATCGACGTGGCCAACAAGTGCTCGCTCCGCCTGCCGACCGACCCGGCCTACTTCGCCACGGACATCCTGTTCGACAACGTGCTGACCGGCGACTACGAGACCTTCGACTCGTCGGCTGCCTCGAACTACGCGGGCGGCTCGCCGCTCGTGCACATCCGTGCCATTCCCGAGGGCGGCCCCGCTGGCACCCTGGCCGTGAACCCTGATGGCGTCACAGCGGTCACCAACCTGCCTTTCACCTTCTACAGCCGCTATCAGACCCATGCCGGCGCCGACGCGCGCCTGCGCGTCCTCGACCGCCGCCAGCCGCTGCCCTCGCAGTGGGCTGCCCGCTACATCCAGGGCGGTGGTCTGAGCACCAGCTACAAGGTCTGGCGTGAAGGCGTCACCGGTGCCACCGGTTGCGCCAACGCCTCGCTCAACTCGGCTCTGACCATCGCGGAGATCGTCCGCTTCGACGAGCACGAGAACTTCGCGACGTTCGCGGGCGCCGGCAACGTTTCGCCGTCCACCCCGGCCGGTACGCGGCTGAACGAGGCCACGAAGGTTCCGGTGAGCTCCGCGATCTTCCCGCCGCACCCGACCACCGCCGGTGACGTCGGCGGCTGGATGTACCTCAACCTCGACAACGGTGCTGCTCCGATCGTCGGACCGGGCGTCGTCGCGACCACCACGACCAACAACCCGCTCTTCCCGGATACCGCGTATGCTCCGCGGCGCCCGAGCCAGAACTGGGTGGTCGTGTCGATGAGTGGTACGGGCCCTGCCGCCGGCGCGCTGTCGGTCGACTTCGACGCCACGTGGCTCGGCAACGGCTGCACGCCGACTGCGGGTCAGAGCCCGGCTAACGCCGGCGCTGATCTGATCGGACCTGCTCCGAACACCAACCCGTAATTCCTGGTATCCTTAGCTGTACGCGAAAGCGGGCCGGTTCGCCGGCCCGCTTTTTTTCTTTGGGGGGAGGGAAGATTGCGAGCAGAGGGAGCCGTTGTCCGGACGGGACAGAGAAAAGGGACGCCGCTTCCCTTTTCATGCGATCCGCTTATAATAACTACCGCCAGAAGCTATGCTCAGTCCTTAATCGTGGGGGGGTGAAGTCCGTGAAGAAAGTTCTGTCTGCCGCGGCGTTCCTGCTCTGTTTCGCCGGTTCTCTGTACGCGCAAGGCTATCTCTATCCGACCGGTCCGGCCGGCGGACCCGCCTTGTCGTGTCCCGGTTGTCCTCCGCCGCGCACCTCGGTGTTCGACTCGACGCTGGGGAAGGTCTACCCCTACGGCGATCCGATCATCGACTTTCATCGCTTCGTCGACTCCGTGTGGGTCAAGGACTGGCAGCAGCCGTTCCGCACGGCTCGCGCCTTCAGGGCCGTGCACGTTCCCTCGCGGAACCGTATCTACATGATCATCGGCGGCGGCGCCTTCGTCGCCTACAACTCCGACACCTTCATCAATCGCCTCAAGACCCGCGAGACGCTCGCCGTCGGCGCGCAGCGCACCGACGGCAAGGACCTCTATCTCAGGCCGGACCAGTTCTTCTATCCGGAGAACAAGGCCACCGGCTGGGTCGCGCAGATAACGGACGGACAGGAGCGGCTCTACGGGTTCGACTGGGACGACCGCGGCCTGGTCTACATGGCCTACACCTACTTCGGGTGGGGCATCGCCCGCGATGACGGCCGCTCCGACGGCAGCCTGATGACCAGCGTTCTGCAGGGGTGCGGCGAGCCGGACCAGTGCAGCGTTGCCGGGAAGCTGTACGACGCCACCGCGGCCAGCAACATCTTCGTCCTGAAATCGAGCACGGGCCGCTACTACGTCTACGTCGGCGAGGGGGGGCAGATGGCGATGCGCGTCTACGACGTCACCGACCCCGGCAGCCCCATCAAGCAGGCCGACCTGACCTGGCAGCCCGGCAACTACGCCAAGATGGGCAACTACTTCGCCGTGGCTAACGGCAAGACGATCGATGTTTACACCAACGACGGCTTCATCAGTCGGGGTGGCCCGATCGCCTCGGTGCAAGCTCCCGGGGGCTCGACCTTCTCGGCCGTCACAACCGACGGAAGCAGCTTCTACGCCGTGACGATCCACAGCGGCAGCAAGCTTCTGATCGTGACCATCGATGTCGCGGGCGGCGCCGTGAGCTCCCGCCCGCACTCTCTCGATACCCCCTATGGCTTCGACGTCGTCGCCACCAACGGGTACCTCGTCGCGCGGAACAGTGGCGATGCCTATCTCTTCCGACTGGTGGACGGGACCCCGCACGAGATCCCGCTCAACAAGTGGATCCTGAACTACTACGCCCGCCCTCCCTCCGGGTATGTCGCCCCCCCGTCGGACCACAGCTCCTTCCAGCACGCCTCGCCGCTCCACGTCGCAGGGAAGGTCTACATGATCCTGTCCTTCTACGCCCTCGGCGACGTGATCGAGGTCCGCGCCGGCGACACCATCGCCACCTCGGTGACGGGAACGCACGGCGGGGCCAATCCGAACGCTCCCGCCCGCGCCGCCGGCGATCTCTTCCTCGGCGACGACGTCGGTTTCCTCGCCACCAGCAACGGTTCCCAGAAGCTGGTCAACTGGAACTTCGGCAATCCGGAAGGCTCGGACGCGAACACTGAGTCGAACTCCACCGGCCAGCAGGTCTTCCACACCTTCAGCGGCTTCACCCCGCCGGCGACGAAGCAGGTGAAGGCGACGGCCGACACGAGCGACTCGACGGTGGGCGCCATCCTCAAGGCGCCGGAAGCCCGTTTCCGGATCTACAACACGACCCATACGAGCTTTCTCTTCACCCAGCCGAACGCCAGCTCGCCGGCTCCGATCGTCCTCGGCGACTTCTTCGCCGACGCCTCCGACGGCGACCTCAGCGGGCACTACGTGGTCTGGAACCTCGACGGCACCGCCTCGACGAAGGAGGCGGGAAGCACGATCGCGGTCGGTGACTGCGGAGCGCATGCGCTCTCGTTCGCCGCGCGCTACGGCTATCTCTCCGGGCTGAGCGTCGTCGGCTCGGCCTTCGAGCGGACCATCTCCCCGTTCAACTACACGGTGCGCCCGTTCGCCGCGGCCATCTTCAATGACGGGACGAACCTGACCTTCGGCGACGCCTCGCGCCCGGCAGGGTTGACCCTGACCCGCAAGTGGGACCTCGTCGATGCCAATGACGTGGTGATCGAGCCGGGTCCGACGAATCCGCCTGACTCCATCTGGACCGTTCCGGCCTCAAAAGTCGTGAACGGCTCCCGCGTCCGGCTGAAGTTGACCAGCACGGCCGCGCTCCCTGCCGGCTGTACCGGCATGACCGAGTCCGTGGCTTACTCCCAGACCCTCAACCCGCCCGATCCGGTGATCGCCGGCGGCTGCCCGGGCGGAGGACCGCCGTGCGAGTTCACCGTGACCTCGGGGACGAACCCCTCCCTCGCGGGGTGGACCCTGTTGTGGGAGGTCACCCCGTCGTCGGTGACGGCCTCGAGCTTCAACCAGCCGACGTTCAAACCGACCTTCAGCTCTCCCGGCACCTATGCGGTCAGCGTGACGGCCACCAATGCCATCGCGTCGACGAAAGCCAGCAAGGTCGAAGTGGTCACGACCGCCGGCTCGACCTGCACGACGATGAACGCGGTCACCGTCTTCGCCGACTACTTCGGGCCGGCCTCCGGCTGCACGCCGAACGTCGGAAGCTGCAGCACCTCCGAATCGATCAACTTCAGGACCGGCAGCTTCGGCTACGACTTCGGGTGCGCGACGCACACCTTCACCTGGACCTTCCCGGGCGGGGTGACCATGAACGGTCGCGACGTCTCCCGCGCCCTCTCCTCCGGGTCGCACCAGGTGACCCTGACGGTCAGCAACCAGTCGCAGACGCACACCAACTCGGTGACCGTGACCGTCGGGTTCGTGTCTCAGCCGCCGGCCCCGCCGCCGCCACCGCCGCCGCCGACGACCCCGGGCTCGTGCCTGACCATGAACGCCCTCAACGTCTTCGTCGGCTACAGGAACCCGTCGGGCAGTTGCGACGAGAACCACCCCACTGCCCCGTGCGGCACCGGCGAGACGATCACCCTCTCCGCCAAGGCCTTCGGGTACGACTTCGGTTGCGCCAACCACTCGTTCACCTGGAACGTGGGCGGGCAGGTGAAGATGGGGCAGACGGTCACGCACATCTTCAGCAATGCCGCGTCGCATCCGGTCTCGCTGACGATCGGCAATTCGAGCCAGACCTTCACCGCCACGGCCAGCATCCCGGTCGGCGGCGCCTCGACGACGCCACCGCCGGCGCCGCCGCCTCCTCCGCCTGCGCCGGGCGGGTGTCTGCAGATGAGCGACGGGAACGTCTTCATCGCCTATCGCGACGCGTTCAACTCCTGCAACCAGAACGATCCGAACTCGGTGTGCCAGGCCGGCCAGCCGATCGACTTCAACGCCGCCGCCTTCAACTACAACTTCGACTGCGCCAGCCACTCGTTCACGTGGGACTTCGGCAGCGGCGGCACGAAGACGGGGCAGAACGTGCAGCACACGTTCTTCTCGGCCGGTCTCTATCCGGTGAAGCTGACGGTGAACAACGGCACGCAGACCTTCACGCCGGCCGCGCCCACGATCGTCCGCGTGGGGGCGCTGCCGATCACCGGGACGCTCTCCGTCTCGATCGAGAAGGAGCTCATCCTCGGGCTCATCTACAAGTTCACCCCGAAGATCGACCCGCCGGAGGCGGCCTCCTCGATCCACTCGTACGTCTGGAACTTCGGCGACAGTAAGTCGCTGACCATGTACGCACCCGATTCGGTGCTGCACGAGTACAGCGAGCCCTGCCCGAGTTGCACGGTGACGCTGACCGTCCTCAACGCGTCAGGGCAGCCTGTGGCGGCGCCAGCCACTCTGCCGCTTTCGCCGGCTCGCCGGCGCAGCGCCGGCCATTGATCCGCAGTCGATGAGCTTCAAACGGGTGGCGGGCCTCCGGGCCCGCCACCCTCGTTTTTGGACGCTTCGCGCCGCGGCACCGTAGAATCGACTCGAATGGACTCCGCCGTGCGCGCCACCGGCCTGACCAAGCACTACGCCGTCTACCGCAGGCCGGCCGATCGCCTCATCGAGATGCTCACCCGCCGCTCCCGCCACGCCACCTTCGTGGCGCTCGAGGACGTCACCTTCGA
This sequence comes from Thermoanaerobaculia bacterium, assembly GCA_035525045.1. Classification (GTDB taxonomy): domain Bacteria; phylum Acidobacteriota; class Thermoanaerobaculia; order Gp7-AA8; family Gp7-AA8; genus DATLEX01. The sequence continues at coordinate 4,971 of DATLEX010000269.1, read as the reverse complement.
GGTGGAGAGGGGGGAGACGGTGGGAGTCATCGGACAGAACGGGGCGGGGAAGAGCACGCTGCTGAAGCTCCTCTGCGGCGTGACCCGGCCGACGGGCGGCTCGCTGCAGACGGACGGGACGATCGCCTCGATCCTCGAGCTCGGCACCGGATTCCACCCCGAGTTCACGGGGCGCGACAACGCCGCGCTCAACGCCGCCATCCTCGGCCTTTCCTCCGAGGAGGTCCGGCGCGCCCTGCCGGCGATCATCGAGTTCTCCGAGCTCGGCTCGTTCATCGACCAGCCGGTCAAGACCTACTCCTCCGGTATGTACATGCGCCTGGCCTTCTCCGTGGCCGTCAACGTCGACCCCGACATCCTGGTCATCGACGAGGCGCTGGCGGTCGGCGACGGGCACTTCCAGAAGAAGTGCGTCGATCGCATCCGGGAGTTCCAGGAGCGCCGCAAGACCATCCTCTTCTGCTCGCACGCCCTCTACTACATCACCTCGATCTGTTCGAGGACGCTCTGGCTCGACCGCGGGCGGGTCATGCATTACGGGCCTTCGGTGGAGGTCGTTCACCACTACGAGAAGTTCCTCCTGGAGCGCGACCGGACCCATCCGGCCTCGGAGGCGGCGCCGGACGAGCGGGGTTCCCCGGTGCGCATCACCCTGCTGGAGGTGCTGGACACGAGCGGCAACCGCCGGAGAGAGTTCAGCCGCGGCGACGACCTCGTCGTGCGGATGAGGATCGCATCCGAGCGCGGCGAACAGCCGGTTCACGTGATCGTCGGCGTGAACCGTTCCGCCGACGACCTGCAGTGTTTCGCCGTGGGAACGAACTGGGACGGCCTGCCGCCGCTGTCCGGCCGGTCGGAGTACGAGCTCGAGCTCCGGCTCGCGGACGTGCCGCTGCAGCGCGGCGATTACTCGGTGATCGCCTACGTCGGCGACGAGCATGCGATCACTGCCTTCGACCGGCGTGATCTGGTGCCCGGCTTCTCCATCGCCAGCGACCGCTTCGACGTCGGGCTGATCGCCGTGCGGCACAGGTGGGACACCCAGCCGGTCGCCGCCGGGGCCGCCACCCCGGCCGCGGGGCGATGATCTCGCTTCTCGTCGTCAACTACCGTTCCGCAGCGCTGGCCGCGGAGGCGATCCGCTCCGCGCGCGCAGCCTCCAGCGAGCCTCTCCAGGCCGTCGTGGTGGACAACAGCGGCGATGAGGGCGAGGTGGCGCGGTTGCGCCCTCATGCCGACGTGGTCGTGGCCTCGCCGGCGAATCTCGGCTACGCCGGCGGGATCAATCTCGGCCGCGGGCAATGCAGGGGCGAGACCGTCATCGTCTCGAATCCCGATGTCGTCTTCTTCCCGCGCGCCGTCGATCAGCTCGCCGCCGCGCTCGCCTCGCCGCGATATGCGGTGGCCGGCCCGTCGTTCTACTGGGACGACGCGCAGCGGTGGCTTTTTCCTCCCGCCGACGAACAGACACTGCCCGGCAGGGCCGGCGAAGTGCTGGCCAGCCGCCTCCGGTGGTGGGGAAGGATGCGTGATCGCCGCCGTTTCCGGCGGCGCCTGGCGTTCTGGTCGTTGAGGGAGACCACGAGCGTCCGCGCCATCTCCGGCGCGGTCATGGCCATCCGCCTGCGGGACTTCGACGCCTTCGGCGGATTCGATCCGCGCTTTCCGCTCTATTTCGAGGAGATCGACTTTCTGCGCCGCGTCGCTCGCGCCGGGCGCGAGATCGCCTACGTCCCGGCGGCGCGGTGCCGCCATCTCTACAACCAGAGCGCCGGCCCGGCGCGGGACGTGGCCGCGGCGGCCTATGCCGCCTCCGAGCTCGCCTACTTCTCGAAGTGGTACGGCGGCGCGACGGCGCGCCTGTTGAAAGCGATGGAGCGCCCGCCGCGTGCCGCCCACCACCCGATCTGCGCCGGCGCCTTCACCCTTCCCCGCCCCGGACTGGTGGTCGAGGCCTCACCGCTCCCCTCGTTCGCCACCGCGGCCGGGCATTTCCCCTCGACGACCGAAGTCCGCCTGCCGCGAGAGGTGTGGGAGAGCTACAAGGGAGAGGCGGTGTACCTCCGTGCCGTGGAGCCGGGCACGGGGGAGGTGGTGGCGACCTGTGCCCGGCACAGGATTGATTAGAATCAGGCATGGCCGGCTCGACCGTGTCGATCCTGATGCTGGCCCGTGGCGACGCGCCGCGGGCGTCCCGCAGCCGCGAAGAGATCGAGCGTTATCTCGCCACGACCGGCTTCACCTTCGAGATTCTGGTCCTGGAGGAGAGCACCTATGGCCCGGCGCTCCGCCGCGGCATCTCGGAAGCGAAGGGGGGAGTGATCGTGGTGGTCGACTCCGCGCTCCCGTATCCGGTGAGCGCCATCGGGGACGCGGTGGCGATGATCGAGTCGGGGGCGACGGACGTGGTATTCGGTGCACGGCAGGGTCGCGGCGGCGAGCCGGGAGCGCTCATCCGCTGGATGCTGGTCCCCGATCTTCCCGATACGTCGCTGCGGCTCCAGGCGTTCTCCTCACCGTCGGCGAAGCTGGTCGCCGCGGAGAGCAAGCTTGCCGGCGACGACTGCGATCTGGAGGTCGGGTTTTTGGTGAACAAGTACGGCTTCCGAGTGGAGCGGCTCCACGTGGATACGAGCGGGGGCGGGAAACCGCGCCTCGGACCGCTGCGGGGGCTCGCGGCCGCCTTCCGGATCCTGCTCACCAACCGCAACATGGGGTACCGGGCGGCGCGTCGCTGCCCGGTCTGTTTCTCGCCGGAGGTATGGACGTGCGCACAGATTCCCGGCAACGTCATCAGGGCTTGCTCCCGCTGTAAGTGCCGCTATCTCAATCAGTTCGGAGAGGAAGAAGAGACGGGGCCGGTGCGGCGCGTGCTCCGGCCGCATCCCGTCGCCACCTACGCCCCGGAGCAGCAGCACTCCGATCCCGCGCGCGGGAAGACCAGCCGGCGGCGCATCGCCGCGCTGCGCAAGCAACTGCCCGCGCATGCGCGCATCCTGGAGATCGGCGTCCGGGGCGGCACCTTCGGCATGGTCGTTTCGCCCGAATACGACTACGTGGGCATCGACCGGGCCCCGACGGTGGCGCGCAGTGCGCGCGCGCGCGGCCTGGAGGTCTACTGCGCGACGCTGGCGAACTTCGTCAACACCGGCCCGCCGTTCGACGCCGTCGTCTCCTTTCACGTCTTCGAGAACATGGCCGATCCGCACGACGCGCTCTCGCGGATCAAGGAGCTGCTCAAGCCGGGCGGCACGCTCCTGCTGACCACCTTCGACACGGAAGGGCTGCTCTACCTTCTGACGGAGCGGAAGCGGATGGCGCAGAACTTCCGGACCCATCTGATCCTCTATTCGCGCTCGGCCATCATCGAGCTGCTCGAGCACTCCGGGTTCGAGATCGACGCCATCGGCCCCGACTTCGAGTACCGCGATCACAAGCTCCTTCGTCACATCGTGGCCGGCCGCTGGCCGTGGCTCGCTCCGCTGGTGAAGATCATTCTGAAGGTGCTGCCCGACCCGTTGCTCGCCGGCACCGGCTCGATCCGCATCCTGGCCAAGCGCCGGGCCGGGCCGGCGCTGAATGTCCGCGCCATCCGTTCCGCCGAACCGACGCATGCCCGCTGAGCAGCACGACCGATTCCTCATCCGCGGATACCGGCCGGGCGACGAGGAGGCCATCCTCGATCTCTTCGCCCGCTCCTTCCACCCGCCGCGGTCTCTGGAACAGTGGAGATGGAAATTCCAGGAGAATCCATGGGGGAGGGAGCGGATCAGCCTGGCCTTCGACGAGGGCCGGCTCGTCGGTCACTACGCCGGATACCCCGTGCCCTTCGTGCTCGACGGCTCGCCGTTCGAAGCGAACCACATCGGCGACACGATGACCGACCCATCGGTCCGCCACATCGGGCGCGGCCCGACCAGCATCCTCGGCCGTACCGCTCTGCATTTCTACGCCACTTTCTCGGAGGGGCGCGTAGCCTTCAACTTCGGCTTCAACGTGGGGAACATCCAGAGGTTCTCCCGCCGGTTCCTCTCCCTTCAATTCGTGGAGCCCGTCGCCTATCGCGCCCGCGATCTCCGGCAGAGCCCCTTCCGCCGTCTCACGCGCGCCGAGCGCTGGGCCCGCGGCGTCCGGTTCGAGCTCGTGCGTGAGACCACCGCCGAGTGGGACACGCTCTTCGATCGCGTCGCGCGGCAGCACGGCTTCCTGGTGCGGCGCGATGCCCGCTACGTCTCCTGGCGCTACCTGCAGTCGCCGGATCCGGCCTACAGCGTGATCGCGATTCGCAAATGGTCGGCGCTGGCGGGGTGGCTCGTCTTCCGGATCCGCGAGGACCGCTTTCTGCTCGGTGACCTGCTCCTCGACCCCCGCCACGCCGGCGTTCTGGAGCCGGCCCTCCGCCACCTCACGCACCTCTTCCCCGTGGCGGCGGTGGAGACCTGGTGCCCGCCGCGCCCTCCCTGGCTCGATCGCCTACTCACCGGCCTCGGTCTGGAGCGCCGTCCGGAGCCGCAGGACCTGTCGCTGATGTGCGTCCCGTTCGGGAGGGGAGAGACCGTCGGGGAGATGCGCTCGCGCCTTTATTACACGATGGGAGACAGTGATCTATTCTGACGCCCGTGTCATCCTGAGCCGGCGCAGCGCGGCGAAGGACCCCCTGCGGCGAACGGCGCCGCCGGCAGCGGGTCCTTCGCCGTCTTCGCGGCTCAGGATGACACATTGAGAGGATGGTTCGTCTTCTGCATGGAGACGTTCTCAGTTGGCTCATGACGGAAGCACAGCCTCGAAAGAGCGGACGCAGCATGCGCGTGGCGGATGTGGAGCGGAAATGCGTCCTGGTGATCGATGACGACCTGCCGCTCCGGGGCATGCTCGCCGCGGCTCTGCGCAAGCACGGTTTCAAGGTGCTGCTGGCCGGCGACGGCGGCGAGGGGCAGCGGGCGCTGAAGATCCACCATCCGAACGTGGTCC
>DATLEX010000248.1:0-4507 GCA_035525045.1 Thermoanaerobaculia bacterium | reverse complement strand
GAGCTCGGGAGGGAGGTTGTTCCGGCGTGCCTCGCGGTAAATGATTGATCCATATGGGACATGCGAGCGGAAAAACTGTTCCTTCACCATGTCCAGGGTCAGGGTCTGCTGTTCGTCGGCCGGGGCCAGGAACTGCTGCCGTCGCGCTTCGGTCGTGAAGATCGGAAGCTCGGCGCCCGGCTCCCCCTCGGCTGCGGGGGCGGGGGAGGCCGGCGTGGCCGGCTCGAGCGCCGCGGCCAGCTCGGCGGCAGGAAAGGTGGTCACGGCGTGGTGCATCGCCTCGGTAGGGAACTCGAAGGCGCCCAGTGCGAGCGGCGCGCTGACGAGAAGGGCAATGCCTCGGGCTTTCAGGTTGCCGGTGGCGCGGCGCGCCGCGCGCACGGAACGACGCCAGAGCGTCCTTTCGCGGCGCGCATGGACCTGACAAGTGCAGATCGTGCGGATGTCCTCGGTCACTTTCCGAGGGACTCCAGGTCGATGCTTTCTGCTCATACCGGTGCTGACAGGGGGCAAAACATGGACCAGCCCGCTGTTTTTTTTGGCCAAATCGCTGAGCGGTAGTGAGTTCGGGCTGGTGATGGGGGAGGCGGCCGGTGGTTGAACTTGGCCAGCATGAGACAGTTTATCCCGGCCAGGGAAAAAAGGTACGCGCACTTCTGGAAAGTGGTCAATGGTCACACAATGGTCGATGAGAGCACAGCAAGCGACGCAATGATGGAACCCCGCCTCATCGCCAGCGCCCGACTCGACTCCGATCGCGTACTCGTCATCGCCGCCGCTGCAGGTCTGCTCGCGCGCCTGCTCCTGGCGTTCACGTCAATCGGGACGAATGACGTTCTGCTCAACCTCTACTTCGGCACGCTGGCCGGCAAATACAGTGTTCTCTTCGCCTACGGCCAAGCCGACTTCATGAATCACCCTCCGCTGTCGCTGCTGTTGATGGACTGGTATCTTCGGATCGCGTCGTACACCGGACTGGAGTTTCCGGTCGTGTTCCGGACCGTCCAGAGCCTCGCCGATGGCGTCACGGCGGCGGCCATCGTTCACCTCGGCCGGGACTCGCGCTCCCGGGCGGCCGCGGTCGCCTTTCTCCTCTGCCCGGCGGCGATCTTCATCTCGGGCTTCCACTGCAACACCGACCCGATGATGCTCACCCTTCTGACTCTGTCCATCCTGGCGGCGCGGAACGACCGCTTTCTCCTCGCCGGCGTCCTGCTGGGCGCCTCGTTCGGGATCAAGATCGTCGCCCTCTTCGCCGCTCCCCTGATCTTCCTGGCGGCCGGGAGACGGCGGTGGGATTTTGCGGCTGGTTTTCTGCTGCTGGCCATGCTGATCTTCGCGCCGTCCGCCCTCGCCGGCGGGCCGGCCGTGCTGTCCAACGTCCTCGGCTACTCCGGCTGGAGATCGGCCTGGGGCATCTCCGGGCTGGCGCAGTGGATCTATCACCGCCTCGGTGCCGGACCCGATGCGGCGCCGTGGCTGGCCGTCTCGCAGATCTACTCGTCCTACGGGACGTTCGTGCTGGGAGCCGGTTTGCTTCTCTTCTATTGGCTGTTCTGGCGCCGGCTCGGCGCCGGAGCGCCGGCGGAGCTCCTCACGCGCGCCGTTCCGGTCGTGTACCTGATCGTGCTCGCGCTCGCGCCGAGGTTCGGCGTTCAGTATCTGATGTGGCCGCTTCCGCTCCTCCCCTTCGTCCTGCCACGGGCCCTCTACCTGGTGACGTGTCTCGTTTTCTCCGGCTATCTCTTTGCCGCCTATACGATCTGGTCAGGCGGTTTCCCCTGGTGGTATGCCGACGCGATGGCCGACCATCCGCTGAAGTGGATCCTGACGGACAGTGGGTTTCTCGTGTGGGCCTGGATCGTCACCGTCGCAGTGATCGCGATCGTCCACATTCACCGCAGATCATTCACCGGTCACACGAAGTACGCCCTCGACTGATCGTCGAGCAGCACCCAGAGCGCGTACGCGCCGAGTGCCGTGCCGAGGGGAAAGTTGAAGAGGCTGATGACCGACAGGATGAGCGTCAGGATCCGTGCCCACTCGCGCCGGTTCTTCAGCCCGACGCCGGCGATGATGCTCGGCAGCGAGAGCACGGCGATGAAGGCCGCGATCACGAGCCCGCACGTGCCGCCGAAGAGCGCGGCGTCGCGATCACCCGACAGCATGCCGGCGCCCGCTCCGATGACGAAGACGAGGATCGCGGCCAGGATCCCGAGGACTCCCATGATGATGTAGAGAATGGACACGATCTTGATGTGCTGTTCCAACGCGGACTCCTCTAAAACGGCTGTGTTGTGGAGGGCTCGATGTCGGGAGGCGGTGGTTCGGGTGGCGGCTCGGGTTCCGGCTCGGGTTCCGGTGTGGGAACGGTCGCGGAAGTGTCCGTTTCCGGCGGCGGCTCCGGTTCCGGTTCCACCGGCTCAGGCGCGGCCGTCTCGACCGGCGGAGTCTCCGGCGCTGGGGTCTCCGGTTGGGGGGCGGTGAGAACCTCCGTTTCCGCCAGGTAACCCCAGCGGCGCATCCTGGAGAGGATCATCCGCTGCCGCGAGCGGAGGCGGCCGTTCGGGTTTCCAGGATTCATGCCTCGGGGATTGGGAAGCGAGCCGGCCAGGAGGGCGGCCTGGCTCGGGGTGAGGCTCGCGGCCGGGACGCCGAAGTAGTGACGCGCGGCCGCTTCCGCTCCATAGATCCGCTCGCCGAATTCGACCACGTTGAGGTAGATCTCCAGGATCCGCTTCTTCGAGAGGTGCCGCTCGAGCGAGCGGGCGATGAAGTACTCCCGCAACTTCCGGAGCGGGTTGCGGGAGGGGGAGAGGTAGAGGTTCTTGGCGAGTTGCTGGGTGATGGTCGAGCCGCCGTGGGTGATCTTCCGGCGTTCCCAGTCGCGTTTGAGTGCCTTGCGCATCGCCTCCACGTCGACGCCCTCATGCTCGTAGAACTGCGTGTCCTCCGCCACCAGCACGGCGCGGCGAAGATGGGGGGAGATCCGCTCGTATCGGACCCAGTCGTACGAGAGGCGGTCCTCCTTTCCCTGGCGCCGGAGGTCGCGCTGCCGCCGCTCCATGAAGGCAGTGGTCGAGGGGGGCTCCTTCTCGAGGGAGGAGACGTTGGGAAAGGTGATCAGCTCGTAGGCGAGCCAGGCGGCGAGGACGAAGAGGGTCAGCAGGAGCAGCCGTTTGAACACCGGGGGCGATTCTATCTACACTGAGGCCATGAAACGCCTCGCCTTTGTCCTGATGTTCGCGGTTATGGCGAGCGCGGCGCTGGCGTTCGATCCGAGCGTCGCGCCCGGCGATCGCATCGCCGTCCTGGGCACGGCCGGCTACCACGACGTTCCCGTCCCGGCGCCCGTCGCCTCGCTGCTGCGCGGCTACCTCGTTCGCGAGCTGCGGGGCGAGGAGTTCGATGCCTTCGACACCAGGCTGACCCATGCCGACCTCCTGCGTGGGGAGCGGGAGGATGCCGACTACTACGTCGAGATCGTGACGGGATACGGCACCGATGACCCGTACGGCGGCGTGGCCGTCGCCGGCCGTCACGCCGCGGTGGAGATCGGAGTGGTGGTGTCGCGAGTCATCGCCGAAATGCGGATCTATGACGGCCGGACGCTGGAGCTGATCGACCAGGTCGATGTCCAGGCGCACGATACGGGCGTGGTTCCGACAGCGGTGGGCATCGGTGGGCGGCACGGAATCTGGGTGGGGTTGCCGGTGATGAGGGCGATGCGTCACCGCGCCGCGGCGCGAGAGGCGGCGCGCAATGCCGCCCAGTCGATCGCGGGGATCCTCGAAGCCGAGGCCCGGCGTCCTTGACCCCGGTCATCGTGCTGACCACCGTCGGCGCCGCCTTCGACGCGGTCCCGCTGGCTCGTGACCTCGTGGAGCAACGGCTCGCCGCCTGCGTGAACATCGTGGACGGAGTCCGCTCGATCTACAGGTGGGAAGGAGCGATCGAGGACGACTCCGAGAGGCTCCTGATCGTCAAGACGGTGCAGGAACGGGTCGCTGCTCTTCGCGACGCCCTCCTGGCGCGCCACCCCTACGAGGTGCCGGAGTTCGTGGTGCTCCCGATCGAGCAGATCGAAGGACCTTATCGCGACTGGCTGATCGCGTCGGTCTCTCCGGCCTGATCTCCCCGTAGTCGAGCACGGTGGCGGCGGCGACGGCGGCGTAGGCGAGGATCAGGAGTCCGGCCACGGAAGGACGGGCGCGCCCCCCCCGGACGACCTTCGACGCCCACTCCATGACCGGAAGGAGTCGACTGCGCCGCTCCACAGCCTGGAGAGCGGAGGGGGGAGACTCCCTCTTCTTGCGGGCCGTTCTCTCCCGGTCGTAGGAAGGGGAACAGCCGCTTTCCCTCCTCCGTTACCATTCGCCACCATGGAGTCGATCGTCATTCGCGGCGCGCGCGAGCACAATCTCAAGAACATCGACGTCGTCATTCCCCGCAACAAATTCGTGGTCATCACCGGCGTCTCCGGCTCGGGGAAGTCGTCGCTGGCCTT
>DATLEX010000216.1:0-6910 GCA_035525045.1 Thermoanaerobaculia bacterium | reverse complement strand
CGGGCTGGTCGAGCGGCTGCTGGACAGGGTGCGACGAGCGTGAGATCGCTTCCCGACAGGCGCGGCTACTTCGGAGAATTCGGCGGCCGCTACGTTCCGGAGACGCTCACCGCCGCGCTCGACGAGCTGGAATCCGCCTATCGCAGGCTTCGCCGCGACCGGGGGTTCCGCCGCGAGCTGGACCGCAGCCTGGCCGATTACGTCGGACGGCCCACCCCGTTGAGCGAGTCGACGCGGTTCGCGGAGCTGTGCGGAAGCTTCCGTCTCTTCCTCAAGCGCGAGGACCTCAACCACACCGGCGCGCACAAGATCAACAACGCCCTCGGGCAGGCTCTCATGGCCAGGCGGATGGGGAAGGAGCGGATCATCGCCGAGACCGGAGCCGGCCAGCATGGCGTGGCCACAGCCACCGCGTGCGCTCTCCTCGGCCTCCGCTGCGTGGTCTACATGGGAGAGGTGGACATGGTCCGGCAGGAGCTGAACGTGTTTCGCATGCGCCTGCTCGGAGCCGAGGTCGTCCCGGTGTCGAGCGGAAGCCGGACCTTGAAGGACGCCATCAACGAGGCCATTCGCGACTGGGTGACGAACGTCCGCACCACGCACTACATCATCGGCTCGGTCCTCGGCCCCCATCCGTATCCGATGATCGTGCGCGACCTGCAGTCGGTGATCGGCCGGGAGGCGCTGGCTCAGCTTCGCAAGAGAACGGGCAGTTTGCCCGACGTGGCCCTCGCCTGTGTCGGCGGAGGGTCGAACGCGATCGGCCTCTTCTACGAGATGCTGAAGTACGACTCGGTGCGCATGATCGGCGTGGAGGCCGGCGGCCGCGGCCGCGCGATCGGCGAGCACGCCGCGCGCTTCAGCGGCGGGGCCCTCGGCGTCCTGCACGGCACCCGCTCGATGGTTCTGCAGGACGAGTTCGGGCAGATCGCCGAGACGCACTCGATCTCCGCCGGCCTCGACTATCCGTCGGTCGGACCGGAGCATGCCTATCTGCAGCAGATCGGGCGGATCGAGTACCACGACTGCGACGACGAGACCGCCCTGGAGGCGTTCCATCGCCTCAGCGAAACCGAGGGCATCATCCCGGCGCTGGAGTCGGCGCACGCGCTTGGGTGGCTGCTGCGCAACGGCCGCTCGATCGCCACGGGGTCGGTGGTGGTGGTGAATCTTTCGGGGCGGGGCGACAAGGACGTGCCGCAGGTGATGGGAAGGGATGAGGGATGAATCGGGTGCCTGCGCTTTTCCGAAGGCTCCGGCGGGAACGGCGCTGCGGGCTGATCGCGTACCTCACCTGCGGTGATCCCGACGCCGAGACGACGATCGCCGTGGTCCGTGAGCTCGAGCGGGCCGGCGCCGACGCCATCGAGCTCGGCGTCCCCTTCTCCGATCCGATCGCCGACGGGCCGGTGATCCAGGCCGCGGCTCAGCGCGCGCTGCAGAGCGGGACGACGCTGCTCGACGTCCTGGGCGTGGCGCGGAGCGTGCGCGAGCGGAGCGGGATTCCTCTGGTCGCGTTCTCCTACGTCAATCCGCTGCTCCGCTTCGGGATGGAGCGCTTCGCCCGCGAGGCCGGCGCCGCGGGATTCGACGCCGTGCTGCTGACCGACCTCCTCCCGGAGGCCTCCAGCGAGATCCGCCGCGTCCTCCACCGGCACCGCCTCGGCCTGGTGTTCCTCCTCGCCCCCACCTCGAGCGACGAGCGGGTGGTCATGATCGACCGCGCCAGCGACGGCTTCGTCTACTACGTCTCGACGACCGGCGTGACCGGGACGCGAAGCGAGCTCGATCCGACCCTTCTCGAAAACCTCGCCCGGATCAGGGCGCGCATGAAAAAGCCGCTGGCGGTCGGCTTCGGCGTTTCCCGTCCCGAGCATTACCAGGCGCTGCGCGATCACTGCGACGCGGTGGTGGTGGGGAGCGCGATCGTGCGCGCCATCGCCGCCGGCGATCGGAGCGGAGCGCCGGCCCGCGCCGCGGATGTCGTCCGTTTCATCGTGTACCATTCGACCCGGTGAAACGAGCTCTACTGGCCCTGACCCTCGCCGCCTTCTCCTGCGCCGCGCCGCCCCCTCCCGTGACGACTCCGGCCGCCGAGCCTCTCGGCACGGGACGGGTGACGGCAACGGCGCTCAACCTCCGCGCCGAGGCCACCACCGAGGCCGAGATCCTGACGACGATCCGCCGGGGCCAGACCCTGACGCTGATGGAGGAGCGCGCCGGCTGGTACCAGGTCCGGCTCCCCACGGGGGAGAGCGGTTGGGTCTCGGCGCAGTACGTTGCGCGAAGCGACGGCCGGTCGAGCAGCACGGCCCGCCGGAGCCGCGGGTGTCCAGCCGACTCGGACTACGCCTTCGAGAAGTCGCCCATGCCGTCCTTCAGCGACCGCGGGGCCCACGGGCTGGTGGTGGTGGAGGCCAATGTGAACAGCAGCGGCGACGTGACCTCGACGCGCGTGATCTCGAACGCGACCGGCGACCCCGACCTGGCCGCGCTCGCCGAGCGGGAGATCCGCTCGGCGAAGTTCATCGCTCCCATCCGCGATTGCGTGCGGCGCTCGTTCATCTTCACGTACAAGCGGGCGTTCTAGGAGTGCCCTCTCCCGCTTGCGGGAGAAGGTGGCGCGAAGCGCCGGGTGAGGGCTCTCGGATTCACGAGGAACCCCCTCATCCGGCCTTCGGCCACCTTCTCCCCCGCTGGCGCGGGGGAGAAGGCACTGGGTAGTCGTCACTCCCGGTCAATGCTGATGCTGCCGTTGCCGTTGATCAGGTCGAGCTTGCAGGAGCCGCCGCCGATCGTGCCGGCGACGCTCTCCCGACCGATGGAGCTGGTGGTGATCGGAAAGGCGCTCTTGATCTGCCCGAACGTGGTGCGGGCGTTCACGGCGTAGCTGGCGTTGGCGGGGAGTTTGACCTTGATCGACGAGAAGCTCGTCCGCAGCGAGATGGGGCGGCACCCCGCCGCCGGCGACAGGCGGGAGACGGAGATGGCGCCGTTCTGGTTCTGCACATCGACGACACCGTGCAGGTCCTGCAGGGTCACGGAGCCGAAGCTCATGCGCACGGCGATGTTGCCCTGGATGTTGGAGCCCTTGACGCTGCCGTTGTTGTTCGCGACGCCGAGGGTCCCGCCGACGTTCTGCACGTCGACGGCGCCGAAGCTCGTCGTGACCTCGACGTCGCCCCGCGCGTCGCGCACGCTGACACGGGCGTTGTTGCCGTTGGCCCGCACCGATCCCGTGACGCTCTGCACGGTGATGCTGGCGAACGAGTTCGTGACCGCGGCCGGCCCGCGCACGTCGCGGACGCTCACGCTTCCGTTGGCATTCTTCACGGCGGCGCCCCGGTCGACTTCCGCCACGCTCACCGAGCCGAAGCGGTTGGTCACGTCGGCGGATCCCCGGATGACCTCGGCCCGGACCGAGCCGTGCGAATTGCGCACCACCGCGTCCCCGCCGATGTTCCGCACCTCGATCGATCCGAACGAGTTCTCGACCGTCTGCTTTCCACGGGCATCGGTCAGGCGGATCGACCCGTGCCCGTTCACGATCTCGCTGCCGCCGGCGATCCCCGACGCGTTCACCGATCCGAAGCGGTTGGTCACGCGGAGCGGAGCATTCGGCGGCACGGTGATCTGTAAGTCGACCGAGTAGGAGTGCTTGCCGCTGTGGCGCGTGGCTCGTTCCGGATAGCGGGTGCGGATCGTGACCCCGTTGCGCTCGGCCGAGGTGTCGATCTGGATCTGCCGCCCGAACTCGGAATCGGAGGAGCGGACCGTGGCCCGCACGCCGACCTCCGAGGTCGACCCGGTCCTGACCGTGACGCTGCCGAACCTGTGGTCGATGATGACCGGCCCGCCGCGATAGGCGAGGTTCCGCTGGAACTGCTGGTCGAAGCGCCCGGGGTCCTTCGCGTAGGCGGCACCGGTCACCAGCGCCGCCACGAGCAGCGCTCCGATTCGTTCATTCATTCGAGCCATGGGTTTCCTCCCGCACCAGGTCCTGGAGCGTCCGCTGCTTCTCCGAGTACATGGAGAGGAGCTGCTTGCGCAGGTGTGCGTTCTGTCGGTTGCGTTCGATGTTCATCTGGACCTCGGCGATGGCGTCGTCGAGCAGCATCAACTTTTCGCGGTAGCTGACCATCAGCGGGGTCTCCGCCTCGTCCAGGTGAGGCTCGGCCATCGTCTCCAGCCGGTCGATGGCCGCCAGGTAGGCAGCCTCGGCTCGCTCGACCTCGTCGATGGCGGCCACGCCGAGGATCTTCTGATCGAAAGCGGTCCCGCTCGACCCGTCGCGGATCGCGTACCACGCCGTCGCCCCGATCGTCACGGTCAGCAAGGCGGCCGCCGCGGCGCGCCAGACCCTTCGCCCGCCGCTCTCCGCGCCGGCGACCTCGTTGCGGAGGGCCTTCTCGATCCGCGGCCACAGCAGGTCGCTCGACCACGTGGTCTGCAGCGTGCGGGCCGTTTCGGAGATCTCGTTCCACTCGGTCAGCTTCTCCAGGCACTCCGGACACGACCCGGCGTGTGCCACGGCGACCTGCAGGGAGAATGCGTCTCCCTCCAGCAGCAGGTTGTCGAGCTCTTCGCATGGGATCTTCATCGCGATTCCTTCCACTGTTTCTGCAGCTCTTTCTTCGTGGCGAAGAGAATCCATTTCGAGTTCCCTTCGGTGATGTTCAGCACCTGGCCGATCTCCGCGTGGCTGAGCCCCTCGATCTCGAAGAGCGTGAAGACGGTCCGGCGCTGCTCGGGCAGGCGGTCGAGCAGTTTTCGGAGCGCGATCCGCTTCAGCTCGTCCACCGCGGCCGCGGTCCGCTCCCCCTTCAGGGCCACCTCGTCGATCGGCTCTTCCTCGCCTCGCCGCTTCCGCTTCCGCAGGAGGTCGTAGCAGGTGTTCACCAGGATCCGGTACATCCAGGTCGAGAACGCCGCTTCGCCGCTATAGGTCGCCGCCGCGCGGTGGACCTTCAGAAACGCCTCCTGCAAGGCGTCCTCCGCGTCGGCCACGCTGCCGAGGTGGTTGTAGGCGATGCTCTTCATCCGGTCGCCGAACCGGCGGTAGATTTCTTCAAAGACCAGCGAGTCTCCCCGGGCGCAGGCGGCAGCCAGCCGGCGGTCATCGGCAAACGGGTCGCTCATGACTCGTGGGATGGCATCCAGCGCCGCTTCCAGCATCCTTCTGACGGCATAGACGTGGGCAAATCGGGAAAGTTAGAGCGTGACGATCACGCCTCATCGATCGACTTCGGCCAGTCGCTGCCGAGGAGCCGCGAGAGGGCGCGGTCGGCCAGCAGCTTCCCGCCGGTCTGGCAGCGGGGGCAATAGTTCGTCTCGTTCTCGGCGTAGACGATCCTCTGCACGGGCGTCCCGCAGACGGGGCAGGGCTGCCGGAACCGTCCATGCACGGCCATCTCCGGCCGGAAGGCGGTGACCTTCTCCGGGAAGCCGTCGCCCCTCTCGGCCCGGAGGCGGCCGATCCATTCGATCAGCGTTTTCTGCACCGCTTCGTGAAGGCGTGCGATCTCGTCGTCGGAGAGGTTCGTGGTCATCTGCACGGGGGAGAGGCGGGCGCGGTGGAGGATCTCGTCGGAGTAGGCGTTACCGATGCCGCTGAAGAGGCGGGGATCGGTCAGGGATCGCTTCAGCGTGTGGCGCTCGCGCCGGAGGGTGTCGCGGAACGCTGCCAGCGGCGTTTCGAGCACCTCGATCCCGCCCGCGTCGAACGATTGGAGCGCGTCCGCGCCCCGGACGATGTGAATCGAGGCGCGGCGCCTGGAGCCGGCTTCCGTCAGCAGGAGCGTGCCGTGGTCGAAGTCGAAGGCAGCCAGGCCGATCTTTCCGGCGATCTTCGCTCCCGGCGGAAGCCAGCGAAAGCGGCCGGCGATCATCAGGTGGATAACGACGAAGAGCTCGCTCTCGAGCTGCAGGACGATCCGTTTTCCGATGCGGCGGAGGGCGGTCACGGCGCGGCCGGCGAGCTCATCCGGAGGGGGATCGACGGTCCGGAGCACGAAGGGGCTGCCGAGGCGCATCCCCCGAAGTCGCTGCTGCAGAAGGCGTTGTTCGAGCGCCTCGAGGTAAACGGTCACGTCGGGAAGTTCCGGCAAGCGCTCACGATTATCCGATGCGATGCGCTCCGCTGTCTCCTTTCTGATCGGCTGCGTCCTCGGCGCGACGGGCGTGCTGATGTACGTCGACGAGAGCAACAAGGGTCTGCGCGCGGCCGAGCGTCCTCTACCCGCCGCGAGCGTCGTGGCGGGCGGTGCGGCGCCGGAATCCGTTGCGCCGCCGGCGGTGCGCGACGCCGGCCTTCTCATCCCGGTGGCCGGCCTGCGCGCCGAGGATCTCCGCCCCGACTTCAACGACCGCCGCGGAGGCGGCCGCACTCATCAGGCCATCGACATCCGGGCCCCGCGCGGGACGCCCGTCCTCGCCGTCGCCGACGGGACGATCCGGAAGCTCTTCACCAGCAAGGCAGGCGGGCTGACCATCTACCACTTCGATGCGGCGGAGGAGATCTGCTACTACTACGCGCACCTGCAGGGTTACGCGGCCGGCGTTCAGGAGGGGATGGAGGTGAAGCGTGGCGACGTCATCGGTTACGTCGGCACGTCCGGAAACGCGCCGCCCAATGCGCCTCACCTGCACTTCGCCGTCACGCGCCTTCCGCCGACGAAGGAGTGGTGGAAAGGGGAGGCCGTCGACCCGTATCCGCTGCTGACCGGCGCCCCCTGATTCACGATCTCAGAAACAGCTTGTTCCCGAGCCCGAGCCCGAGCCCGAGCCCGAGCCCGAGCCCGGTCTTTGACTCTCAAATTCCATGACCTTCGGCCCTCACCACGTCCCACCGATCGACCCGGCCGAAGTCTGAGGATTCGTCTCTCAGAGTTCAACGCCAAAAGCCGGGCAC
>DATLEX010000212.1:0-5887 GCA_035525045.1 Thermoanaerobaculia bacterium | reverse complement strand
GTGCCCGTACCGCGTCGTGTCCTGCGCGACGAGGCAGAGCTCTTTGACACCCTGCTGCTGGAGGGCCTGCGCCTCGCGCACGAGCGAACGGATCGTCCGGCTGCGGAACTTCCCGCGCATCTGCGGGATCGCGCAGAAGGTACAGGGATTCGAGCAGCCCTCCGACACCTTGAGATAGGCGTGCGCCGTTCCCTGCGTGAGGACACGCGGCAGGTCTTCGTACAGCCGCTGCGACATCTTGCGCCTGGCCGGGGCGGCGTCCACATCGCCGGTGACCGCGGCGGTGATGGCCTCCAGGTGATCGAGGCCGACGAAGGCATCGATCTCCGGAATCGATTCCTGCAGGTCGGTCCGGTACTTCTGGACCATGCAGCCGGTCACGATCAGGCGCTCCACGCCGCTCCCCTTCCGGCCGGCGATCTCCAGGATCGTGTCGATCGACTCCTGCTTCGCGGCGTCGATGAATCCGCAGGTGTTCACGATGACCACGTCGGCCTGGTCGAGGTCGTTGGTGATCGCCACGTGAGACTCTTCCCGGAGCTGCCCGAGCATGATCTCGGCGTCGACGAGATTCTTCGGGCATCCGAGGGAGATCATCCCCACGCGGCGGAGCGGCTTTTCCTCTGCGATTGCGGACATCGGCAGATGTGCAACGGGCGGTGCGGCCGTCCCATTCCGGCGGCTGCGCTACACCACCCGCCAGATGGCGCCGGTCGCGCCGTGCTCGGCCACGTGCAGTGACAGCGCATGATTCATGACCCCGGCGTTGATGAGGACGTGCGCGTCGTCGACGGCCGTCTCGCGGAGCGACAGGCCGAGGGTGCCCGTCACCTGCTCCACGGTCCGGTTGTGCAGCGCCACGATCGTCTCCGAGACCGGCTTGGCGGGATTGACCTCGTGCGTCGTGGCCAGCGCCTCCCCACGCAGGATGTAGATCGTGCAGGCCTTCTCGCGGAGCCAGGAGAGCGCGGAGGCGAGCGTCACCAGGTGCCAGTTCCGGTGGCGCCGGTAGATCCTGGAGATGGGCCGGTTGCGTTCGCCGGCCGGCTTGTAGACGTTCGGCTGGATCTCCCAGATCAGGGCCACGTTCGACTCGCCGTCCAGCGTACCGCTGGTCTCGCCGACCGAGCCGGGGAGCGTGTGCTGCTGCCCCTGGGCCTGGCCCACGGCGATGGCCTCGTCAAGATCGGCCGGCACGACGTCGAAGGAGATCGTGGCGTCGCGCCCGCCGTAGTGGGCGTTCCGGCCGAGCATCAGGACTCCGTCGGGGAGGGGCTGGTCGCTTCCGACCGCGGCGCGAGCGGCGTCGGGAAAGCCTCCGAGGGGCGTGGCCAGCCCGGAGGCGCGCCCCTGCAGCAGCCGTGGATACCAGAGGCTGGGCGTCGGCGTTCCCTCCATCCAGCGAGGATGGTTCTTGCGCAGATAGCGGTCGACGACCTGCTCGCGGATCAGCAGCGTGTCGTCGGGGCGAAGAAGGGCCGGCGAGGAGACCGTCTCGGCGATGTCGCTGAAGACTTCCAGCGCCTCGGCGCCCATGGAGAGGTAGAGATCGAAGAGCGCCGCCTTCGTGTCGGCGGGAACGCCGAAGGCATCGAGGACGCGTTCGATGTGGTCGGGGAAAGGCATGGCGTCGAGGGTAGCAGCGGGAAGCTTTTCCGGTGAACGGTCAAGCCGCCATCTGCTGGCGAGCGCGATCGAGCAGCCGCTGCACATCGGCGACCGTGGTGACGTCCTGCAGCCCGGTACGGATGTCCTTCCCGTGAGGGATCCCCTTGGAGAACCAGCCGATGACGGTACGGGCCTTGTGCAGCTTCCACTTCTCGATCTGCGGAGCGCCGTCGATCTTCGACAGGTAGCGCTGCATGGCCTCGATGCGCCGCGCGATCTCGTTGCCGACCACCGCGCCGCCGAAAACGTGGGTGTGGATGTCGCGGAAGATGAATGGATTGTGGAGCGCGGCCCGGCCGATCATCACCCCGTCGACGTTGGTGGTCTCGAACATGCGCAGGGCGTCGGCGGGAGTCTTCACGTCGCCGTTCCCGAACACGGGGATCTTCAGTTCGCTCTTGACCCCGGCGATGTAAGCCCAGTCGCTCGCACCCGTGTACGCCTCGCTGCGCGTCCGGCCGTGAATGGCGATCGAAGCCACGCCGATCTCCTCGAAACGCTTCAGAAGCGGCAGGACATCGTCGCTCTCCCACCCCTTGCGAACCTTCACCGTGACCGGGATCTTCACCCGCTTGCGGATCTTCTCCACCACGCGCGAGGCCTTGTCGAAGTCCTTCAGCATGGCCGACCCGGCGCCGCTGTTGACGATTTTCCTGACCGGGCAGCCCATGTTGATGTCGACGAGGTCGACGCCCCGGGCCTCGACGATCGCCGCGGCGTCGTCCATCCGCTCGGGGTCGCCTCCATAGATCTGGATGCCCACCGGGCGCTCACTTTCGTCGAAAGCCAGCATCTGGTGGCTGCGGTCGTTCTTCCGAGTCAGCCCCTCGGCGGAGATGAACTCCGACACCACCAGCCCCACCCCCCCAAGCTCCTTGATCAGCGACCGGTAGTACGTGTCGGTGACCTCGGCCATCGGGGCGAGGGCCAGCGGCGGATCGATGCGGATGCCGCCGATGTCGAAGGTGCGAGCGAGGTAATTCATCTCTGGAGCGGAATTCAACCCGAATCGGTGGCTTCCTCTTCCGCAGAGGGGGTCATTCCGATGGCCAATGAAACGTGCCCTCTCCCGCTTGCGGGAGAGGGCCACCTTCATCTCCGCTTCACCGGCGCCCGGCGCCGTTCACGAGCTCGGGATGACAGGCTGCGTTCCCATGATCAGTAGATCACCCGCAGGCCGAGCTGGATCTGGCGCGGGTCGCCGACGCCGCTCTGCACCGTCCCGTCGAAGTTGAAGATCAGGTTGGTCACTTCGGGCCGGCGAAGGTTCTTGCTGTTGAACACGTTGAACACGTCGATGGCCGGCTCGAGCCTCATCCCGCCGAAGTTGATGGGGCGGGCAATGCGGAGATCGAGCGACGAGAACTGGTTGTCCTTGCGGCCGAGGTTGCGCCGCGTCACGCTCCCGTCAGGGTTGATGCGGTCCTGCGGCGTATTGGCATCGGCTCCCGACGCGGTGATCGACTTCGGTTGCGCCGAACGGTAGGAATAGCGGACGTTGACGTCGAAGGACTGCGGCGCGCTCCAGAGCAGCCAGCCGTTGAAGCGGTGGCGCTGGTCGCGGTCCGACCAACTGTACTCCGCGTCGAGGTCGGTGACCTTCGCATAGCGGAAGGAGAAGGGATCCCGCTCGTTGTCGTCGTCCGACTTGTCGCGCGAGTAGGTGTAGTAGGCCTGGAATTGCAGGTTGTGAGAGGGCCGCTTGGTGACGCCGAGGGTGATGCCCTGGTAGAGGCTTTTGGCGGTGGACTCGACCGTGGTGAGCGTCCCGATGCCGTTCTGCCCGTCCGCGCCGAGTCCCGTGCTCCACGGCGAGCCGAGAAGAGGATCGTTGCGGTTGACGAAGCGGGTGATGTTGTCCGCCTTCGCGTAGTTGTACTTGACGAGCAGCGCATAGTCGCGGACGATCTCGTGCTCCCACGACAACGCCGCCGAGGTCGTTCGCGGGTTCTGGAAGTCCTTGTCGAAGACGAAGACGTCGGGGCGGAAGGGATCGGAGATCTCCGAGGCCGGGATCAGGTTCGGGTAAGCGGGCACCGGGCCGAGGAACGGCGTCAGGGCGCTGTTGCGGAAGATGGTCTGCCCGCGGCTGCCGTTCGTCGAGCGCGAGGAGGCCAGCGTCAATCCGGGGACGCGGCCATTGAAGATGCCCGCGCTGGCACGCAGGACCCGGCTGCCGTCGCCGCCCGGGCTCCAGGCGATCCCCAGGCGCGGCTGCCACATGCTCGTGTCGGACGGGATCTTCCCGTTCGACGGGAACTCCTGGCCGTTCCTGGTCTGGCCGATGAACGGCGCGTAGAACACCTGGTCCGCCGGGGTGATCGGGTCGGGCTGGAGCTGCGCCTCCCAGCGGAGGCCGTACTGCACGTTCAGGTTCGGGGTGGCCTGCCAGCTATCCTGCACGAAGATGGCCGGCTCGGTCTGGGGGATGCTCTGCGTCCCCGCCTCCTCGACGGAGATGCCGCCCACGCCGGCCTGCTGGAGGTAGAGCAGGACCGGGCCGACGACGGAGGCCCCCGCCGCGCAGACGCCGGTCGCCGAGGAGCTGCCGTCGGAGCACTCGACGTAGTTCGGATTCTGCAGGTAATTCAGGAAGCCGTCGGTGGAGCTGAAGATGTAGCGCCCGTTCGCGAAGCCGATGAAGGTCTGCACCGAGTCGACCCGGTTGTACTCCACGCCGACCTTGAAGGAATGGGCGCCGCGGATGTAGGAGACGTTGTCGTTGAACTGGATGCGCGTGTCGTAGTACTCGACCGGGATGAAGAAGGGCATCCCGAAGCGGTAGCCGCGCCCGAAGTCGAACGCCGTGTCGGGGAGCGGCCGGTTCTGCCCGGTGATGTTCGGGCCGTTGTAGGGGCGGGGGCGATTCTCGCGCGCGCTCTGGAAGCGGAACTCGTTCAGCAGGTTCATGCTGAGGGTCGAGATCAGCGAGCCGGTCACGGCATTCGAGTCGTCCCTCTCGATGGCGTTGGCGCTGCGTCCCCAGGAATCGACGTCGAAGGTCCCGTTCACCTGTTCGGACCAGGTGTAGTTGTAGCGGAGGGTGGCCAGATGGCGGGCACTGGCGCTCCAGTCGGCCTTCGCCAGCAGGACGCGGGCGTCGTTGGTGCGATCGATCGGCCCGTTCTCGTTCGGGCTCCCGAGGCCGGCGAAGGCGTCGACCACGCGCTGCTCGATCCGGCCGGGGTCGGTCTGCTTGGTGCTGCTGGCGTCCTGGAGGTCGAAGGCGAGGAAGTAGAAGAGGCGGTCGCGCTGGAAGGGGCCGCCGAGGGTGAATCCGGTCTGGACCTGCCGGGAATCGAACTTCGGAGCCTCCGATCCGTCGGCGCGCTTGGCGTTCGAGCTGAGCGAGTCGTTCTTGAAGACGAAGTGCGCGGTCCCCTTCATCTCGTTCGTCCCCGACTTGGTGATGACGTTCACGAAGCCCGACTGGGAGCGCCCGAACTCGGCGTTCGCCCCGTCGGCGATGACCACCATCTCCTTCACCGCGTCGAGGTTGAACGTGAAGGCGGGGCGCTGCCCGCCCCGCTGCTCGCCGAAGAAGGGGGTGTTGAAGTCGGCCCCGTCGACGGAGACGTTGTTGGAGATCCCCTTCTGCCCGTTGATCGACAGCTCGTCGCCATCGGGCCCCTGCACGATGGTCACGCCCGGCGTGAGCTTGGTGAAGTCGAGGAAGTTCCGCCCGTTGTTCGGCAGGCCCTCCACCGATCTCTGGTCGATCCGGACCGAGCCCTCCGTCCGGGCGGTCTCGATCAGCGGGGCGGCGGCGGTGACGACGATCGACTCGGCCACGGCCGCCGGGGTCAGCGTCACGCTCGCCGTGAGCGTCTGCCCGACCCGCAGCTCGGAACCGCGCAGCACGCGCGTGGCAAATCCCTGCAGCGCCGCCGTGATCTCGTACCGGCCGAGGGGGAGAAGGACGGCCCGGTAACGCCCGGCGCCGTCGGTGACGAGGTTCTGCGTGTAATTCGTCTCCACGTTCCGGAGAGTGATGGTGACGCCGGGAAGCGCGGCGCCGCTGCCGTCGGAGACCACCCCCTCGATGACGCCGGTCGTGGCCTGCGACTGCGCGAGGGTGACGGAGGGAACAGAGAGGACCAGAAGCAGGAGCCCGAACCTCAAATGGCGCATGACATCCCCTTGTGCCTTTTCAGCGTTCAGTCGTGTGTTGGGTTCGATGGACGAATCGGACGACTATAGGACCGCGACGGCAGCAGCG
>DATLEX010000211.1:0-6659 GCA_035525045.1 Thermoanaerobaculia bacterium | reverse complement strand
TTCAACGAGCCGATCAACGACTGGCTCTCCTTCTACATGTTCGCCTACTTCACCGACCGCGACGGGAAGTTCCAACTGAAGGCGCTGGCCGAGAGCGGCTTCGACCCGCTGTCGCGCACCTGCCAGTTCATGCTCACCGAGGAGGCCCACCACATGTTCGTCGGCGATACGGGCATCGGCCGCGTCGTGCGCCGGACGGTGGAGGTGATGAACGAGCTGCGGACCGAAGAACCGCAGAAAATCCGCGCCGCCGGCGCCATCGACCTCCCCACGATCCAGAAGTACCTGAACTTCTGGCTCAGCTCGGCGCTCGACCTCTTCGGCTCGGAGGTGTCGTCGAACGCGGCCAGCTACTTCGCCAACGGTCTGAAGGGACGTCCCGACGAGGCGCTGTACGACGATCACCTCGCCAACGGCCAGCACGAGCTGGAGGTGCCGGATGGCAAGGGTGGGGTGAAGAAGGAAGTCGTCTCCATGCGCAACGCCATGAACGAGATCGTGCGCAACGCCTACATCCGCGACTGCGAGAACGGCGTGAAGCGGTGGAACAAGATCATCGGGAAGGGGGGCATCCGCTTCGAGCTGCGCCTCCCCAGCTCCCGCTTCCGCCGCACGGTCGGAAACTGGGCCAACGTTCCGACCGATCCCGCCGGGCAGCCGATCTCGCCGGAGGCGTTCGCCGCCGGCATCTCCACCTGGATCCCGACACCCGACGATCAGGCCTTCGTCGCCTCGATGATGAAGCCCGTTCTCGACCCGGGAAAGATCGCCGGCTGGATCGCCCCCCCCGACCGCGGCATCAACAGTCTGCCCGTCGATTACGAATACGTACGGGTGTGAAGCCGAGGGCTCACCCCTGCGTTTTCAGCATGGCGTTGTACGCGGCGAGGCTCTTCTCGTTCTCGAAGTAGAAGACGCGCCCGTCGGCCAGCGCGCCGATCACGGCCTTCGCCTTGTCGACCTTCTTCTTCGTCATCGGGTCGACGGCGAAGCGCGACTTCTCGTCGGTGTTCAGGCGGTCGACGCACATCTGGCAGCAGCCGTAGTACGTCTTCTCGTCGATCTCCACCGGGATCTGCTCCTGATTCATGTACTGCTCGTTGATCATGCAGACCTTGCTCGGTTCGACTTTCCTCACCGGATCGCGCTCGGCATCGGCGAAAGCGGGGACGGCAAGCAGGACCAGCAGAGCAGGCAGAAGTACCTTTTTCATGTGCTCCCTCAACCATACCCCCCTTGTTGTCATTCCAAGCGCTCGAGGGTCATATGCAGCCACGCCCGAGCCCCGAGATCTCACCCCATCATATGATCGCGCCGTGCTCTGGAAGATCGCAGCTCTGCTCGCTCTGTCGGCCGTCGTCAGCCTGGCCCTCTCCGGCCCCGGCACGCGTTGGGGGTGGTGGGACTTCCGCCTGGGGCTGAGGCTCTTCGCGTTCGCCGCTCTGCTCGGGCTGGTGGCCGCGCTGCTGGGGGCGCTGGCCGGGCATCGTGCACCGCGCGGGTCCGCCGCCGCCCGCGCGAGCTCGATGGCGGTGCTGGTGGGGGTCACGGCGCTGCTCCTGCCGGCGTGGGCCATCGTCGGTGCGCGGCGCGTCCCGGCCATTCACGACATCACCACCGACCTCGACGAGCCGCCGCGCTTCCGGGCGGCCCTCGCCGCGCGGGGTGGCCGGGCGAACCCCGTCCCCGAAGCCATCGACCCCGCCGTCGCCGCTCAGCACCGCGCCGCCTATTCCGATCTGCAGCCGCTGGTCGTTCCCGATCCGCCCGAGCAGGCATTCGGGCGCGCTCTGGATGTCGCGCGCGGGATGGGATGGCAGATCGTGGCGGTCGACGAGCGGGAGGGCATCATCGAGGCCACGGCGACGACGCCGTGGTTCGGGTTCCGCGACGACGTGGCCATCCGCGTCCGCCCCGATCGGGGCGGCAGCCGGATCGACCTCCGCTCCACCTCGCGCGTGGGGCGGAGCGACGCTGGCGCCAACGCCGCGCGCATCCGGCGCTTCCTGCTGGTGATGCAGCGCCCGGCGTGATCACCGTTCGACCGTCACCTGCACCAGGACCGGCCGGTGATCGGACGCGTCCGACTCGAGCACGGCCGCCGACGTGCATCGTGCCCTCGGACCGAGGAAGAGGTAGTCGATCCGCTTGACGGGAGCGGCGGCGGAGAACGTCAGGCCGGCTCCCGCACCGCAATCGATCCAGGCGTCGCGGAGACCGCTGCCGGTGAGCTGCGCGTAGACCCGGCTTCGCGGCTCGGCGTTGAAGTCGCCGCCGGCGAGATCGACCGGGCGGCGCCGGAGCGTCCGGAGCACCTCCTCGGTTTCCTGAAGCCGGTACGTCTCCGCGCCGGAGGCGTCGAGGTGGGTGTTGAGGATCGTGAGCCGCCCCGCCGTCGTTTCGGTTTCGATGACGAGGGCCACGCGCGGCTCGATCGCCCCGCCGGCGCGCGCCTGTGGAGGATCGACCCGCAGCGGCACGATCTCGCTGCCCGACACCGGCCAGCGCGAGAGAATGGCGATCCCGTACTCCCCTCCCTGATAATCGAGCGACTTCCCGAACACCCCGTGCAGGCCGGTGCGACGGGTCAGCACGTCCAGCTGGTCCACGCCACCCGAGCGGGCCGTCCCGCGATCGACCTCCTGCAGCAGCACGAGGTCCGCGCGCGTCTCCCTGATGAGCGCCGCGACGCGCTCGAGGTTGTCCACCCCCGCCGCGTCGCGCCCGGCGTGGATGTTGTAGACGAGCACGCGCAGCGGCTGCTGCGGCGCGCTCGACGCGCAACCGGCGAGGAGGATGACCAGGAGCAACCGCAGCGATCGCACCATGGGCGCCATTGTAGGAGAGTGCGGAGGTCTCAGCTTACCGCCGGGCTCGAACGGCCTCCCCAGTCCACGCGAGCGGTCATCTGCATGACCAAGAACAGCGAGAGGACCGCGCCGCTATCCGTCGCCGCAGTAGAGAGCTGGTGAGAGATGCGGGCTAGCGCCAGAGTCCGAGAATCACCCCCATCAGAACCAGTGCCGCCACCATGTAGCCGGCGTTCACCAGCATGTAGCGCGCCGAACGCGACTCGAACAGTCCGATGATGAAGATCCCCATCGCGATCCAGCCGAAACCGGCGAGAAAGCCCGCCGTCGCTCCCCAGGCGGCGGTCGTATCGGGCGTGTTGAGGAAGAAGGCGAGATTGACCGACATGATCAGCGTCCAGAGGAAAGAAAGGCCGAACACCTTCGCCAGGTTCCTTCGCTTCAGATCGTCGTCGGAGAATCGATTCTCCCGCATCCAGACGCCGCCAAAGAGGAGTGGCGAGTACCACGCGCCCCCCAGAACGAATGCGGAAAGTGCGGCGGCGAGCACGGCGAACCAGTTCATCGTCGACAAGTCCATGGCAATTCTCCTTTCCTCTTCCTGGATCCAGGAGTCTGCGCGGCAGATAATCGCTCTCCTGTGCAGACTTCCGGTCCGTCAATTTCGAGATCGTGCATCCTGCTCGTCTCCTGAGTCCACGACAATCAGGAAATCTTGTGGCCGCTCACCCTGCCACCGGCAACCTCATCGGCGCCCCAGGTCCGAGCGGCAACCCCAGCAGCGTCCAGACGATCAGCAGCGCCGTCCAGACCAGGAAGAACACCACCGAGTACGGCAGCATCGTGGCCACGAGCGTCCCGATCCCCGCCCGCGGGTCGTAGCGCTGGATGAAGGCGACGATCAGGGCGAAGTACGACATCATCGGCGAGATCACGTTCGTGACGCTGTCGCCGATGCGGTAGGTGACCTGCGTCAGCTCGGGCGAATAGCCGAGGAGCATGAACATCGGGATGAAGACGGGGGCCATGATCGCCCACTTGGCCGAGGCGCTGCCCATGGTCAGGTTGATGGTCGCGGAGAGGATCACGAAGGCGATCATCAGCGGGATGGGGCCGAGGCCGGAGGCCTTCAGGATCGCCGCCCCCTCCACCGCCACGACCAGGCCGAGGTTGGTCCAGTTGAAGAAGGCCACGAACTGCGCGGCGAAGAAGGTCAGCACGAGATAAGCGCCGAGCGTCTCCATCGACTTGGCCATCGACCGCATCACGTCGGAGTCGTTCCGGATCGTTCCCGCCACCAGCCCGTAGGCCAGGCCGGTGAGCACGCCGGCGAAGAAGATGAAGGCGACGATGCCCCTCATGAACGGCGAGTGGAGCAGGTCGCCCGTCGTCGGATCGCGCAGGAATCCGTCGGCCGGGAACGTGCCGGCGAAAAGAAATCCGACGAAGGCGAGGGCGGCCAGCAGCGCGGCGAGCAGTCCGCGCTTCTCCTGCGGGGTGATCCCCTCCATCGCCGCGGCGGTCTCGGTTCCCTTGTAGTCGCCGAGGCGGGGGATGACGATGCGCTCGGTGACGAACGTCCCCGCGCCCGCGATCAGGAAGGTCGACGCCGCCATGAAGTACCAGTTGCAGGCGGGGTTGACCAGGTAGGCGGGATCGATCAGCCGCGCCGCCTCCTGCGAGAGCCCGGCCAGCAGCGGATCGATCGTCCCCAGGAGCAGGTTCGCGCTGTACCCGCCGGAGACGCCGCCGAACGCGGCGGCCAGGCCGGCCAGCGGATTCCGTCCGACGGCCAGGAAGATCATCGCCGACAGCGGCAGGAGCAGGACGTATCCGACTTCGCCCCCGGTGTTCGACAGCACGCCCGCCAGCACCACCGCGAAGGTCAGGAGGCGTCGCGGGGCCGACAGCACCAGCAGCTTGAGCGCCGCGGCGATCAGGCCGCTCCCCTCCGCCACGGCGATGCCGAGCATCGCCACCAGCACGGTCCCCAGCGGGGCGAACCCGGTGAAGTTCCCCACCAGCCCTGTCAGGATGCGGTGCAGTCCCTCGACGGTCATGAGGCTCACGACGCTGACCGTCGTGCCCGTCCCGGGATGGGTGACGCTGACGTCGAACCGGGCCACGATGGCCGAGAGGAGGACCACCAGCAGCGCCGCGATCAGGAAGAGCGTGGAGGGATGCGGGAGGGCGTTGCCGGTGCGCTCGATGATGCCGAGGAAGCGGTCGATGAACGATCGTCGTTGGAGCTGTTCTGTCATGCGGGCCGGGAGTCTAGTGGCAAAAGCGGTGGCGCGCCACCCGTCATCTGCAGTAAAAGGAGCCGATGCCGGCAGACGGCCAACCGCGCGCGACGCCGGAGGAGCTGGCGGCGCTCCGCGCCTACATCCGCCGGACCTGGGCCACGCTGGAGCGATCGCACAGCGACATCATCGGGGCCACGGTCGACCCGAAGATCTCCGAGACCGGCAGGAAGGCGCCGCTCTACGTTCCCACCGACGAGGACCGCGGCGCCATCGAGCGGCATCTGCGCGAGGTGGCTGGTCATCGGAGTGATCTCGACGCCATCGAGATCCGCCCCCTCCCCCGTCACTGGCGGGACATCGAGCAGCACGGCCTGCTCTACCTCCCGCGGCACTACATCGTCCCGGGCGGGAACTTCAACGAGATGTACGGGTGGGACAGTTACTTCATCCAGATCGGGCTGATGCGCGACGGCCAGGAGCAGTTCGCATCCGACATGGTCGAGAACGCGCTCTATCAGGTCGAGCACTACGGCGCGGCGCTCAACGCGAACCGCACTTATTACCTCACCCGCTCCCAGCCGCCTTTCCTCTCGCGGATGGTCCTGGCGGCGTTCGACCGCAGCGGCGACCACGCCTGGCTCCGGCGGGCGCTGGCGCTGGTCGAGAAGTACTACCGCTACTGGACCAGCGGAAAGAGGCTGGTCGACGACGGGGGGGCCGGGCTGTCGCGCTACTACGACTCGGGGGAAGGGCCCGCCCCGGAGGTGTTCGTGCACGAGGCCGACGAGCATGGCCGCACGCACTACGACCGGGTGCGGGAGTTCTACCGGACACGTGCCGGCGAGATCACGGAGTACGACGTGGCGGAGTTCTACGACGCTGGCACCGACGGCCTCACGCCGCGCTTCTTCAAGGCCGACCGCGCCATGCGCGAGAGCGGTCACGATCCGTCGAACCGCTTCGGCCACTTCAACGCCGCGGTCCTCGACATGCTGCCGGTCGACCTCAACTGTCTCCTCCAGCAGATGGAGGTGGACATCGCCGAGATGCACCGCCTCCTCGGCGACCGGGAGCAGGTCGGCCTCTGGCAGGAGCGCAGCGCGCGCCGGGCCGCGGCCATCGACGCGCTGATGTGGGACGAGCGCGACGGCCTCTACTACGACTTCGACTTCCGCCGCGTGAGCCGGCGCCGCTATCCATACGTGACCACCTTCTTTCCCCTTTACGCCGGCATCGCCGGAGAGGAGCAGGCCGCGCGCGTGGCGGCCTCCCTCCCTCTGTTCGAGCGTGATGGGGGCCTCCTGACTTCCACCGCGGTCACCGGGAACCAGTGGGATGCGCCGATCGGCTGGGCCCCGATGCAGTGGATCGCCATCGAGGGGCTGCGCCGGTACGGCTATCACCGGGAAGCCGACCGGATCAGCGCCCGCTTCCTCTCCATGATCCTGAAGGAGTTCCTGGAGCACAACGTGGTGCTGGAGAAATACGACGTGGTGCAGCGGGAGTCGCGCGTGGAGGCGACCATCCGCTTCGGCTACGCCGCGAACGAGGTCGGCTTCGGCTGGACGAACGCCGCCTTCGTGGAGCTGTACGAGGCGCTCCC
>DATLEX010000198.1:0-4717 GCA_035525045.1 Thermoanaerobaculia bacterium | reverse complement strand
CGCCTCGCGCTGGAAGGGGGAGGGGAAGAGCGTGATCGTCGGCGCGGCGGACACCTTCCGCGCCGCGGCCATCGAGCAGCTCGAGAAGTGGACCGAGCGCGTCGGCGTCCCGCTGGTCAAGCACAAGGCCGGCTCCGATCCCGCGGCGGTGGCCCACGACGCCGTGGCCGCGGCGAAGTCGCGCAACGCCGACGTGGTGCTGATCGACACGGCGGGCCGCCTCCACAATAAGGTCCACCTGATGCAGGAGCTGGCGAAGGTGCGCCGCGTGATCGAGAAGGAGCTGCCCGGCGCGCCGCACGAGACGCTGCTGGTCCTCGACGGCACCACGGGTCAGAACGGCGTGAATCAGGCCGCGGCGTTCCTGGAGGCCGCCAACGTCACCGGCATGGTGGTGACGAAGCTCGACGGCACCGCCAAAGGGGGAGTGATCCTCTCGATCATGCGCCAGTTCGACATCCCGGTGAAGTTCATCGGAGTGGGGGAGTCGGCCGGCGACCTGATCCCGTTCGACCCGGCGGCGTACGTCGACACGCTGTTCGAGTGAGGGGCGGCCGCTTGCCGCCGGCGCGGCAGATGAAAGAACATGGCCGCGGCCATGGTTGTCAGGTCGATGATGCGTCCCTCTGCTGCTCTGCTGCTCCCGCTCCTGTTGACGGCGTGCGGCGTCGGGGAGGAAGCGCCGGCGGGGCTGCCGGTCCCCCTGGTCGAGGCGGTCCCGGCCCGCAGCGGCGGGCTCCCGCAGAGTGAGCGGGTCAGCGGGCGGGTGAAGGCCGAGAATCAGGTGTCGATCCGGGCGGAAGTGGAGTCTCCGATCGTCGAGGTGTACGTTCGAAGCGGGCAGCAGGTGGCGAAGGGAGACCCGCTGGTGCGGCATCGCGACGACGAGTTGCGCCAGCAGCTCGGCCAGGCTGCGGCGAACGTGCGGCTCGCCGAGGCCGTGGCGAGGGAGGCGCAGGCGCGGGTGGGGGAGCTGGAGTCGCGGGTGAGCCGGGCCCGGGCGCTCTCGGCGGAGAAGCTGATCAGCGCGGCCGAGCTCGAGACGCTCGAGGCGCAGCTCGCCGGGGCGCGCGCCGTGGCCGACCAGGCCGTGGCGCGGATCGCGCAGGCGCGGGCCACGGAGCACGAGCGGCGCGCCGCGCTGGCGAACGCCACGGTTCGCGCTCCTGTCTCCGGCTGGGTCGGCCAGCGCAACGCTGAAGTGGGAATGCTGCCCGGACGCGACACCCTCCTCTTCGTCCTCGGAGACATCCGGCACCTCATCGTGGAGACGCCGTTGACCGAGGAGATGGTCGGCCGGATCGGCAAGGGCGACCCGGTCCTCATCAGCTCGCCGGTCCTCGGCGGCAACCCGGTCCGGGCGGCGGTCTCCCGCATCTCCCCCTTCCTGGAGAGCGGCGCGTTCAGCACGATCGCCGAGATCGACGTCCCGAATCCCGACGGGCGCCTCCGCCCCGGCATGTTCGTGACCGTCGACGTGCTCTACGGCGAGAGCGAACCGGCGACGCTGATTCCGATGAGCGCGCTGTGGGAGGACCCGGCCGATGGGCGCGAGGGAGTCTTCGTCCTCGGGGAGGGGGAGAGTGGAGATCCGCCGACACGTCCCGTGGCCCATCGCAGCGTCGAGGTCGTCGGGCGCGGGCAGGGGATGGCCGGCGTGCGGGGCATCGAGCCGGGCGAATGGGTGGTCACGTCCGGACAGCACCTGCTGGCCCGCGATGAGGCGAAGCGCGCGCGCGTGCGGCCGGCCACGTGGGAGCGGGTGGTCCAGTTGCAGACGCTCCAGCGCGAGGATCTGGTGAGGGAGTTCCTGGCCACGCAGCAGCAGATCGCGCGAACCAAGGGGGCCGTTCCGCCCGACAGCACGGAGTACCTCCGCGGCGCGGCGCGGTGAGAGGAACGATGGCATCGATCACCGACTTGTGCATCAGGCGTCCGGTGGCCACCTCCATGGTCTACCTGATGCTGATCGTGATCGGCATCGTCTCGTTCCGCAGCCTGGCGGTCGACCTGCTCCCCCAGATCGAGTTCACGCAGCTCACCGTCCGGGTGCGGTATCCGAACGTGGGGCCGGCGGAGATCGAGCAGATCATCACCAACCCGATCGAGAACGCCGTATCGGGCCTGCCCAATCTGGAGCGGATGGTGTCGCGGTCGGAGGAGGGATCGAGCCGGGTCCGGCTCGAGTTCGCCCGCGGGACGAACATCGACGAGGCGGCGAACGACGTCCGGGCCGCCCTCGACCGGATCCGCGACGAGATTCCGGTGGAGGCCGAGCCGCCGGAGCTTCTCAAGCTCGACCTCGACCGCGTCGAGGTGGTCAGTCTGTTCGCCACCTCGACGCGGCCGCTGGTGGAGCTGACGCAGATCCTGGAGACCGACCTGGCCCGGCGCTTCCAGCAGATCCCCGGCGTCGGGTCGATCGAGCTGCGGGGAGGGGTGAACCGGGAGATCCGCATCGATCTGAACCGCGACCGCCTCGCCGCCGCGGGCCTGACCGCGCTGGACGTGCAGCAGGCCCTGGGGAGCGAGAACGTGACTCTCCCCGGCGGGAACGTGAAGAGCGGGCTGAGCGATCTGTACGTGCGCGGCACCGGGGAGTACCGCTCCGTGGACGAGATCGCGCGCACGGTGGTCCGGCACGCGGACGGATACCCCGTGCGCGTCCGCGACGTGGCCGAGGTGCGCGACGCCTTCGCCGACGTGCGGTACCTGGCCACGGTCAATGGCGTGCCGTCGGTCACGCTGGGGATCCAGAAGCAGAGCGGGGCGAACACGGTGAGCGTGGCGGAGGCCATCCGGCGGGAGATGGAGCGCGTCAACGCCGAGCGCGACGACATCCACCTGACCATCTTCGCCGATCAGAGCGATTTCATCCGGCAGTCGATCGATGCGGTGCGCAACTCGGCCCTGTGGGGCTCCCTGCTGGCCATCGTGGTCCTCTACTTCTTCCTCCGGAACCGCGCCAGCACGGCCATGATCGCCATGGCCATTCCCATCTCCGTCATCTCCACGTTCGGCCTCCTCTACTTCGGCGGCCTGACGCTGAATCAGATGACCTTCGGCGGCCTGGCCCTCGGCGTCGGAATGATCGTCGACAACGCCATCGTCGTCCTGGAGAGCATCGTCCGGAAGAGGGAGGAGCAGGGCGCGGGCGCGGCGCAGGCCGCGAGCAGCGGCACGCGCGACGTGGCCGGCGCGATCATCGCCTCGACCCTGACCACCTGCGTGATCTTCGTCCCCGTCGTCTTCACCAGGACCACCAGCGGCGCGCTCTTCCAGGCCCTGGCCCTGGTGGTGGTCTTTGCCCTTCTCTGCTCCCTGCTGGTGGCCCTGACGCTCGTTCCGGTGATGGCGGCCCGTCTGCTCCGCACGGGGTCGGGTGAATCCGCGGCACACACGCTCACGGCGCGGATGGAGCGCTGGTACACCAGGCGGCTGCGGTCGTCGATCCATCACCGCGGCCGCGTGTTCGCGGCCGTCGCCGGGGCGCTCCTGGTGGCGTTGCTCCTCTGGCCGCTGATCCCGGTCGAGCTTGCCCCGCAGACCGAGGCGGCCGAGATCGACGTGGAGCTGGAGATGGCGCAGGGGACGAACATCGCCGTCATGCACGCGTACGTCGAGGAGCTGGAAGGGCTGGTCCGGGAGGTGCTCGCGCCGGGCGACGTGGAGCTGGTCTCCGTGGAGGTGCGCGGCGGGGATGCCGAGGTGGAGTTGAAGCTCGCGCCGCCGGACCGGCGCAGCGTCGGGGCCCTGGAGCTGGCCGACCGCCTCCGCACGGCGCTGGAGGGCCGCGTTCCGGGAGGGGAGATCCGGGTGGATGCGCAGCCGGGACTCTGGATCCTGCGGCGGATCTTCAGCTCGGGAGCGGGCGAAGACGCGGTGGAGATCGAGCTGCGCGACTGGGACCTCGAGCGCGCCGATCGCACCGCCGCCGCGATGCGCGTGCGCATGGCCGGCGTTCCCGGCGTCGCCGACGTGCGGGTCAGCCGGCGGGAGGGGAGGCCGGAGCGGAACCTCGTCTTCGAGCGTGAGCGGATCGCGGAGATGGGCCTCTCCACACGCGAGGTCGCGCGCACGCTCCAGGCGAACGTGGGGGGCGTCGAGGCGGGGCGGTTCCGCGACCAGGGGGAGGAGTATCCGATCGTGGTCCGCCTCGATCCGCACGACCGCCTCGCGCAGGAGGACCTTCGCAACATCACCCTCCGTACGCCGTCCGGCCGGATCGTCCCCCTCTCCGCGGTGGTGAGCTGGGAGCGCAGCCGGGGACCGCTCGAGATCAACCGCGTCGACGGGCAGCGAGTCACCTACATCAACGCGAGCCTCGAGAGCGGCGTTGCCCTGGGCGAGGCGGTGGAACGGATCCGCGCCGCCCTCGCCGGCATGGAGATGCCTTCCGGCTCGACGCTTCTCTTCGGCGGCGAATATCAGGAGCAGCAGGAGGCGCGGCGCGACTTCACCATCGCCATCCTCCTGGCTCTGGCCCTGGTCTACATGCTGATGGCCGCCCAGTTCGAGCGGCTCGTCGATCCGCTGATCGTCATGCTCTCGGTGCCGGTGGCGCTCATCGGCGTCGTCCCCATGCTGCTGCTCACCGGCACGACGCTGAACATCCAGAGCGTGATGGGGCTGATCATGCTGGTGGGCCTCGTCGTCAACAACGCCATCGTCCTGGTGGACGCCATCAATCTCCTCCGGCGCGAGCACCACATGGTCA
>DATLEX010000165.1:0-13616 GCA_035525045.1 Thermoanaerobaculia bacterium | reverse complement strand
GACGGATGGCTACGGGACCAAGGTGGTCGACCTGACCGTCGGCGAGGCCCCGGCGGAGGTGGAGATCAAGCTGGCGCCCAACCCGGGCGTGACGTTGCGCGTGGTCGACGCCCGCGACGGCCGGCTCCTCGCGGCGAGCGTGCGCGTCACCGACATGCAGAACCGCATCGTCTACGACACGCCGATGCGCTTCGGGGGATCGGGCGGCGAGACGACGAAGATCCCGCTCGAGGCGGGCACTTACCGCGCCGTGGTCATGGCCCCCGGGTATGCCGCGCAGAACATTCATCTCACCTCTCCCGGCACGCTCACCGTGGGGATGACGCCGGGGGGCTCCATCGTCATCCAGTCGAAGCGAGGCGAGTTGCGCCGCGCCCGCCTGGTGGGCGCCGATGGTCGCGAGTACAGCCGCGGATTCGGAAACCCGATCTTCACGATCGATCCGAGCCCCGGCCTGACGCAGCTCGACCACGTCGCACCCGGCGTCTACACGCTCCAGGTCCTCGGAGCAGGAAACGAGGTCGCCGGCGCGGCCCAGGTCATCGTCGCCGAGGGGCAGAGGGCGGTGGTGGAGATCTAGGGCCTCGTGTCATTCCGAGCGCCCCTTCGCTTCGCTCAGGGCAGGCTCCGAGCGCGAGGAATCCCCCGCGCAAGTACGTGACGCATGCCGCCGGCAGGGGATTCACGAGGCCCCTATGCGTGGGCGTCGTCCTCGTGCTCATCCATCGGCGGTGGCTCGGGGATCTCCGCCATCGTCTCGATCGGGATGCGGTCGGCGCGCGGCGGCACCAGGGCACCGCCGAGAAGGTTCTTGCGGTACTTCTCCAGCCGCTTGAAGATGTGATGCAGGTCGTAGGTCAAGCGCATCACCGTGCGGCGCAGCTTGTATTTCACCCGGCGGAACGCGTCGAGGTCGTCCCCGCGCAGCGTCGGAAAGAAGGATTGGATCTCCGCCACGCGCTTCCTCACCTTTTCCAGGTCCTTGTCCTGGATGTTGAGGAACACCTCCTCGCGGTCGACCAGCATCGGTTCCGTGCCGCTCATCTGGTCGTCGAACCACTTCCAGAGCTGCACGAGGTCGATGCGCCGCCCCTTGGAGAGGAAACGGATCTCCAGCAGGTCCTGCCGGAAGTAGCCGAGGAGCTTGCGGTCGTCGGTCCGGTTGAACTCCTCGTCGGTCAGATTCCGGACGTTCCAGACGCCGTAGCGGATGATGTCATTGCGCGCGCTGCGGAGCTGGCGCAGCACTTCCTCGAGCAGATCGCGGGGAAGCTGCGCCAGCGACTGCGGCTCGGGAAGAGGATGCGCGGGCATGGCGGCGAAGAATACGGGTTTCGGCACCGATGCGCAAATAAGTCACCGGGCCGGGACGAAGATCGGGTCCCCCGTCCGATTGTCCACCACCGACCCGTAGGCGTACACGCGCCCGCGGATCACCTCGATCCGCGCCCGCCCGTTCACCACCGGCTGGACGACCTGGAACTGCTCGAGCTGAAACGGGCGGAGTTGATGCTCGCTCGTGCCGATGATCGCGTTGTCCGCGCTGAAAATCGTGACGCGGACCTGCGACTCGACGTCCGTCAGCAGGCCGATGTTCGTCCGGAAGGCCTCCGAGCTCTCCACGTGCAGGACATCCTGGACCGGCGCTCCCGACGGCGCGCGGAACGGCACGAATTGACCATGGCTGCCCTTCGGTCCCTCGGTCCAGATCCGCGCCGACACGATGCCCTCCCCCGTCGCGGAGAGCAGCGTTCCCCGACTGCCCCCACGCCCGAACGCGGTTCCGACGATGTCCGGCACACGCGGCTCGAGCACGACGTCCTTCGTCTCCGTCCCGGTCCGCGTCGCGTAGGTCAGCGTCGCCATGCCGCTCCGGCTGGAACCGATCGCCAGCTCCGTACGCCACCCGGTTCCCGCCACGCCGCCCGCGCTGATCGCCGGAATCAGCCTGAGCTCTCCGGCGGGATCGCGCTGAGCGGGCACGAACATCGGATCGCCGGAGCGATTGTCGATCGTTGCCCCGTACGCGATCACCCGGGCATCGCCTTCCACGATGACCGCGGCATGCACATCGTCCTCCGGGCCCTGGAACGCCGCCGCCGGAACGGCCGCCTGGAAATGGGTGTGTGGCGCGACCGGGTGAACGGTCAAGATCTCCCCGGCCGCGTCGCGGTACCGGAACGACACCCGCCCGGAGCCGCCGGCCACCTCGGCGAACCCGATGTTCGAGCGGAAAGCCGGTCCTCCGAGCAGGTGGACCACCGCGCTCGTCTCCCCTTCTCCAACGGCCTCTTCGACCGGAATCGCCGGAGCGAACAACCCGAACGTCCCCCCCTCTCCCGGCGTCCAGGTGCGGGTGGAGGCGATCACCTCGCCGGCGACCTCGATCTGCCCGGGGCCGGCCGTAGCGAACAAGGTCCGCACCACGTCGTCGAGCACCAGCACGGCCTCCGGCCGGATCAGGGTTCTCACCGCCGCGAAGTCGTTCCGGCCATCCATGCCTGACGGCGTGAAGATGAGCAGGACCTCCGTCTCGCGGATGCCGCGGCTGAGCATCCGGAGGTCGGTCCGGAAGAAGGTCGCGTTCGCGCCGGGGCCATGGCCGGCGACCGGAACGACCTGGCGCCTCCCGGCGATGGCTGGGCGCTGCTCAGCGGGCTCGTCGCCGGCGAACTGAATGAGCAATCCCCATGAGACGACCATGGCGAGGTCGGCAGGCGCGGCGTCGACGACGCGAAGGCGCCACTCCCCCGTCGCGCTGCGGCCGCGAAACACGTCGAGCGAGTCGACGGGCAGGGTGTCGCGGCCGAACGTCGTCACCAGGTCGGGCGCACGCTCACCGGAAGTCTCATGGAGACGGACCGTGGTGCCGTCGGGGGCGATGAGGGTCACGCGCAGCTCGCCCCTCCCGCGATGGCGGATGTCGACCGGGACCAGCAGCCGTTCGATCGGGCGGCTGTCGGAGACGACCGCACGCAGGGTGATGCCGGCCGGGTCATTGTCGGGGACGACCATCCCGCTTCCGGCGCCGGGAACGTACGTCAACTCCCCGCGCGGGACGGTGGCGCAGTCATCGAGGATCCCGCGGCTGGACATCGCCGCGCAGACGATGTCGCCGTTTCCTCCGCCGGAGACGTATCGATCGGCGACCAGCATCCGCCTGGCCATCGTGGCGAAGCCGGGATGCGGCGGCGCGCCGAAGAGCGACTCGATGACCAGCGTGTCTGCGATCCGCTTTCCCTCGGCCGGGCCATGCCTGCGGGTCAGCCCGGTGAAGATCTCGGCCAGGGCCGCGGACCAGATCTCGCCATTCCGATGCTCGGTGCCGGGTGTCTCGCTGCGAATGAAATCGGCGACGCGCTTCGGGCTGTCGAGCCGGCGGAGGCAGTCGGATCCGGGCGGATAGATGCACATGTCTGCCGGCGCGTTGGTCCAGCAGCGCGCGTCCCAGTCGGCGAAGCAGAAGGGATCGCGGCCGCTGTGCAGCGCTGCTGCGTATTTGGCCGAGAAACCCCAGTAGTCGCCGAGCCCTTCGCTGATCGCGCGGGCCTCGCTCCCGAACGAGCCGAGGAAAGTTCCGGGCGCGATCCATTCATGGATGGCGTGGGCGTATTCATGGACGATCAGATCGGAGTCCTCGGCGTCGTCGGTTCCGCCCGTACCGAAGTGCAGCCGGCCGCGACCGGCGATGATCGAGGACGCGGTGAAAAATGAGTTGTCGGTTCCGCCGGCGGCGTGTGTGTCGGCCTCGATGGGATATGGCGCCACCGTCCGCGGGCCGGTGTACCCGAGGAACTGGAGGTGCCGCTGCGATCGATCGACGTGGTAGTAGGTGTTCACGTCCTCGAATCCGCTCTCGCTCCGATCGAACAAGAGCGGCCCGGAGGCGTCGGCCGGCGGAATGAAGGGAGCCTGAAAATCGGCGATCTGCACCCACGGCCCGCCGAGCGGTCCCGACTCGTTCACGTCGAGCAACTCGACGAGGGAGTAGGCCTCCGGCGGGACGGCGGCCGGCGAGTCGTTCTGGTCGCGGAGATCGGGAGCGTTGAGCCTGGCGACGGGGTTTGGATCGAAGACGAACGCCGGCTTGCTCGGGTAGGCCAGAACGTCCTGGCGCACCAGGACGCGGCTCCCGGCATCGACATAGCGGACGACGGGGCCGTGCTCGCCATCCGCCCTCTCACGGATGGTCAGACGGGCGGCGCCCTCCACGTTCACCCACACCAGGTCGGCGGCTGGCGGGACGGGGGGGCGAGGCCCGGCCTGGGCCAGGGCGCGATGTTCCTCACGCGTTCCGTCGCGGCGGAGCGTGACGTTCACTTCGCCCCCGATCACCGGCAACCCGTCGATGTACTGCCGGTAGCGGGAGTGTGTCCCGGTCAGCGACTGGCGCTCGAGCTCCAGGCGCAGGTCGGGCGTGGCGACGCTGATGGCAAGGAGAAGAGAGAGGAGCATGTCAATCCGAGCGCAGCGAGGAACGACATTCTACGTGCGGGCCGCCTCGGCCTGCTCCGCCGGAACGACGACGTTGGCGATCGGAAGCGAGAAGTAGAAGGTGGTCCCGATCCCCTCCGCGCTCTCGACCCAGATCGAGCCGCTGTGGCGTTCGATGATCTGCTTGGTGATGTAGAGGCCGAGGCCGAGGCCGCCGTAGTTGGTGGAGGAGACCTGCCTCCCGCGATGGAAGCGCTCGAAAACTTGCGTGAGCTCATCGGCGGGAATGCCGATTCCCCGGTCGCAGACCGAGGTCAAGAGCAGGTCGCCCTTGTCCTCGACCGTCACGAAGATCTCGCTCCCCTCCGGCGAGTATTTCACCGCGTTCTCCAGCAGGTTGCCCAGAACCTGCTCCAGGCGGTCCCGATCGCCCTCAACGATCTTCGACTCCTCGGGCACGTTCAGATGGAAGCGGCGATCGCTGACCGCGGCATGGTGGCGGTGCACGACCTCCCGGACGAACTCCGGCCACTCGATGGGCTCGCGGCGGATTTCCAGCCGTCCGGTCTCGATGCGCGAGACGTCGAGCAGCTCGAGGATCAGGCGGGACATGCGGTCGATCTGGTCGAGGGCGATCTCGAGGTACTCCTCCGAGGTGGCCAGGTCGTTCTCCCTGATGAGGGTCTTGGCCAGCTGCGTGTAACCCTTGATCGACGTGACGGGCGTCCGGAGCTCGTGCGAGGCGATGGAGAGGAACTCGTCCTTCAGCCGCGACAGGTCCTCCACCTTCTGACGCGCCTCGACCTGCTCGGTGTAGAGCTTCGCGTTCTCGACGGCCAGCGCCGCGCGCTCGGCGAGCACCTCGGCCAGCGGCAGCTTCTCGTCGGTCATGGCCCGCTCCGGATCGTTCGCGGCGATCACCAGCGCGCCGAGAATTTCCCGGCGCGTCCGCAACGGAAGGATCAGCAGCGACGCCAGCCGCATCGACGGCGCGTGGTAGGAGGTGGTGTCCTCCCGTGTCGTGCGAACATCGCCGACGTTGGTCGTCAGCGAGGGGTATCCGGTGGCCACGACCTGACCGATGATCCCGTCGCCGACGGTCAGCGACTGCCGGTAGATGTAGGACCAGGCCAGGCCGAGCGAGGTCATGTCGCGGTGATGGATGGATGCCACGTTCAGCTCTTTGCTCTCGGTCCTGAGGATCACCGCGGCCCAGTCGCCCAGGACCTCCGCCACGCGCTCGGCGATGGCCTGCGTGACCCAGACCGGATCGATGTTGCTGGCGAAGAAGGCGCCGGCATCGGCCAGGATCTGCGCCCGCTCGGCCTGCAGTTGCAGCTCCTCCTCCAGACGCCGGCGCTCGGTGATGTCGCGGAACGTCACCACGGCGCCCGAGACCTTCCCCTCGTCGTGCAGCGGCGTGGCGCTCATCGACACCGCCACGTCGTTCATCCGCCCGCGGTGAACCACCATGGTGACGTCGCGCACGGCGCGGCCGGTCGCGAGGGCCTGCGCCGCGGGGAGGCGGTTGGCGTCGAGCGGGTGGCCGTTCTGGTCGCGGAGCCCGTAGACCTCGGCGTGCCGGACGATGGGCACGCCAAGCTCGGCCCGCCCCAGCAGCTCCCGCCCCGCGGCATTGATGAAGAGGGTCAGGCCGCTGGCATCGACGAGCATCACCCCGTCGCCCATCCCGGCGATCATCGCTTCGGTACGCCGGATCTGCCGGGCGATCGACCCGCTGAGCGACTGCTCGATCCGCCACACCGCCACGGCCGCACCGGCGATGATGACGATCGCCACGAGAATGGTCCCGACCATCAACCACTGCCGCAGGTTCTCCATCCGGGTGCGGTGGCGGTTGCCGTCGTTGCGTTGATGGTCGATCACCAGTCCGGCATAGTCGGGAGAAGCACGCCGGATGCGCGCCGTCTCCAGCACGAATTCGATCGCCTTGGAGTGCTGCGCCTCGCGGGCAACGGCCATCTGCGCGTCGGTCAGCCCTTTCACCTCCTGGAAGTGCTCACCGAACTCGTGAATGATGTCCCTGTCACGCGGGTCGAGGGCCAGCTCCCTCGCCAGCGATTCCGATTTCTGGAAGCTCCGCGCAGCCTGGTCGTACGACTCGGTGAACTGGGTCTGCTGGGTCAGGACGTATCCCCGCGCGGCCGAGACGAGGGTCAGCATCTCCTCGTCCATCTGCCGCACCGCGTCGAGCAAGGGGCGGGACTCGTCGAGGATCCGGAACTCCTGGCGTCTCTCGAGCTGAAGGATGGCCGTGGTGACGGCCACGCCCGCGGTCACGAACAGCGCGAGCGCGGCGAACGCGCCCCACAGCATGCGTCGAATCGATGAGGACATACCTCGGCCGGGAGGCGGCGATGCAAGATCAGCGCCGCCGTGGCCGGAAGTCGCCCAGGATCAATATTTTCCGTCAAGCCATGCCTTGGAATGGCGAATGCACGCGTGGCAACACGCCGCCATGCCCGACCCGCTCGCGAAATACCGCTCCATGCGCGACTTCGCCGCCACTCCCGAGCCGGCAGGGAAGGAGAAGCGCCCTCGCCGAAAGCTTCCCTCGTTCGTCATTCAGAAGCATCAGGCATCGCACCTTCACTACGACTTCCGCCTGGAGATAGAGGGCGTCCTCAAGTCGTGGGCGGTGCCGAAGGGCCCGTCCTATGATCCGTCCGTCAAGCGCCTGGCCATGATGACCGAGGATCATCCCTACGAGTACGGCTCCTTCGAAGGGGTCATCCCGGAAGGAAACTACGGCGCGGGAAAGGTCATCATCTGGGACCACGGGACGTGGGAGCTCATCGAACCGGGTCCCGATCCGGTCAAGGCGCTCTCTCAGGGGAAGCTGACCTTCCGGATGTACGGGAAGAAGATGTTCGGCGAATGGGCCCTGGTGCGCATGAAGGGCCGCTCGCCGAAAGGCAACGAATGGCTGCTCCTCAAGCACCGCGACGAATTCGCGAATGCCGACGTCGACGTCACGGTGGTCGCCCCCCGCTCGGTGGTGTCGAACAGGAGGGTCGAAGAGGTGAGCGCGGACCGCGTCTGGGAGAGCAGCCGCAAGACGACCGCCCGCAGGGCGCCGGCCCTCGCGGCGCGGCTGGCGCGGGAGTCGGGCCGGCCGGAGGGAAAGGGCACCAGGAGCGCGGCCAAGCCGAAGGCCGCTCCGCGCAAGGCGCGCAAGGCCGCTAGCCGGGCTTCGAAGCCATCAGCCAGGCGTCCGGCGAAGAGTCGTGCAGCACCAGCTCGAGCAGCTTCCTCTCGGAGTCGAAGCTCGCGCGCTGGAGCGACGCGCCCAGCTCGACCCACTGCACGTCGTCGACCTCGCTGAGCTGCGGGGCCAGCTCCCCCGATACATAGCGCATCAGGTAGAAATCGACGCGCTTGCGGATGAGCGTGTCTCCGGCGCGGAAGAAGTACTCGATGGTCTCGAGCGGCCGGATGATCTCCGCCTCCAGCCCGGTCTCCTCCCGCACCTCCCGCATGGCCGCCTGCTCAGAGGTCTCTCCCGCGGAAACCGCACCCTTGGGGAGGCCCCAGCGGGTCTTTCCGCGGGTGGCGATCAGCGCCACGTGCGGCACCCCGTCCCGGAGGGCGATGACTGCTCCTCCTGCTGAATGCTCGTTACGGGTCTTGCGCGAGGCCTCCGACATGGGCCCGCATTCTAATGCCCAGCGAAGAGCCGTGCTTTTTGTAAACAATGGGACTACATTCTTGCCTGGGTGTCGTTACACACGAGTAAGAGGAGGTTTGTCCAATGATCGGAACCATCACCGTCGTCGGCCTCATCGTTCTCGCCGCTCTGATCTTCTTTTTCATCAGGGCCCGGCGACAGGACCAGATCAGCGACATGATGGAGAAGCGGCGGGCAGGCTCCCGGATCGTCTCCAAGGGCGAGCTCGTCAGCGGGAGGGAGCGGATCCCGGTCGCTCTCGCTCTCACCGAGGCGTCCTTCTATTACGAGAATCCCGACCTCGAGGCGAACCTCGACCTTCCGCGCCTGGAAGAGGTGGAGTACGACGACGAGCTCACCACGGGGCATTCGGTCCCGCAGGGGACCCGGGCGCTCCGCCTCCGCTCGCACGGCACCGCGTTCGAGTTCATCCTCACCGTCGCCGATGCGACGCGGTGGGAGCAGGCCCTTCCCGCCCGGCGCGGTGACACGCCCGCGGCGCGGGTCGGGTAGCCCCGCCCGCCGGAATGGCCCCTCCGGGCCTGCTGTTGCACGCGGCGTTCTGACCGGTCAGTCGGGGTGTAGCGCAGTCTGGTAGCGCACCTGCTTTGGGAGCAGGGGGTCGGAGGTTCGAATCCTCTCGCCCCGACCAATGTCCCTCACGTTCGTCCGGCCCCGATCCTCTCGATCTGTCGCAGGTGGACCAGATCGTGTCCCGCCGCCAGCTTCACCATCAACGCCACGGACTCCTCTCCCCGTTCTTCATGCAGCCCCACACGCTCGAGCGCGGCGGGAGGAAGCGAGCGTAGGAGGTCGACATTCGCCTTGCGCAGCACGGCATGCAGCTCGAGCGTGGAGTGGAGGTCCGCCGAGCGATACCCGAGGCGCTGCGCCCACTGATCCTGATCGAAGCCGGTGATCCGGGGCTTCTGTTGAGCGAGGGCCATGCGGATTCGAAACGAGAAGACCATCTCCGTGTCGGCCAGATGCTTCGTCACTTCGATGATCGACCATTTCCCTTCACGCTCCGGCCGGCGAAGCGCTTCATCGGAGAGGTTCGAGGTCGCCGCGGCGAGCCTGGCCGGAAAGACGGCGAGCAGCTCGATCGGGTCGCGGTCGCCCACCAGCTCGACGATGGCCGCGACATAGGCGCGGGCGGCGGACGCCGCGCGCCCCGCCGGGTTCGAGAAGACCGACATGCAGCGATCGTAACGCGGGGAAGCTGCCGGGAGTCATACACGTTTCGGCTACCATTGCGCTGCCCCTCCGTCCCCGTAGCTCAGATGGACAGAGCAACAGCCTTCTAAGCTGTGGGTCGCAGGTTCGAGTCCTGCCGGGGACGCCAGGCGAACCGCCGGACCGCTAGGCGTCGATGCGCAGAGCCGCGGCCGCCTTCCGGACCGCGGCATGCCCGACGGCGACGTCCACCTCGCGCTGCAGGATCGGGACGTAACGGCTCGCAAACTCTTGATCGGGAACCGGGCCGAACAGCCGGTCGAGGCGGTCGGCGACCGCCGCGGCCTCCGCCAGGTCGAAGTCGCGCCGGGCCAGCTCGTCGATCTCCACGATCAAGGCGGTGATCGGCTTCAGCCAGGCGAAGAAGGGGTGCTCGCTCACCAGGCGGAAGAGCTGCGTGGGATGGGCGACCGGCTCGTAGGCGAAGGCGTAGTCGGCCTTCGCCGCCTCGATGAGGGCGCGGTGGAGCGGGATCAGGGCGCGGGAGGCATTCCGCAGCGCGGCGCGGGCCGCGCCGTGGGCCGCGTCGTCCGGCGTGTGCATCGTCCGCTCGAAGAATCGTAGTTTTTTGTCGTTGAGCTCCATCGCCGGAAAAATCACGGCGTCACGGTTGGCTGGGGAAGGGTGGGGCAGGCAGTCGCCAACCGTGAGCGCCGTGAAAGCTGTGTGGACCAATAAGTCTACCGCAAGCGGTGGTACCTGGCCAGCAATCGCAACGCGGTCACGCCCCCCTGGGTGCGATAGTTCATGCCGTGGCGCGAAGGCCTTGCATGCCCATCCGGAGGCCGGTAGAATCGCCCGCCCGACGCCGCCGGCTCGGCGGAATTCACGGCAGCATCAGGTGGTTAACGCGCTGTGCTCGCACCCATAGCTTAATTGGATAGAGCATCTGACTACGGATCAGAAGGTTCGAGGTTCGAGTCCTCGTGGGTGCACCAATTCCAGATCCCTGATCGTGACGGCGGGCTGAAGAGCCCGCCGTTGTACTCTTTGACAGATGAACCAGGCGCAGTGGATGGAAGAGGCCTTTGCGCTTGCAGAAGAGGCGGCGGCGGACGGAGAGATCCCGGTCGGCGCGGTGATGGTGAACCGCGAGGGGATGATCATCGGGCGCGGGCGCAACCGCCGCGAATCGGGTGACCCGCTCGGCCATGCCGAGCTCTTCGCGATCCGCGAGGCGGCCGCGGCGGTCGGCGACTGGAGGCTGGAGGGAACCACGATGGTGGT
This sequence comes from Thermoanaerobaculia bacterium, assembly GCA_035525045.1. Lineage (GTDB taxonomy): Bacteria > Acidobacteriota > Thermoanaerobaculia > Gp7-AA8 > Gp7-AA8 > DATLEX01. The sequence continues at coordinate 3,031 of DATLEX010000165.1, read as the reverse complement.
GACGCTCGAACCGTGCGCCATGTGCGCCGGCGCCCTGGTCAACGCCCGCGTGGAGCGCCTGATCTTCGCCGCCCCCGATCCGAAGGCCGGTTTCTGCGGTTCCCTCGGCAACCTGGTCCAGGACCCGCGGCTGAACCATCGTCTGGAGGTGATCGGCGGGTTCGAGGAGGGGCGGGCGCGGGAGCTTCTGCAGCGTTTCTTCCGCCGGTTGCGCGCACGCGAACGTACGGAGAGGTGGCAGAGCGGTTGAATGCGGCGGTCTCGAAAACCGTTATACCTTTACGGGTATCGAGGGTTCGAATCCCTCCCTCTCCGCCATTGAGAATTGAGAATTGAGAATTGAGAATTGAGAATTGAGAATTGAGAATTGAGAATTGAGAAAGGCAACCAATAAAGCATGTTGTTATTTGATGCTTTTCAATTTTCAATTAATCACGCCGTTATTCTTTGACAATCGGAGAGATGGCCGAGTGGCTTAAGGCGCACGCTTGGAAAGCGTGTGTACGTTAACCGCGTACCGTGGGTTCGAATCCCACTCTCTCCGCCAGCTCGGCGACGGGAAAGCCCGTTCGGGGGAGCCCGGGTCCTGTGCAGCAGGCGCACCGAACCACGTCAGGTCCGGAAGGAAGCAGCGTTAAGGTGCTCAACCTGCGTGCCGCAGTCAACCTGGGCTCTTCCGAGCGGGCCTTTCTCAATTCTCAATTCTCAATTCTCAATTCTCAATTCTCAATTCTCAATTCTCAATTCTCCCATGGCTTACCAGGCGCTCGCGCGCAAATACAGACCGCAGACCTTCGCCGACATCATCGGCCAGCAGACCCTCGTCCGGACGCTGCAGAACGCCATCGAGCAGCAGCGCATCCATCACGCCTACCTCTTCTCCGGCGTGCGCGGCATCGGCAAGACCACCAGCGCCCGCATCCTGGCCAAGGCCCTGAACTGCGCCAAGGGCCCGACGCTCGAGCCGTGCAACGAGTGCACGATGTGCCGGGAGATCACCGAGGGGATCGATCTCGACGTGCGGGAGATCGACGCCGCCACCTACACCGGCGTGGACAACATTCGCGATCTCCGTGAGGTCACGCAGTTCCAGCCGGCCCGCGACCGCCATCGCATCTTCGTCATCGACGAGGCGCACATGCTCTCGCCCCCTGCCTGGAACGCGCTGCTGAAGATCCTCGAGGAGCCGCCCCCGCACGTGATCTTCATGTTCGCCACCACGGAGATCCAGAAGGTCCCGCAGACCATCCTCTCCCGCGTGCAGAAGTTCTCGCTGCGCAAGATCACGCTCGAGGAGCTGATCGGCCGCCTGTCCGCCATCGCAGCCCGGGAGGGGATCGACGCCGACCGCGAGGCGCTGGAGATCCTCGCCCGGCGCGGCGAGGGAAGCATGCGCGACGCGCTCTCGCTGCTGGACCAGGTCATCGCCTTCAGCGGCCGGACGATCCGCGCCGCCGATGTGGCCACCGTCCTGGGGCTCTCCGAGACGAGCTTCTTCGCCCGTCTGCTCACTCTCGTCTCCGAGGGTGATCACGCCGGAATCCTCGAGGCCATCGACGAAGCGGCGGCCACCGGCCGCGACTTCAAGATGCTCTACCGCGATCTGCTGAGCTTCGTCCGCAATCTCCTGCTGATCGCCGGAGGAGTGGGCGAGGCCGCGCTCTCCGCCAGTCCGGAGGACCTGGCCACGATCCGCGCCGCCGCCGGCCGCTTCTCGTACACGGAGCTCCTCCGGATTGCCAACCTCCTGTTGCGCGACGACGAGACCGTCAACCGCTCCGAGCATCAGCGCCTCGCCGTGGAGATCGCCCTCCTGAAAGCCGCCACCTTCCCGCGGCTGCGGGCCGTCGAGGAGGTCCTCGGCTCTTCCCCGGCCGCCAGCTCTCGCGTCTCGGCTCCCGGAGCCAAGGCGCCAAAGGCACAGCGAGAGCCGGCGGTCGAGAGCCGGGAGCCCCGCTCCAACGATCCGCAGGCATTCGTCGAGCACCTCAGGAAGACGCGCCCGCTCTTCGCCGGCTACCTCGCCGGGGCGAAGAGCATCCGGAAGGAAGAGAACCGCCTGGTGTTCGTCTTCGACGACCCGCACCTGGCGCAGCCGCTCCTCGACGCCAGGGCCGACCTCGAGCAAGGCGCCTCCGACGTCTACGGCGCGCCGACCGCGGTGCTGATCGAAACGGCGTCGCAGCCGCAGGCGGCGGGGCGCCGCGCCGAGGAGACCTCGCCGCTGCGCGACGATCCGGTCGTGAAGGCCTTCGCCAAACACCTCGGCGGCGAGATCGTGAAGGAGAAGCGATGAACATCAAGCAACTGATGAAGCAGGCCCAGCAGATGCAGGAGCAGATGCAGCGCAACATGGCCTCCATCGAGGTGGAGGGGACCGCCGGCGGCGGCATGGTCAAGGCCGCTATGTCCGGCAACAAGGAGCTGCTGTCGATCGTCATCGAGAAGGAAGCGGTCGACCCCGAAGACGTGGAGATGCTGCAGGACCTGGTCAAGGCCGCCGTCAACGAGGCCGCGCGCAAGGTCGATGAGGCGATGCAGAATCAGCTCGGATCGATGCTGCCGCCGGGCACGAAGATGCCCGAATTCTGATGACCGCGCCTCCGCTCTCGAACCTGATCAACGAGCTCTCCAAGCTGCCGGGGATCGGCGGCAAAAGCGCCTCGCGTCTGGCCTATCACCTTCTCAAGCGCCCCGCCGCGGAGGCGGAGGCGCTGGCGCAGGCCATCCTCGACATGAAATCGAAGATCATCCGCTGCTCCACCTGCAACAACATGACGGACGTCGATCCGTGCGTGATCTGCTCCGACCCGCGCCGCGATCCGTCGCTGATCTGCGTGGTGGAGGAGGCGTTCAACATCCCGACCATCGAGCAGACCCGCGATTACAAGGGCGTCTACCACGTGCTCCTCGGCGCGCTCTCCCCCCTCAAGGGTATCGGTCCGCAGGACATCGACGTCGGTGGACTGCTCGGGCGATTGCGGGACGGCAGCGTCCGGGAAGTGATCGTGGCGACGAATCCGAACGTGGA
>DATLEX010000151.1:0-29868 GCA_035525045.1 Thermoanaerobaculia bacterium | reverse complement strand
GGCACTGCCCTTCAGGATCGCCGCTTCGGCATCTTGGTCTTCCGCTCCGCGACGAGGCGGGAGAGCGTCTCCCGCTGATCGGCGGTCAGGATGTTCAGGGCGCGGGACGTGGCGGCGATCATGTTGGCCCTGATGGCCCGCTGGGCGGAAGCCTGCCGGTCGAGGATGGCCTCGGCCGCGGCCAGGTCGTTCGGGTCGGCCAGCAGCGCCTCGAAAACGGTGGCGCGTCCGCCGCGGAGCTGCTCGCGGTAGGGCGCATTCTGCTCGCGAGCGGAGCGGAGAATGGCCGAGATCTGCGCCACCTGGTCGTCGGACAGACCGAGCTCTCCCCGGAGGCGCTGGAGGTGTGCCAGCGGGCCGGGGACGCCGTCGCGAGGCGGCATGCCGAGGCGCGCGCCGGGGCCGCGTCCGGGGCGGTGGGGATCGCCGTAGACGAACGGTGCGGCGGCGATTGCGGCGAGAGAAAGCGAGGCGGTGAGGACGATCAGAAAGCGGTTCATGGCGTGTTCTCCTCCGGATTTCAGTCGAGAGAAGAGACGCCCGATCGTGGCGAATTGCTTACACGACGACGTATATATACTCTTGGAAGCTTCGGTCATGAAACCCATCGTCGCCTTGCTCGTGACGAGTTTTTTCGGGGTTGGCGTCCTGCCCGCCCAGCAGGTCCTGGTCTGCCCGCCGGCCTCCTCCTCCGGTCCTGGCGAATGCGAGGCGTTCCACTACCACGTGCAGATGTACCGCTCCCAGCCGCGCGGTTTCGTCTATGCCACGGCGACGCCTCGCTTCGCCACGCAGGCCGCCTGCGAGAAGGCGCTCGAGGCACACCTGGTTCGCAATCAGGCGGTCGTCCAGTATTTCAAGCAGACGAGGAACGAGCAGAACTACGAGGCCGACCGCTTCGGTCCGTGTCACTGCGATCTGACGCGTGAGACGACGAACGCGGCGTTTCTGAACGACGCGCAGCGCGGCGTGCAGCTTCGCGCGGTGGAGGACGTGCGGCTCCGGGTCCGTGAAAAGCTCCTGGCCTCCGGTCTCACCAGCGCCGATGAGCTGGTGCGGAGTCTCCTCGCCCAAGCGGAGACCCTTCCGATGCTCGGCGCTCCGAAGGTCGTGACTCTGCCGCGAGGCCCGGCCAGCGCAGCGAGCCTCTCGCCCGCCGATCTCCGCTCGACCGCGGCCGCTGAGGCGGCGAAGCCGGTCGTGGCGGCGCTCGATCTTCCGCTCGCCGCGGTCGATTCGGGGAGCTCGTTTGCGACGGCCGCCGGGGAGACGGAGGAGCTCGCATCGGCCGCCGACGGCGATCCTGCCGCGGAAGATCCCGACGTCGCCGCGGTCTTCATCGAGCAGGAGACCGCCCGGATTCAGGAAGTGCTCAGCGCCGCGGCGGCGGTGACCGACGAGGGGCTCAAGCATCGCATCTTCGAGGCCACGCTCCAGCGCACGCAGGTCCTCTCCAACCTCCGCACGCTCATCGAAGGGTCGGGTGTGAGGAGCCGCCTGGCCGCGGCGGCCCGCGCTGCCGAGTCGGAAGAGGATCGGCTTGCGCTGGTCAGCTCCCTGTTCGGCGACTCGATCGCTCCGCACTGGTCGCCGACCCGGCCGGCGGACGTGATCCTGCCGGCCGACCGCGACGTCGATTCGGAGCCGGAGCGCGTCCTCCGCGACAGCGGCGGGCGGTACACAGAACAACAGAAGAAGCGTGCCCTCTACACGCTCCTCTCGCGCGCGCAGCCGAGCGCCGAACAGCAGCTCTGGCTCATCACGGTGGTGGACTCGTTTCTCCGATAGGGGTGCCCGATGCGCATGCTTCCTTTGCTTCTCCTCTGCCTGGGCGCCCCCGCCGCCGTGGCGCAGGAGCCGCCCCCACCCCCTGCCGTGGTCGAGGAGCCGCCCGCCGCCGTTGAGGTCGTCGAGGAGCCGCCCGCCGCCGACCCGGCAGCCGAGGAGTTCGATAAGGCCGTCTTCTTCGGAATGAAGTTCTTCGAGCTGCGCGAGTACGGTTCGGCCTACCAGCAGTTCGCGAAAGCCGACGCCGTCCGCCCCGACCATCCGGCCGTTCTCTACAACATGGCCCTCGTTCTGGCGAAGGCGGGACGCTACGCCGAGGCCCAGGTGAAGGTGGACCGCTACGCGCAGCTCTACCCGGCCGGCGTGGAAAAGCCTCTGCTCACCAAGCTCCAGTACGAGCTGGAGTTTCAGCGTGAGCTGGAGAAAGCGCGCCAGGCCAATCAGGAGTACACGGAGCTGTTCAACCGCGGGAAATTCCTCTATGGGGCCGACGACCTCGACGCCGCGCTGAAGGTCTTCGAGCAGGCCGAGCGGCGACGCCCCAACGACGACGCCGCGGTGTTCAACCAGGCGGTCGTCCAGGAGAAGAAGGGGGACCTCTCCAAAGCGGTGCAGCGTTACCGCCGCTACGCGGAGCTGGAGCTCGACCCGAATCTGAAGGCCGCCGTCGATCAGAGGATCTTCACCCTCGACGGCGAGATCGAGGACATGCGCACGAAGATCGTCTGCTCGTTCTGTGGTCATCGCCTGCACGAAGGCTCCACCTGGTGTCATCGCTGCTGGCGCGGCCCCTACCTGACCTCCTCTCCCGTCTGGAACAGCAGGCCGTGTGTGGAGGGGGCCACGGCCACGCGCTCGACCTACTACTCCGACAACCGCCTCCAGAAGAACGATGCCCTTTCCTGTCTGATCCCGGGCGGGACGGTCCGGGAGGCGCTGCGTTACTCGCCCTCGCTGCAGCGCTCCATTCAGGAGGCGCGGAAAGCCGAGGGGTGGACCTACGAGGGCGAGATGATCCGCGGGTGGGAAGACCAGGAGGGCAATCAGCTCCGTTACGTGCAGGGCCCGCAGATCCTCGAGAAGGTCATCGCGCTGCCGACAGGGGAGATGCTCGAGTTCGAGGCGCACGCCGGTCCCGGCGGGAAATGGCTCCTCGACGGCGAGGACATCGTCATCGATGGGCAGAAATACACGTCCCGCTACACGTTCGACGCCTCGGGCCGGATCAGCCGGCAGGAGGTCACCTATCAGAACCAGGCGGCGTGCAACCACGTGATCAGCATGACCGCCGCCTACACCTACGCGGACGGCGTGCCGACCGGCGCCACGATCGAAGGAGGCTACGAGGGCTACCCGGCCGAGGGCTCGCCCAAGACTCAGTGGCAGGCCACGGTGACGTGGGCGTACGACGAGGCGTCACGGCTGGCGAAGGAAGATCTGGCCATCACCTCGTATCAGAAGAGCTATGCCCAGCGGCCTCACGGCAAGCTGCGCGAGGAGACGTCGAAGCTGTACGTATCGATGCGCCCCAGGCGCCAGCTCGAGAGCGTGATGCGCATGGGCGATCAATGTGCGACGTCGGGAAACCGGATCCTGGGCAACCAGATCGACCTTCGTCCGTTCTACACCCTCTCTCCGAACCTGGCCATGGTCCTGCCTTTCGGAGTGGTCCGCGCTACCGTGACGTTCAGCTACCCCGACGGCTTCAAGGGCCGGTAGGCGAGGCCTCCGACCGCGGCGTGGTCCCGGCGCTGTACGGCACGCAGAACGGATCGTCCTCCGCGCACCCGGCAAACTCGAACTGGATCGTCGTATGCGCGATCCGGTATTGCCGCTCCAGCACCTCGTTCACACGGTCCAGGAGCCTTCCGGTGCTCTTGACCGGAACGTCCCCGACCATCAGATGGCAGGAGAGCGCCGGTCGCGAGGGACCGATGGCCCAGATGTGAAGGTGATGGACCCCCTGCACCCCTTCGAGGGAGGCCAGCGAGCGCGTGACCTCCTCCGGATCGATCCCGCGCGGGGTTCCCTCCAGGAGGAGGTTCACCGTCTCGCGGAGGATTCCCCAGGCGCTCCAGAGGATGAGCACCCCGATCACGAACGCCACCGCCGCGTCCCACTGCTGGACCCCCGTCACGCGGATCAGGATGGCGGCCACGATGATTCCCGCCGACGAGATCGTGTCGCCGAACATGTGGACCACGGCACCGCGGACGTTCACATCTTCCTTTCCCTCCCGGCGGAGGGAGAGGGTGATGGCGATGTTCAAGGCGATGCCGGCGGCGGCGATCACGATCATGGCCATCTCGTCGACTGTGGCCGGGTTGCGCAGCCGTTCCACGGCCTCGATGAAGATGTAGGCGGTGAACGCCACCAGCAGCGCGGCGTTGACGAAGGCCGCCAGGATTCCGGCCCGGTGATAGCCGTACGATTTCTCGTCGGTGGCCGGCCGCCGTTCCAGCCGGACCGCGGTGAGGGCGAGCACCAGCGCCAGCCCGTCGGTGAAGTTGTGCAGCGCGTCGCTGATGATGGCCAGCGAGTTGGCCAGGTACCCGACCAGCAACTGAATCACCACGAAGCCGAGCGTGGCCAGCGTGCCGATGATCAGCTTGCGCGAGACGGCGATGTTGCGCGCCTGGTGATGAGCGTGGTCGTGAGGCATCGTGTCATCCTGAGCCGCGAAGACGGCGAAGGATCCCCTGCCGACGGATGCGGTTCGCCGCGAGGGCCCTTCGCCGCGCTGCGCCGGGTGAGGCATCGTGTCATCCTGAGCCGCGAAAGGCGGCGAAGGATCCCCTGCCGGTGCCGCGGATCGTTCCCAGGGGGTCCTTCGCCGCGCTGCGCCGGCTCAGGATGACACAAACTACTTCGAGGCGGCGAGCTGCTCGAGCGCGCGGTAGCCGATGTCCCGCCGGTACCAGGCCCCCTCGAAACGGACCTTCGGAAGAGCCTGGTAGACCTTGGCCAGCGCATCGGAAAGGCTGCCGGCCCTGGCGCAGACGCTGACCACCCGTCCGGCCATGTTGACCAGCTTCGTCCCCTTCCTGACCACTCCGGCGTGGAAGATCACCACCGCGTCGTCCTCGATCGGGTCGATCACCACTTCCTGTCCCTTGGCGAACTCGGCCGGATAGCCCTCCACGGTCATCACGACGCAGGCCGCCGCTTCCTTCTTCCAGTTCAACTTCGTATCGCCGAGGTTGCCTCTGGCCACGCGCAACAGGACCTCGGCCAGGTCGTCCTCGAGACGCAGCATCTGGACCTGTGTCTCGGGATCGCCGAACCGGCAGTTGAACTCGAGAACCTTCGGGCCCGACTTGGTGAGCATCAACCCCGCGTAGAGGACGCCGGTGTACGTCCGCCCCTCCGCCTCCATTCCCTGAATCGTGGGAATGATGATCTTCTTCATCACCTCGGCCGCGGTCTCGCCGTTGAGGACCACCGCGGGTGAGTGCGCGCCCATCCCGCCGGTGTTCGGCCCGGTGTCGCCATCAAAGGCCTTCTTGTAGTCCTTGGCCGGGGCGAGCGGAACGGACCGCTTTCCGTCGCTGATGACCATGAACGACACTTCTTCTCCCTCGAGGAACTCCTCGATCAGGATCCGGCTGGCGGCGTTCCCGAAGCGCTTCTCCTCGAAGACGATGCGGAGGTACTCGTCCGCTTCCTTCTTCGACTTGACCACCACCACGCCCTTGCCGGCGGCCAGCCCATCGATCTTGATCACCGCCGGGAACTTGCTCTTCTTCAGCGCCGCATGCGCCTCGTCCACCGACTGGCAGGCCTTGGCCTCGGCCGTCGGGATGTTGTACTTGCGCATGAACTCCTTGGAGAACACCTTCGACCCTTCCAGCTCGGCGGCCCGCCGCGTGGGGCCGAAGATCGGGAGGCCGCGTTTCTGAAACTCGTCGACGATGCCGAGGGTCAGAGGGAGCTCGGGACCGGGGATGGTGAGGTCGATCTTCAGCTTCTCGGCGAAGTCGGCCAGCTCGATGATGTCGGCCACGCCGATGGGGACGCAGTCCGCGACCGAGGCGATCCCGGCGTTGCCCGGCGCCGCGTAAATCTCTTTGACTGAGGGGGATTGCCTGAGTTTCCAGCAGAGCGCGTGCTCCCGGCCACCCTGTCCAATAACCAGCACTCTCATGTACGCGTCAAATTCTAGCAGGAGCGGCGGGAAGGGCGTGCCGAAGTTGGACGTTTCCCGCCTCGCCTGCGTACTAGATCAGAATGGGCGCGGAACTACGCCTGATGACCCCGACCAACGACCCCGTTCAGCCCGACGACCGGCTCCTGGTGGAGACGATCCGGGGCGGTGACGACGAGGCGTTCGAGCAGCTCGTGCGGCGCAAGACCGCCAAGGTCTACGCCCTCTGCTACCGGATCATCGGCAATGCCGAGGACGCCAAGGACATCGCCCAGCTCGTCTTCATCAAGCTGTGGGAGAACCTCGGCAAGTACGACTCGGCCTACGCCTTCGATACCTGGCTGTACCGCATGGTGACGAACGTGGCCATCGATTTCATCCGGAACCGGCAGTCCCGCGACAACGCCGTCAACTCCACCCTGCGCCTGGTCAAGACCACCACCGACCCCGAACAGGGTCTGGTGGTGCAGCGCAAGGAGATCGAGACCGTCTTCAACGACGTCTCCTCCGTCCTCTCGCCGAAGCAGAAGGCGATCTTCATCATGCGCGAGATGGAAGACCTCCCCTCCGCCGAGATCGCCAGGGTCCTCGGCTGCCGCGAGTCGACGGTCCGCAACCACCTCTTCAACGCCCGGAAGCTGATGCAGCAGCAGTTGCAGAAGCGGTATCCGGAATACGCCCAGCTCTGGAGGGGACGATGATCTCCTGCGATCTGTTCCGGGTGCGGTATCCCTCTTCGACCGACGAGCCGGCGGTGCTCGAGCACCTGCGCGCCTGTGATGCCTGTCTGGCCGCGGTGGCCACGGAGGATCCCGACGCGCTCTTCCGCGCCATTGGCGGCCAGGAATTGCTGCCGCCCGGCGGCGTCGACGCCTTCGTCGGCGACGTCATGCGCGAGGTGCGGCTGCGGTCCACGGAGAACTCGATGGAGCGCCGGCCGGCGTCGTGGAGCCGCCGGCTGGCCATCGCGGCCACGCTCGCCATCGGCCTGATCGGCGGCGCGGTCGTCTACCAGTTGGAGCGGACCCAGGCGCCGGCCCCCGCCGGCATCACGCCCGTGGCGGCGGCGCGGCCCGCCCTGACGACGCTCGCGGCCGTGGAGACGTATCACTCAGAGACAGCAACGATCATCGAGGTGCCGGCCGAGGGGGTGGGAGACGTGCGGGTGGTCATGGTGTTCGATGAAACGCTGCCGGTGGATTTATGACGAAACGAATCGCACTCATCGCCCTGCTCGCCTTCTCGCTCTCCGGCGCCGCCGCGCTGGCGGACCAGGCCGCGCCCGCGGCCGCGGAGAAGACGCTGTCGGTCTTCACCTACCAGTTCAAGCACCGGCAGGCGGAGAAGGCCGCCGCGGCCATCAAGGCCCTGGTGAGCGCGGAAGGCACCGTGGCCATCCAGCCCTCCTCGAACTCGCTGGTGATCACCGATCGCACCGAGAACCTCAAGGACATCGCCGCCGCACTGCACCGCTTCGACGCCGCGCCCCAGCCGGTTCAGCTCAGCGTCCGTCTGGTGACGGCCGCTCGCGTTGCGGAGGGCGGCCGGGTCCCCGATGCTCTGAAGGACGTGGCCCCGAAGCTGGCCATGCTCCGCTACAACTCCTTCGACAGCCTCGGGGCCGTGAACATCAGCGGCCGCGAGGGTGAGCCGGGCATCATCGAGCTCGGCGAGCGCTACCGCGCGAACTTCCGGTTCGGCGAGTACGACTCGGCCAGCGATTCGATCCCCCTGGTCGATTTCAAGCTCTCCAGGCTTCAGGACGATCAGCTCAGAGAGCTGTACAAGACCACGCTCAACCTCAAGCTCGGACAGACGCTGATTTTCGGCGCCACGCGCGATCCGGAAAGCCAGCGCGCGCTGGTGGTGATCGTCTCCGCCAAGCGGTAGTGAACCTTAGTCGCCCTTCCTCCGCGCGAAGTGCTCCTCGACTTCCTCAACGCTTCGCGTATTGAAGATCTGCCTGGCCGTCAACCCTCCCTTCCGCGCCACCCACGTCCCGCTGATGACGTGGGAGAGCTCGGCGATGGAATGCGCGTCGGGGTGAATGCTGAAGAGCACCCCGCGCTCCACGGCCCGGCCGATGTGGCGCCAGTCGAGCTCCAGGCGGCGGGGATTGCCGTTGATCTCGATGATCACTCCCCGCTCCGCCGCCCGCTCGAAGATGCGGTCGAGGTCGATCCTGTAACCGTCCCGCGAGAGGAGCAGCCGCCCGGTCAGGTGGCCCAGGAAGGTCACCTGCGGGTCGTCGAGGGCGCGGAGAATCCGCGCGGTCATCTCCTCCTCGTCCATGCCGAACCGCGAATGGACCGAGGCCACGATGAAGTCGAAGGCCGACCGTGTCCGGACGTCGTAGTCGATCGTCCCGTCCGGGAGAATGTCGGCCTCACTTCCTTTGAACACGCGCATGGGGGCCACGCCCTCCGCCTGCCTGTCGATCTCGGCCTGTTGTTCGCGCAGCCGCTCCTCGGTCAGGCCGCCGGCGTAGTAAGCGGCCTTCGAGTGGTCGGAGATGCCGACGTATTCGAAGCCGCGCCCGCGCGAGGCCTGGAGCATCTCCCGGACGGTGTTCCGCCCGTCGGAGAACGTGGTGTGCACGTGAAAGGTCCCCCGCAGGTCGGTGGCATGGACCAGGGAGGGGCGCTTCTTCCGGAGCAGCTCGTCCGCGCTCTCCCGCCGCTCCGGCTCCACGAAGGCGATCGCCGCTTTCTCGAACAGCTCCTCTTCCGTGCGGGCCGTGGTGATGCGTCCAGCCTTCTTCTCGAAGGCCGCCACGAACTCGCTCGTGCCGGTGGCCCGCAGGACCGTGACGCCGAAGTGCCGGCGCTCGGTGAGGTGCAGCACGACGTCGATCTCGTTCCGGGCCACGCCCTTCCACACGCCCGCGCCGAGCTCCTGCAGGCGGTCGAGGTGCCCGCCCAGATGCCGGATCACCTCCGCGGGAGCGCCGGTGGCGATGGCGAGATTCACGTTGCGGATCACCTCCAGGCGCCGCCGCACGCTGCCGGCGATCTCGACGTCCTCCACGCCGGCGATCCCCGCCAGGCGCTCCCGCATCCACTCCCCCACCTCCAGCCCCGTCGGGAGGAGGAACTTCGACTCGCGGCGGCGCGCCTTCTCGATGCCGTCCACGATCTTCGCCTGCGTCTTCGGCCCGAAGCCGCGCAGCCGCGCCAGCCGCCCCTCCCGCGCCGCCCGCTCCAGATCGTCGAGCGAACCGATGCCGAAGGTGGAATGAAGGAGGCCGATCTTCTTGAGTCCCAGGCCGGGTACGCGAAGGAGATCGAAGATTCCGGGCGGATACCGCCTCCGGAGATCGTCGAGGTACGGCGTGGTTCCCGTATCGAGGAGCTCGATGATGATCGGGCCGATGGCCTTGCCGATGCCGGGGATGCCATACAGCTCTCCGGAGCGGACGAGCTCGGCCAGGTCGCGGTCGAGGTTCTCCACCGCGCGGGCAGCGCGCTCGAAGGCGCGGGCGCGGAACGGCGTCGGCTCGCTCAACTCCAGATACCGAGAGATTTCATCGAGGTCGCGCGCGACCGACCATTTGTCTGCCACGGCCAATTATCATCATCCCGGGATGCAAGCGCGCGACCGGCTCATCGTGGCCGCCGACCTCTCCGAGGCCGGCGAGATCCTGCGCCTGGCGGACGAGCTGCACGGCCTGGCCGGCGCGATCAAGGTCGGGCTGCAGGCCTTCACCGCAAACGGGCCGTCGATCGTGCGGGAGCTGGTGCAGCGCGGCCACCGGGTCTTCCTCGACCTCAAACTCCACGACATCCCGCACACCGTGCGGCACGCCGTTCGGGAAGCCGAGTCCCTCGGCGCGGCCATGCTGACGGTCCATGCCGCGGGAGGGGAGGCGATGCTTCGCGCCGCGCGGAGCGAGCGCATGCTCGTCCTCGCCGTGACCGTCCTGACCAGCCTCGGCGACGCCGATCTGGAGAGGATCGGAGTGCCGGGCGGTGCCACGGCGACGGTCGTGGGCCTGGCTTCTCTCGCCAGGAGTGCCGGAATCGGCGGCGTGGTCGCCTCGCCGCAGGAGATCGCCGCGATCCGGGAGGCCTGCGGGGCCGGCATGACCATCGTGACTCCCGGGATCCGGCCGGAGGGCTCGGCGGCGGAAGACCAGCGGCGAACGCTCACGCCGGGCGAGGCGGTACGCGCCGGGGCGGACTACATCGTCGTCGGCCGGCCGATCACCGGGGCCGGAGACCGTGGTGAGGCGGCGCGGCGGATCGTGGACGAAATGGAAAAGGCCGGCTGAGCCGGCCTGCCGAGTGCTCTGCCGCGATCTCTCTCGCCCCGGTCACCGCCGGGGTCCTCCGCCAGGAGCTGGACGTGAAGAGCCCGCGGTCGGGTCAGGCGGTCCGACGCTGAACGTTCCACCGGGCCTCATCTTCGTTCCCACGATACCATCGGGATCGCGAGTCCAGCGGCGCGGCGGATCGTGGACGAAATGGAAAGGGCCGGCTGGGCCGGCCCCTTCTGGAGGATGCGAGAGGATTCGTTTCAGCGCGCCGAGCGCCGGCGCGTGGTGCAGTTCTGGCCCGGCCCGGGGAAGAAGACGCGCTGCTCGGCAAACTGCCGGCGTGCCCCGAGCGCGTCGGTGGCCACGGCGCGGATGACGTGCTCTCCGCGCGGGGTCGAATCGAGGTTCACGGTGATCCGCCAGGTGTAGACGGGGAACTTCGAGCCGATGTCGGCGCGCGGCGGGCCCTCGATGGTGGCGCTGCCGAGAGACGAGCCGTCGAGGAAGACCTCCACGTTGGCGACGCGCTGCGGGCCGGTGACCCATCCGCGCAGCTCCGTCCCGCCGCAGTTCATCCCATGGGTGCCATCCCATTCCACGCGGCCCGACGGCGCTCCGCAGCCGCCCCACACCTGCAGGCCGCTGATTTCGCCGACCGTGAAGACGCTGCTTCCGACCCCGAGCGGGTTGTGCTTCACCTCGTCGTCGGTGAAGTAGGTGATGTCCTCATATCCGCGCTCGAAGGAGCCTTCCCACATGGGGATGCTGTAGTCGAACACGTCGAAAGCGATGGTCCGCGCCGGCTGCAGCGTCTGCGGGTTGATCTCGTTGATCATCGTCACGACGCGGCCGTTCTGCTCGTCGACCCACGCCTGCGGGTGGAAAGCGATCGGATTGATCCGGTCGATGGTCAGGGCGTGGGGGATGACCAGGATCGAGAACCGCGAGACCACTCCCGTCGGGCCCACCGTGTAGAGGTGGATCTGCTCGTGGTTGCCGATCCCCACGATGCCCACGCCGTTGCTCACGAGGAACTTGCCGGGCAGCCGGGAATCGGCCAGGAAGCCGATCGGGGTCATGGGATTGAGCAGGTTGTAGACGAAGAGGCCTCCCTCGGCCGCCACGAAGAGGAACCCGCGGTTGAAGGCGATGTCGTTGAAGCCGAGCGAACCGAAGGTGTTGATCGTGTTGATGCTGCTGATCCGCACCGGCGCCGAGAGGTTCGAGACGGCCACGATGTCGATGGCGTTGTTGCAGAAGATCGTTCCGCTCGGGGCGCAGGGCAGGTCGGTCGACGGATAGAGACCCGCCAGCAGCGACCCGTTCACGGCGATCCGCCGGTAGTGCAGCCCCGGGGTCCGCGACACGAGCACGGGGGCGGTCCCGCCGGCTCGGACGTTCCGCAGGTCGTAGATCTCGAGCCCCGGTTCGCCGCTGACGTACAGGTGCCCGTTCGCGTAGGCCACGCCGCCCCGCGGGTCGCGTGCGCCGAGCGTCCCGATGAAGTCCTCCCGCACCACCTGCAGCTCGCCCACGTCGCTGGTGCTGTAGGTCGAGAGCGTCTGCCCGCGAAGGACGTACACCAGTGTCCCGTTGCGGAAGACGCCGTGCGGCGAGAGCGCGAACGCGGTCGAGCCGGCATTCGAGCCGACCAGCGTCAGCGGACACTCAGATTGAAGGTGAGTCGCTGCCAGAGGAAAGGAAACGAGGGAAAGGACGATGACCAGAGCGACCCGTGACAAAACGCGCATACAAGCCTCCCAATAACACACCCAGAACGCCCGCCGTCTCGCGCGCGAAGCGTCTCACGACTTTTGTCGACACCGCATCAGATGCACCCTCCGCGGCGCCGCTCCCAAAGAGCTGGTTCGATTCGTCTTGGCAGCTAACTATGTACGAAAGCACGACTTTTTGCAACTTGGCCCCTCCCGGACCCCCTCCCCCCGTCGTGTATGATGGGGGGCCGCTGCACCTGAAACGACCTCCTATGGAAAGAGGAACGCTGCGCCGCGTGTTGAAGGCCTCGTAACCATGCTCGACGGACACGTGCTCGTCCTCAACCGGGTCTTTCAGGCCGTTCAGATCACGTCCGTCCGCCGCGGCCTCACCCTCCTCTACAAGGGACATGTCCGCGCCGTCGACTCCGAGTACCGCACCTACGACTTCGAGAACTGGATGGACATCCCCGTCCAGCCCGACGATCACTACGTCGTCACCCCCAACCGGAACATCCTCATCCCCCATGTGGTGCAGCTCCTGGTCTTCGACCGGATGCCTCGCCAGGAGGTGAAGTTCTCGCGCGGCAACATCTACCTCCGCGACCAGAACCGCTGCCAGTACTGCGGCAGGAAGTTCTCCTCCTCCGAGCTCTCGCTCGATCACGTGGTGCCGATCTCGCGCGGCGGAAAGTCGACGTGGGAGAACGTGGTCTGCGCCTGCCTCCCCTGCAACGTCAGGAAGGGGAACAAGCTCCTGACCGAGTGCGGCATTCAGCTCAAGCGGCAGCCCGTCCGCCCCAGGTGGCACCCCCTCCACCGCCTGCAGGGAAGGGCCTATCCGGAGATCTGGAGGAACTTCCTCGACGAGGCGTACTGGAACGTCGAACTGAAGTCGTGAGGGGAGGGGCGATCACCCCTCCGCCAGATCGACGAGCTCCTCTCCCGGATTGACGAAGCGGTTCGCGGCGATGCCGTACTGCTTCTCGTAGAGGGCCCGATAGCGGCCTCCGAGGGCCATGAGCTCCTCGTGGCGCCCGCGCTCGACGATTCGGCCGTCCTCGAGGACGAGGATCTGATCGGCGTTGCGGATCGTCGAGAGCCGGTGCGCGATGACGAAGGTCGTCCGCCCCTTCATCAGCCTGTTCAGCCCGTCCTGGATCAGGGCCTCGCTCTCGCTGTCGAGCGACGAGGTCGCCTCGTCCAGGATGAGGATGCGGGGATCGGCCACGATGGCGCGCGCGATGGCCACGCGCTGCTTCTGGCCGCCGCTCAGCTTCACGCCCCGCTCGCCGACGACCGTCTCGTACTTGTCGGCAAACCGCTCCGCGAACTCGTCGACGTGGGCGGTGTGGGCGGCCCGCAGCACCTCCTCCCGCGATGCCTTCGGATTGCCGAGGCGGATGTTCTCGTAGATCGTGTCGGCGAAGAGGAACGAGTCCTGCGGCACCAGGCCGATGGCGGCCCGGTAGTCGGCCAGGCGCACGGCGGCCACGTCGGTGCCGTCCACCACGATCCTTCCCCTGGTCGGCCGGTGGAAGGCGGCAACCAGCGAGATCAGCGTGCTCTTTCCCGAGCCCGACGGTCCGACCAGGGCCACGGAGGTTCCCGGCGCAGCGCGGAAGCTCACTCCTCTGAGGACTTCCACGCCCGGCGTGTAGGCGAATCCAACGTCCTGGAACTCGAGATCGCCGTGCACGGACTGGAGGGGGCGCTTCTCGCGGTCCGCGGCATCCTCGCGCTGCTCGCCGAGGATCTCCCGCATCCGCTCCAGGCCGGCGAAGGCCTCGGAGAGCTGCGTTCCGATCGAGACCACCTGGGCCACGGGCCCCACCACCAGGGCCAGGTAGAGGGTGAAGGAGATCAGATCGCCGGTGGTCATCCTCCCGGCCAGCACCTCCTGTCCCCCCACCACCATGACCACCATGCCCACCACCCCCACCAGCAGCGTGGAGAACGCGCCGACGCCCGAGACCACGCGCATGGTCGACATCACGCTGCGCAGGAGCTTGTGCGCGCCGGCGGCGAAGACGCGCGCCTCGTGGCGCTCCGCGCCGTAGGCCTTGACGATCCGGATCCCGGCCAGCCCCTCGGTCAGGCGTCCCGAGAGCTGCGCGGACTGTTCGCTGCGAAGCTTGAAGAGCGGGCGGACCGTGTTGAAGGCCCAGTAGAGGATCGCCGCGAAGACGAGCAGCGCGCCGAGGATCATCGTCGCCAGCTTCGCGCTGAGGTAGAACAGGATCCCCACGGCAACGACCGCCGTCAGCAGCCCGCCGACGAGCTGAATCAGCCCGGTGCCCACCAGGTTGCGGATCCCCTCGGCGTCCTGCATCACCCGCGTCACGAGCACGCCGGTCTTGGTGGCGTCGAAATAGGCGACCGGGAGCCGCTGCACGTGCTGCTGGATCTTCTTGCGAAGATCGGTGATGGCCCGCTGCGCGGCGACGCCGAGGAGCTGGGTCAGCGCGTAGTCGGTCACCGCGGCGACGGCGGCCGCCGCCGCGGCGATCAGGGCGATGTTCCAGAGCAGCTCGTGGCGGCCGGCGGTGATGACCTCGTCGATGAGGAACTTGGTCGTCCCCGGGATGACGATGCCGGCGAGGCGGTTGATGGCCATCAGCGGCAGGCCGAGAAGGAGGCGGTGCCGGACGGACCAGACCACCTCACGGGCGTCGGAAAGGAGCGTGCGCAGCGCCATGGGAGTGGCGGGGGGGCGCGCCTGCCCGTCGCTCTCGGAAGTGGGGGAGGCCGTCATCAGAGCGATTGTACGGAAACGAGCGCGTGGCCGCGCTCGGGTGGAGCGAAAATTGCTAGCGGTAGAGGCTGGATCGCTGTGTCCGGATGGGCTCGCAGGCGAACAGGAGTGGCGATGACGTTGGTGAATTCACTGTGCGCGGAGATCAGCATTTATCAGGGGGTGGGCGAGACGACCGGGGTGGTGGTGGAGCGGAGCGCGATTCGCGGAAAGAAGGGGTTGTGCAAGAGCATGCGCGATCTGGCCATCAAGTCGCGCGTGCTGGGAGACGGCTACTATTACATCCCTGTTGATCTCTGGCCGAAATCGAAGGAGCCGGTGGTCGTGCACAAGCACGACTGGACGGTCATCGGGTCGATCCCCCGCACCTTGCGCTCGACGAAAAAGAGCGACAAAATGGCGGCGCGCTGAGCGCCGCAGCACCCATCCCCCAGCCTCAGCCGTGGTACGCGCCATGCAATGAGCGCGTCCGAGATCAACGATTCGGAGTCTTCGGATGAAGCGCAGCCTTTTCCTCGTTCTCGCCGCCGCCCTGACCATGCCCCTCTTCGCGCAGGACGAAGAGGGTCCGGCCGTGGTGCAGGGTGCGCAGGTCGATACCACCGGCAAGGGGTACACGGCTGCCTACGTCATCGAGCCGACGACGGGCCGCGTTCTCTTCGCCGAGAACGAGCACGTGCCCTTCCCCACCGCCTCCATGGCCAAGATGATGACGCTGCTGATCACCATGGAGGAGATCGCGGCTGGGCGCCTGCAGTGGGACACACCGGTCACGGTTTCGGCGTGGGCGGCATCGATGGGCGGCTCGCAGGTCTACCTGCGCGCGGCCAGCGTCTGGCCGGTCAAGAACCTGGTGATCGCCACCATGGTGCACTCGGCCAACGACGCCTCGATGGCTCTGGCGGAGAAGATCGCCGGATCGAACGAAGCCTTCGCCGAGCTGATGAACCGCCGCGCCGAAGCGCTGAAGCTCGATCACAGCCGCTTCTTCGACCCGCACGGCCTCCCCGCCCGCGACCCCGCGCAGAACGACGTCATGTGCGCGCATGACCTGGCCGTCCTCGGGATCGAGCTGATGAAGCATCCGTTCATGCGCCAGCTCGCGATCATTCCGGAGATGGAGTTCCGAAACAACACGCTCGCGCGCATCTACAACCCGAACCGGATGGTCAACCCCAAGCGCCGGGAGTACTACCCGTTCGCGACCGGGATCAAGACCGGCTATACCGGAGTGGCCGGCTACTGCATCACGGCCTCGGCCGGGCGCAACGACTTGGAGCTGGTCGGCGTGGTGATGGGCGCGCGCACCCCCATCGGCCCGCAGAGCTCCTTCGGCATCGTGGCCCGCCTCTTCGACGAGGCCTTCCTCAACTACCGCATGGTCACTCCGGTCAAGAAGGGGGTGGTCGTCGGCCAGGTGCCGGTGACCAAGGGGCGCGCCGCATCCGTGCCGGCCGTGGCCGCGCGCGACGTCGGCGCGCTGGTCAAGCGCGGCGAGGAGAAGAGTGTCAACGTGTCGTTCTCGGGAGGGGCAGTGACCGCCCCGGTCCGACCGGGGCAGCAGGTCGGGATGGTCGTGGTCACGGCGGGGAACGAGACCGTGGCCCGCGTTCCCGCCGTCGCCGGCGCGGAAGTGGAGAAGCAGGCGTGGTGGCAGGCGTTCTGGCCGTTTTAGCCGGCCACCACCCGTCGTCCCTCGATCCGATACGCCCCGCTCCCCAACAACCGCAACGCCTCCACATACGCCACGTGCTCCTGGGCCAGGATGCGCAGGGAGAGCGTTTCCACCGTGTCGTCGTCGAGCACTTCGACGGCGCGCTGCACGATGATCGGGCCGGCGTCCAGCCCCTCGTCGACGAAGTGGACGGTGCACCCCGAGATCTTCACGCCGTGGGCCAGGGCCTGCGCCTGGGCGTTGACGCCCGGAAAGGCGGGCAAGAGCGAGGGGTGAATGTTCAGGATCCGGCTGGGGTAGGAGGCGACGAAAGAAGGGCTGAGGAGGCGCATGTAGCCGGCCAGGACGATGAAGTCCGGCGCTGCGGCATCGAGCGCGCGGCGCACGGCTTCCTCGTGCTCGGAGCGGCCCTCGAACTGCCGCTCGTCGATGACATGCGCCGTGTAACCCCACGACCGCGCCTTCGCGAGGCCGGGAGCGCCGGCGCGATTCGAGATCACCACCACGATCGAACCCTCGAGCCGCCCCGCCGCCAGGGCCTCGCGAATGGCGGCAAAGTTCGAGCCGCGGCCGGAAAGGAGCACTGCCAGGCGCACGTCAGGTGATCCAGGAGGGGAAACCGGCCGGGGGCCGGTCGTAGTCGACGCGGCCGGACCCCTTCACTACGTTCCCGATGAAGTAGAACTTCTGACCGATCCGGGAGAAGTGCTTGACCACGGCGTCGACCGATTCCGGAGACGCCACCACCACCATCCCGATGCCCATGTTGAAGACGCGGAGCATCTCGTCGGGATCGACGCCGCCTTGCTGGTGGAGGAGCCGGAAGATCGGCAACACCGGCCACGCGCCGAGCTTGATCCGGGCGTCGAGCCCGCCGGGGAGGACTCGCGGGACGTTATCGGTCAATCCTCCCCCGGTGATGTGCGCCAGGGCGTGGACGGCTCCCGCCTCGATGAGCGGCATCAGGGGGTGGAGATAGGAGAGGTGGGGCTGCAGGAGGGCCTCGCCGATCTTCCCGACCTCGGGGAGGATGGTCTGGTAGTCGTAGCCGGCCTGGTCGATGACGCGGCGCGCCAGCGAGTAGCCGTTCGTGTGCAACCCGGCCGAGGGAAGGCCGATGAGGACATCTCCCTCCCGGATCGCTTTGCCGTCGAGAAGCTTCCCCTCGTCGACCACTCCGACGATGAACCCTGCCACGTCGTAGTCCTCGTCGCGGTAGAAGCCGGGCATCTCCGCCGTCTCGCCGCCGATCAGCGCGGCGCCGTTCTCCCGGCAGGCGCGGGCCATTCCCCGGATCACGTCCGCCATCACCGCGGGGCGGAGCTTCCCGGTGGCGTAGTAGTCGAGGAAGAAGAGGGGGCGGGCCCCCTGCACCAGGATGTCGTTGACGCAGTGGCAGACCAGGTCGTAGCCGACCGTGTCGTGGATCTTCATCGCCTGGGCGACGCGCAGCTTGGTGCCCACACCATCGGTGGAGGAGACCAGGACCGGGCTGGCCATCCCTTCGAAGGAAGCGCGGAAGAGGCCGCCGAACGAGCCGATCTCCGAGAGGACGTTGGGCCCGAAGGTGTCGCGGACGATGCGCCGCACCTCGCGGAGCGCCTCGTCCTGCGCGTCGATGTCGACGCCGGAGTCGCGGTAGGAGGTCACGGCCAGCTATCCTACCCCGCCGTGGCTCAATTTCTCCTGATCACGACACTCCTGACCATCGCCGGTCTCATCGTCACCAGCATCTCCGGCTTCGTGGCCTCGCCCACCCAGGTGGCGCAGCACATCATGCTCGCGCTGGTCACGGTGGTGATGGGGCTCTTCTCGCAGTCCATGACCCTCTTCTTTTTCATCGGCACGGGCAGGCAGCTCAAGGACAAGGTCAAGGACACCATTCACGAGGCCGAAGTGAAGAAAGCCACGCGGGCCCTGACCATGAAGGTCTCCCCCGCCGCCACCTATGCCATGTTCGTGCTGATGATCACCTTCATCACCGGCGGCGGCGTGGCCGGCGGAACGACCCCGCGCTGGCTCCACGACCTTCTGACCGTCGCCACGATCGCGATGTTCGTCCGTGCCTACTGGATTCAGCTCAACGCCATGAACGCGAACGCGGATCTGATGGAACGTTATCTGAGTGACGAATGACGAGCGGCGGGACTCGTCACTACGTCCGATACAGCGCCGCGCCCCAGTGCAGTCCCGACCCGAGCGCGGTGAAGCAGATCAGCATGCCCGGCCGGATCCGCCCGCCGGCCACGCACTCGTGGTAGAGGATGGGCAGGGTTCCGGCGGTCGTGTTTCCGTACCGCTCGATGTTGTGCGGGACTTTTTCCGGCGGCAGCCCGAGCTGCTTCCCGACCGCCTCGACGATGCGCAGGTTGGCCTGGTGGATGAGCAGCAGGTCGATGTCTTCCACCTTCACCCCCGCTTCCTCGCAGACGGCGCGCACGGCCTCCGGCATCTTGGAGACGGCCTGCTTGAACACCTCGCGCCCCTCCATGATCGGGATGGGATCGTCGCGGTCGATCTGCTCCTTGGTCACGAAGGGACGGAAGCGGAACCCCACGCCGCGGATGTAGAGGGCCTCGATGTTCGAGCCGTTGGTGTAGAGCCTCGAAGCGATCAGGCCGCGGGAACCGTCGTCGCTCGCCTCCACCACCGTGGCGCCGGCGCCGTCGCCGAACAGGACCGTCCGGTCGCGGATGGCCGTGTTCGCCGCGTACTCCTCCGGCGTGACCTCGCGCGTCTCCCCCCCGATCATCATCTCCCAGCCGTTCTCCCACGGCATGAACGGCGTGTGCACGTCGGCGCCCACCACGAGGATGCGCCGGAACTTCGCGCTGCGGATGAGCGAGTCGGCCAGGTCCAGGCCGTAGAGGAAACCGGAGCACTGCTGCCGGATGTCGAAGGTGGGGATCGACTCGGGGAAGCCCATTCTGGTCTGCAAGAGAGGCCCGTTGCCGGGGAAGAAGTAGTTCGGGGTCATGGTGGCGAAGACGATGGCGTCGATCTCCCCCGGCGTCCGTCCGGCGGCCTGGAGGGCGCCCTCCGCCGCGCGCATCCCGAGCTCCGCCGAGCCCTCACCGGCGTCGGCGTAGTGCCGCTGCTCGATCCCGCTGCGCGTTCGGATCCACTCGTCGGACGTGTCCATGATCCGGCTGAGCGCCTCGTTCCTGACGACGTTCTTCGGGATGCCGATGCCGCTGCCGGTGATGACGCTTCTCATTGTTCAATCAGCCCGACTCCGGGCCGGCGCGATCATGCATCGGGCGTCGCGCTCAGCGCAAGGAGGTCCTCTCGGGTGAAGGTGTACTTCCGTCCGCAGAACTGGCAGACCACCTCCGATCCTCCCTCGACCACCATCTCGCTGAGCTCATCGCGTGAGAAGAGCGCCAGCGGCGCGAGGGCCCGCTCGCGGCTGCAGCCGCACCGGTATCCGAGGGGGACGTTGAAGCTCTCGTCGATCTGCTTGTACTCGAGTCCGGCGAACACCTGCGCCACCACCGCCTCGATGGGCATCTTCTCCAGGAGCGTCGAAAGCGGCGGCGTCTCCCTGATCCTCTCCTCGACCGCGCGGACGGCCCCGTCGGTGGCGTGCGGGAACGCCTGCACCAGGATCCCGCCCGCCCCCGCCACGCCGTCGCGACGGTTCATCACCCCCAGCAGCACGGCCGAGCCGATCTGCTCGGAGTGAGCCAGGTAGCGGGTCAGCTCCTGGGCGATTCCACTCCCCTCGAGCGTGACCTGCGAGGTGTAGGGCCGGCCGGCCGGCGGGGTGCCGCGCACCACGGTCAGGATGCCGCGGCCGATCGCCCTGCTGACGTCGAGGCTCGGATCGGGCGGCGCGGGGTTGGCCACCCATCCCCGCGCGCCCCCCGCGACGTTCGCCTCGGCGATGAGGGTGCCGAGGGGCCCGCTTCCCTGGAAGCGGAGCGTGACGTGCTGATCGCGAACGTCCTTGTCGAGGAGGCGGGCCAGCAGAAGGGAGGCGGTCAGGGCGCGGCCGAGGGCGTCGGCGGCGACCGGTGAGAGATCGAGGATTTCTCTGGCGGTCTCGACCGTGTTCGTGGTCTGCGCCGCGAGGATGCGGAAATCGCCGTGCGCGGCCATTCCCTGGATCAGTCTGTCCTCGCCGGTCATGGTCAGCGACTCAACAGAACGGTGACGGCAATTGTTTCGCTGTCATCCCGAGTGAGCGAGGGGGTGATCTACTCGCAGAGCCTTCTCCCCCGCCTCCGGCGGGGGAGAAGGTGGTCCTGAGCGGAGCGAAGGACCGGATGAGGGGGCGTGTCGCGACACCGCGGCCCTCACCCGGCGCTTCGCGCCACCCTCTCCCGCAAGCGGGAGAGGGCACGTTTCATTAGAAGCGGGATCTCTACAGCCTGTAGCGATTTGTATCGAACCAAAGATCTGACCCCATCACGGCTCGACTCGGAAGATCCGGTCGTCGCTCGCCGCCGGATTGCCTCTCCCGTCGCGATTGCTGGTCGAGAAGTAGAGCGCGCCGTCGGGGCCGGCCACCACTTCCCTGATCCGTCCGTACTCGGTGAAGAGCCGTTCCTGCGAGACCACCTTGCGGCGGTCCTGCGGGTCGAGCACGACACGCTGTACCCGCTCTCCGCGAAGGCAGCCGAAGAGAAGGTCGTTTTTCCAGAAAGCGGCGCTCGCCGGCGCGCAGGCCGGCGTGTATTCGAGGAGCGGCGCCTCCATCCCCGGCCGGGTCTCGGCATGGCTGATGAGCGGCCAGCCGTAGTTCTTCCCCGGCTCGATGATGTTGACCTCGTCGCCTCCCGGCGCCCCGTCGAAACCCGACGGGCCGTGCTCGGTCGAGAACAGCAGGCCTCTGACCGGGTCCCACGCCAGCCCCTGCGGATTGCGGTGCCCATAGCTCCAGACCGGCGAGCCGGCGAACGGATTGTCCTCGGGGATCGATCCGTCGTCCTCGAGGCGGAGGATCTTTCCGCCGAGCGACTTCAGATCCTGAGCGATCCTCCCCTCGGTGGCGTCGCCGGTGGTCACGTAGAGCTTCCGGTCGGGACCGAAGGCCAGCCTGCATCCGGCGTGGAACCGCGCCGCCGGGATACCGGTGAGGATGGTCGCAGCGTCGGTCAGGGCGATCCCCGTATCGCGGAAGCGCACCACCTCGTCGATCATCCGTCCGCCGCGGTTCGTCGCATAGCAGACGTAGAGGAGCCGGTTCTGGCCGAAGTCGGGGTGCAGCGCCAGCCCCATCAGCCCTTCTTCCGATCGTGAAGAGACGTTCGGGATGGTGTGCAGGGGCTGGGAGCGGAGTGCGCCGTCCTCGATCACGCGGATGCGGCCGGGGCGTTCGGTGACGAAGATCCGGCCGTCGGGGGCGAAGGCGATCGACCACGGCACTTCCAGCCCGCGGGCGACCTCGGTGACTTGCGGCGCCGGCTCCTCTCCGCGCGCCGGTTGCGGTTGCGCCGGGGCCGGGGCCGGCGTTCCGGCGTCGCGGCATGCGCCGGCCAGGAGCAGAAGAGCGATGGCAGCGGACTTCATGCTTGGTACGATACCTTCCTCCAAAGGAGGGCCAGCATGACTCGGACCACCCGCCGGAAGTTCGCGAAGACGATGACCGCCGCCACCGTTGCATTGCCGGTCGTCGCCGGAAGCCTCCTCGCCCAGACGGCCGCTCCCGCTCCGCCGCCGCCCACGACCGCCCCGGCTCAGGAGCCGGCGCCCGAGGCGAAGCGGCCCTCCCCCCTGGCCGTTGCGCTGGCGGGCGTGGTGAGCGCGCAGTCGGGGCAGTTCCTGGACGAAGAGGAGATGCAGCGCGTGTTCGACGACTTCAAGAGCTCCGTGCCGTTCCTCGAGCGTTTCCGCGACTACGAGCTGAAAAACGGGGACGAGCCCGACTTCACGTTCCACTCGCTCGTCGAGCGCTGGTGAGAAGGAGCGCCTCCATGGCCATCGATCCCTACGCCACGATCGACGAGCTCGGCGCCGCGCTGCGGGCCAGGAAGGTCTCGTCCGTGGAGCTGACCCGGATGTATCTCGAGCGCCTGGAGCGATACGGTCCGGAGCTGGGCGCGGTGGTGACGATCACGCGCGAGCGGGCCCTGCGCGAGGCCGCGGCGGCGGACCGCGAGCTCGCCGCCGGGGCCGCCAGGAGCCGGCCTCTGCTCGGCATCCCCTACGGCGTCAAGGATCTCCTGGCGACGAACGGCATCCCCACCACGTGGGGCGCCGAGCCGTATCGCAATCAGGTCTTCGATTTCGACGCCACGGTCGTCGAACGGCTGGCCGGGGCGGGGGGCGTCCTGGTGGCCAAGCTGGCCATGGTCGAGCTGGCCGGCGGGTTCGGTTACAACAACGCCGACGCGTCGTTCACCGGCCCGGGGCGGACGCCGTGGAACACCAGCTTCTGGTCGGGCGGGTCGTCCTCCGGCCCCGGCGCGGCGGTGGCCGCGGGACTGGTGCCGTTCGCCATCGGGACCGAGACCTCCGGGTCGATCATCACGCCGGCGGCGTTCTCCGGCGTCACCGGGCTGCGGCCGACGTATGGCGCCGTCAGCCGCCATGGGGCGATGGCGCTCTGCTGGACGCTCGACAAGATCGGCCCGATGTGCCGCAGCGCGGCGGACTGCAACACGGTCTTCCACGCCATCATGGGGGAGGACGAGAAAGACCCCACCACGCGCGGCGTCTACCCGCCGGGCCGCCCCCGCTGGATCGCCAGCAGCGCTCACGCCGGCAGCCCGCGGAAGCTGACCATCGGCGTGATGAAGCCCTCGTACGAGAAAGTCCAGCCGGAGGTCCGCGAGAACTTCCTGCAGTCGGTGGAGGTTTTCCGCCGGCAGGGCCACACGATCCGGGAGGTCGAGTACCCCGCCTTTCCCTACGGCCCGACGGTCTCGCTGATCGTCGCCGCGGAGGGGGCCAGCGCGTTCGAGGACATCCTCAGAGACGGGCGCGCCAAGCAGCTTCGCGTCAAGGCCGACCAGATCGGCGGATTCAAGCAGGCGGCCACGCTGGCCATCGACTATCTGCGCGCCCAGCGCGCGCGCGCGAAGATCCGCCAGGCCCTCCTGCGGCTGTTCGAGCAGATCGATCTCCTCGCCTCTCCCTCGCGGGCCACGGTCTCGTACCCCATCGGTCCGAACTTCAACGAGGTCTACAGGGGCATCAGCGGCGGGCCGGCGGTGATTCCGAGCATGAACCTGCTCGGCGGGCCGGGCGTGGCCATGCCGAACGGCTTCGGGGAGAACGGGCTGCCGACGTCGGTGCAGCTCAACGCCGCCCCCGCGAACGAGACGGCGCTGCTGAATGCGGCCATTCACTACCAGGCGGCGACCGGCCACCACCGGCGGAAGCCGGCGAAGTACGCGTAGGGTGTCATTCCGAGCTGGTTACTTGACGGCTCGGGATGACAGGTTATTCTTCGCCGGAGGGCAATCGCAGAAGGTGACCACGCAGATCGAGGAGACGATCGAACGGCAGCGCGAGTGGACGCTCGACGACGCGATCTCGCTGTACATGATCGATCGCTGGGGTGGCGGCTATTTTGGCGTCAACGAGAAAGGGGAGCTGACCGTGGCGCCCCTTCAGGAGGCCGGCGTCGGCATTCCCATCGTCGACGTGCTGAAGGAGGCGCAGGTCCTCAATCTCTCCTCGCCGGTCCTGATCCGTTTTCAGGATCTCCTGCGCCACCGCGTGGAGACGTTGAACAGCGCCTTCCATCGAGCCATCGTCGAGCATGACTACCAGGGGGTGTATCGGGGCGTCTTTCCGATCAAGGTGAACCAGCTCCGCGAGGTGGTGGAGGAGATCCTCGACGCCGGGCGGCCGTTCAACTACGGGCTGGAGGTGGGGTCGAAACCGGAAATGTTCGCCGGACTGGCCGTGCACACCGATCCGGAGTCGCTGATCGTCTGCAACGGGTACAAGGACACGACCTTCATCCGGATGGCCATGATCGGGCGGAAGCTCGGGAAGAAGGTCATCCTCATCGCCGAGAAACTGTCGGAGGTGAGGGCGATCGTGAAGATCGCCGCGGAGATGAACGTGGAGCCGTACATCGGAATGCGCGTGCGGCTCCTGTCCAAGGGCGCCGGCAAGTGGGCCACCTCCGGCGGGGAGCACGCCAAGTTCGGCCTCTCCACCGCCGAGATCCTGGAGGCCATCGAGATCCTGACGGAGGCCGACATGAAGTCGGCCTTCAAGCTGCTCCATTTCCACATCGGCTCGCAGATCCCCGACATCCTCACGATCAAGCGGGCGGTGCGCGAGGCGGCCATGTACTACGCCAAGCTCCACAAGATGGGGCACCGGCTCGAGTACCTCGACGTCGGAGGCGGACTGGCTATCGACTACGACGGGTCGCGATCCACCTTCCACTCCTCCATGAACTACTCGATCGAGGAGTACGCGAACGACATCGTCTACAACATCATGGACATCTGCGACGACGAGAAGGTGCCCCACCCGACCATCGTTTCGGAATCGGGGCGGGCCATCGTCGCCCACCACTCGGTCCTGGTGGTGCAGGCGTTCGGGGCCATCGAGAAGACGCCCATCGAGCCGCGCGCGGTCCGCTCGTCCGACCACAAGCTGGTGCGCGAGCTGCTGGAGATCGACGAGAGTCTCACCGACGCCCGGATCACCGAGGCCTGGCACGACCTGGTGCAGATCAAGGAGCAATCCCAGACCATGTTCGAGCTGGGCCTGCTCGACCTCGAGGTCAAGGCTCGCGTCGAGAACCTCTTCTGGGAGGTCGCCGAGCGCATCGAGCGCATCGTCCGCCGGATGGACCCCCAGGAGGTGCCGGAGGATCTCCGCAACCTCGAGATCGAGCTGGCCGACCAGCACATCTGCAACTTCTCGGTCTTCCAGTCGCTCCTCGATCACTGGGCTCTCGGGCAGCTCTTCCCCATCGTGCCCATCCACCGTCTCGACGAGCGGCCGCAGCTCGAGTCCACTCTCGTCGACATCACCTGCGACTCGGACGGGAAGGTCTCCAAGTACATCGACCTGAACGACGTCCGGGAGACCCTCCCCCTGCACGAGCTCCGCCCCGACCAGCCCTACTACCTCGGCGTCTTCCTCACCGGCGCATACCAGGACATCATGGGCGACATTCACAACCTCTTCGGCCGAGTCAACGAGGTCCATGTCTTCCTCGACGGCGACGAGGAGAGCGGCTTCTACATCGAGGAAGAGATCCCCGGGCAGTCGATCGGAGAGGTCCTGGCCATGACGCAGTACGACTGGCGCGACATGGAAAAGCGGATGAAGGCCCAGA
The DNA here is from genome assembly GCA_035525045.1 of Thermoanaerobaculia bacterium. Taxonomy (GTDB): domain Bacteria; phylum Acidobacteriota; class Thermoanaerobaculia; order Gp7-AA8; family Gp7-AA8; genus DATLEX01. Next base: position 4,280 of record DATLEX010000151.1, on the reverse strand, counting down.
TCGACGCGGCCATCAAGCAGGACCGGCTGAAACCGACCGAGGGCATGCGCCTGCTGCAGGATTACGAGCGGGGGCTGAAGGACCAGACGTACCTGACCCTGGACTGAACAAGTGTCGTCCGTCACCCCCCGCCGTGCGGCCGGGCCCGCCGGCGAGCGCCCCGTCCCCTGTACGCTCCTCCGGCAGCCGGAATGGCCCCCTGCGGCGTGCTCGTTATGGTGAAACAGAACAAACCTTTACAGGAGACTGAGCAATGCGTAGATCCCTCGCGCTCACCGTAGTGCTGCTCGCGTTCGCCGCCAACGCCTTCGCGGTGGGGCAGGCGCGAATTACCGGCAAGATCGTCGACGCCGTGACGAAGAATCCGATCCCCGATGCCGTCGTGACCGTGAAGGCGGTCGAGGGGAAGTCGTTCAATCAGAATTACAAGGCGAAGAAGGACGGGACGTACGCTATCTTCCTGCTCGACGGGACGCTGCGCTACGAGTTCTCCTATGCCGCTCCCGGCTACCGCCCCTTTGTCGAGGTCATGAAGCTGAGGCTCGGCGAGCCCAATGTCCGCGACATCGAGCTGATGTCCCAGGCCGCGCTGGCATCCGCAACCGTGCCGGCGGCGGAGATCAGGATCGATCCGGCCGTGGCTGCCTACAACGAAGGGGCCGCGCTCGCCAACGAGGGAAAGAACGTCGAGGCCGTGGCGAAGTTCGAGGAGGCCCTCGCCGCGAAGCCGGAGCTGATCCAGGGTTGGCAGGCGCTGGCGAAGCTGAGCGTCCGCACGAAGAATTACGACCGCGCCATCGCCGCCGCGGAGAAGGCCCTCGCCGCCGACAGCGAGGACCCCGACATGTTCGCGGTCCTCTATGAGGCCTACAGCGGCAAGGGCGACAAGGCGAAGGCCGCCGAGTACAAGACGAAGATGCCGGCCAACCCGGGCCTGCTCTTCAACGACGCGGCGCGGGCGATCAACGCCGGCAGGGACCGCGAGGCGGAGCCGCTCCTCCGCCAGGCCATCGCGGCTGACGAGTCCTTCGCCCCCGCCTATTACGAGCTGGGCATGCTGTACGTCCGCTCCGGGAAGAACGCCGAGGCCCGCCAGAGCCTCCTGAAGTACATCGAGCTCGATCCGAACGGCCGCGATGCCGCCACGGCCAAGGAGATGCTCAATTACGTGAAGTGATCCCGGTTCACGCCGGTGTGGTAGAAGGGGAGCGGAAAGCTCCCCTTTCGCGTTCCGGGAGGCCCGACATGCGGAGTTGTTTCGTGGCCGTCGCAGTCCTCGCCCTGCTGGTCTCGTGTGCGTCCACGACCTCCGACAGCGGTCTCGGCAACGCCCGGGTCAAGGTGGTCAAGCCGGAGATCGAGATCGCCCAGATCAGCTCCGTCCCACCAGCGGCGCGCCACGTCCAGGGAGGAGTGCCCGTCCAGTACGCGGTGCGCGTCGGGAACCGCTCCCGCGGCACGATCACGCTCAAGAGCGTGACGGTGGTGTCGATGGGAGTGGGCGCGTACGACGTCGAGTCGACCTCCCGTCCCTTCTCGGCGAAGATCGAGCCGGACCAGTACGAGGTGGTTCAGTTCTGGGTCCCGGCATACGTGAACCTCTCCACCGTCATGGGGGCGAACGGACCGGTCACCCTCCGGGCCGTATTCCGCTTCGACTCGCCCGACGGGCAGTTCCAGGAAGTGATCGTCCGCCAGGTCAACGCCATGCCCGGACGGGAACGGCAGTAGGAGCCGTGCATCCTGAGAGGCTGTTGGTTGCGGCGCCACAGAGTTCGCCAGCAGCGACTTCGTCGGTCGATCTGGATTTCTGCACAGCCTCTCAGGATGACACCGGGCTCACCAGCGGCGCCTTCCCTTCCGGCTCGTATCCGAGGACGGGCGCCAGCCAGCGCTGGACCTCCGGGAGCGGCAGGGCCTTCCGATTGGCGTAGTCCGCCACCTGGTCGGGTCCGATGTGGCCGACGGCGAAGTAGCGCGCCTCCCGGTGTGCGAAGTAGAAACCGCTCACCGCCGCCGCCGGCAGCATCGCATACGACTCGGTCAGGCGCAGGCCCGCCTCCTCGGCTCGCAGAAGCTCGAAGAGCGTCCCTTTCTCGGTGTGGTCGGGGCAGGCGGGATAGCCGGGTGCCGGGCGGATCCCGCGATACTTCTCCGCGATCAGCTCCTCGCTCGAGAGCCGCTCGTCCGTCGCGTACCACGATCGGCGCACCTGCTGATGCAGCTTCTCGGCGAGCGCCTCGGCGAGGCGGTCCGCCAGGGCCTTCGTCATGATGCTGTTGTAGTCGTCGTGGTCGCGGTCGAAGCGGGCCACCAGCTCGTCCACGCCGAGGCCCGCCGTCACGGCGAAGCCGCCGATGAAGTCGGCCACGCCGCTCTCCTTCGGGGCGATGAAGTCGGCCAGCGCCAGGTGCGGCTGGCCTGAGGCCTTCTCCTGCTGCTGCCGGAGCGTGTGCAGTCGGCCAATCGGCCTGGTGCGGGCCTCGTCGGCATACAGCTCGATGTCGTCGCCGGTGGCGTTCGCCGGCCAGAAGCCGTACGCGGCGCGCGCGGTGAGAAGGCGTTTCTCGATGATCTCCCGAAGGAGCTTGCGCGCGTCGTCGTAGAGCTCGCGCGCCCGCGGCTCGTCGAGGATCGACGGGAAGCGCCCGCGCAGCTCCCACGTGTGGAAGAACGGAGTCCAGTCGATGTGCGGCTCGATTTCGCCGAGCGGAACCTCGAGGGTCCGGCGTCCGATGAACGGCGGGCGCTCCGGGGAGCCGTAGTCGAGGCGGAGGCGGTTGCGGCGCGCCTGCTCGATGGTGCCCAGCGTCCTCTCCCCCTCGCGGCCGGCGCGCTCGACGCGCAGCTTCTCGTACTCGGAGGCGACCGACTCGGTGAATGCCGCCCGGCGCTCGCCGCTGAGCAGCGAGGAGACCACGCCTACGCAGCGCGAGGCATCGAGCACGTGGACCGTGGTACGCGAGTATCGCGGCGCGATCTTCACCGCCGTGTGCAGCCTGCTGGTCGTGGCGCCGCCGATGAGCAGCGGCACCGAGAAGCCCTGGCGCTCCATCTCCCGCGCCACGTGCACCATCTCGTCGAGGGAAGGGGTGATCAGCCCCGACAGGCCGATGATGTCGACTTTCTCGGCGCGCGCCGTGCCGAGGATCTTCTCGGCCGGGACCATCACCCCGAGGTCGATGACGTCGTAGCTGTTGCAGCCGAGGACCACCCCGACGATGTTCTTTCCGATGTCGTGCACGTCCCCCTTGACCGTGGCCAGCAGCACCCTGGCGCGCACCGACCGGTCTCCCGACTTCGCCTTCTCCGCCTCCATGAACGGCAGCAGCCAGGCCACCGCCTTCTTCATCACGCGTGCGCTCTTGACCACCTGCGGAAGGAACATCTTCCCGGCGCCGAACAGGTTCCCGACGACGTTCATCCCGTCCATCAGCGGCCCTTCGATGATCTCCAGCGCCGTGGCGTACCGGGTCCGCGCCTCCTCGAGGTCGGTCTCCAGATGCTCGATGATCCCCGCCACCAGGGCGTGCGAGAGCCGCTCCTCCACCGTTCCGCTGCGCCACGCCTCGGCGGCGCGGGCGGTGGTCACCGTGTCCCCCTTCACCTCGCCGGCGTAGGTCAAAAGGTGCTCTGTTGCATCGGGCCGCCGGTTGAGCCGGACGTCCTCGACCAGCTCGAGGAGATCCTTCGGGATCTCGTCGTAGATGGCCAGTTGCCCGGCGTTGACGATGCCCATCGTCAGGCCCGCCTCGATGGCGTGGTAGAGAAAAGCGGCGTGCATCGCCTCGCGCACGCTCTTGTTGCCGCGGAAGGAGAAGGAGATGTTGCTGATCCCTCCCGAGGCGTTGGCCAGCGGGTATTTGCGGCGAAGCTGACGGACGGCCTCGATGAAGGCGATCCCGTACCCGCTGTGCTCCTCGATGCCGGTGGCCACGGTGAGCACGTTTGGATCGAAGATGATGTCGGCCGGCGGGAATCCGACCTCCTCGGTGAGGATGCGGTAGGCGCGCGAGCAGATCTCAACTTTCCGCTCGACGCTGTCGGCCTGCCCATGCTCGTCGAAGGCCATCACCACCACCGCCGCCCCGTAGCGCCGGGCCAGACGGGCGTGGTGGCGGAAGGCGTCCTCCCCTTCCTTGAGGCTGATGGAGTTCACCACGCTCTTTCCCTGGGCGCGCTTCAGCCCCTCTTCGATCACCGACCACTTCGAGCTGTCGATCATCACTGGGACGCGCGAAATATCGGGTTCGGCGGCGATGAGGTTGAGGAAGGTCACC
>DATLEX010000136.1:0-16718 GCA_035525045.1 Thermoanaerobaculia bacterium | reverse complement strand
CTCTTCATCATCGCCAAGCCGGCACTGGAGAACATGGTCTCGGTCTAGTCGAGGATCGTCACGCCCATACGTTCACGTGTGGCGTCAGTCACAGAGGTCACTGCGAGGGACCGGGTAAGTTCAAAGCATCAACCCATTTCTGCGAGGTGTGATGGTGAGTGCTCAGATCGCAACCGATGCGTTACAGACCGCCAGGCCACTTGTGGCCGACCTGCTGGCTCCGTTCGAGCGCCCGGAAAGTGTCAGACCGGGCAGCGTCCTGTTCCGCGAAGGGGAGGAGCCGCGTGGCGTCTACCTCGTGCGCGCTGGACAGTTCGATCTCATCTTCGCCTCGCGGCTCGGAGACTCGAAGCCTCTGCGGACCGCCACTTCGGGTCAGATTCTCGGCCTCAGTTGCGTCGTCTCCAACCGCCCCCACGACTGCTCTGCGACCGCCCGCTCCCACTCCACCGTCGGCTTCATCCCGAAGGACGATTTCACGAGGCTGCTGGACGAGAAACCGGGGCTCTGGTTCGCCGTCCTGCAGATGATCAGCAGCGACATCAGCGCCTGCTGGGACTGCATGCGCAGCCTGGCCCGCTGCTAGCACGCGCTCGGCCCGGTCAGTGAGCGCCTGGCGTCGTTGTCGGGGCGAGCTGAGTAGGAACTCTAGCTCCGCGGCCCGAGCGCCTTTGCCAGCGCCTCCAGGCGTCGCCGCCCCTCGGCCTGGTCCTCGATCGTGCCGCTGAGCAGGCGCTGGATCTCGCTCAGCTCGTGCACGACGTCGGGCGTGGCGTCGCCGGGCTGAATGGTCCCCTTGGCCTCGTCGGCTGAGAGCATCATCTTGCGCTGCTCGATGGCGCGCTGCTGCTCGGCGGCGCGGGCCGCGATCTCGCCGGGGATCTCCAGGAGCGCTTCGTCGGCGATGGTCTTGAGCGGCCCGCGCTGGATCGCCCCGGCGTTCACGATCTCCCGGAGTTGGAGGAGCCTGCGTACGGCCGGAAAATAAGGACTGGTGGGATCGTCGACCAGCTTGGCCTCGAAGATGGCCACCTCGGCCACGGCCTGCTTCCTCCCGCTCTCCACGCCCAACTCGGCCGTGGCGCGGACGTTCTTGCCGATGTCGGGCAGGACCACGCCGTGCGTGTCGCCGGGCTCGACCCAGACGTTCACCGGAAGGGTGTAGCTCGACGGCGCGCCGCTGAAGGGGGTCGACTCGACGATGATGTTCCGCACGAAGACGCGGTTGTTCCCGGTGAACAGTCCCCGCTTGCGCGGCGCCGTGATCTGGATGCGGTAGGCGTTGGGCGCGGAGACGGTGATGGTCTGCAGCTCCTTCTCGCTCTCCACCGTCCTCACCCGCTTCTCGTCCGAGACGCGTCCTCCTTCCTCGCGCTGAAGCGAAGCCCAGCGGAACGTTCCGTCGGCGCGTTTCTCGCGCAGCGAATCGATATGCTCCTCGACCATGGCCTGCATCACCTGCCGGTTCTCCCGGAGGTCCTTCGCCAGCGTGGCGATGCGGCTGATGGCCCGGAGATCGACGGCCAGCGCTTCGACCTTCTCATCAAGGGGAAGAGTGCTCTGCGATTGCCCCGGAAAGGGGAACAGGGCGAGAGCGAGGAGCGGGACGACGAGCGGACGCATGGCAACCTCCTCCGGTTTTCACGGACCGGACGAGAGCATAGCACCACACGCCACGGTGCGTTCTGCTGCTGCGAGTGGCGGCGTCAATCGAGGACCACGGCCTCGACGGGACGGCGGGGCATGGCCTTGACCGTCGCTTTCCCGTAGCCGATGCGCAGCAGAAGCTGGGGCGGCTTCAGGGAGCGGAGCATCGACCAGAGCTCGCGGCGCAACTGGTCCACCTCGATCGGTTGATTGAGAAACGAGTAGTGGATGCCGAGGCTGGTCAGGAGCAGCAGGAGAAGCTCCAGGGCCTCGCCGGAGCGGAGCAGCGACGGCGCATCGTCCTCGCCGGTGACTACGATCAGCGCGGCGGCGTGCTCGGCCAGGTCGCGGTCGTGGCTGGCGGACGCGCCGCCGATGTCGAGCCGCCGGACCATCCATGGGCCGAGGGCGGCCAGCGGTCCGGGGATGCCGAAGGCGTCGCCGCAGATGCCATCGGGCGCCGAGCCCTCGTTCGGCCGGATCCAGTCAGCCAGCTCGTTCCGGAAGGGCTCGCGGCCCATCAGGGTCCGGGCGCCCTCCGCCACGAGCTCGGCGACCCTGGCCTGGTCGTGCGGGACGACCAGGCTCACCGTGTCGGCGTGCTGATCGATGAAGTCGCACATCGCCGCCAGCGCGGTCTGGTCGAGGGGCTGCTCCTGGAACGGCTGCCGGTTGGTATGTCGCCGGGTAATGGCCGGGAAGAGCGCGGCCAGGCCGCGGTCGGGCGCGCACGTCTCGCGCAGGGCGACCAGGGCGGTGGGGAGGCTCGAACCACCGCGCGGCTGGTACAGCACGCTGGTCTCGAAGCCGAAGTGGGCCGCGGCGACCCGAAGGTTGGCGATGGTCGCACCGAGGCTCATCAGCAGCTCGCGGTCGCCGGGATCGATGACCGGCAGCCGGCGCGTGAAGTCGGCGAAGACCTCGATTCCCTCCTCCACGATCCGGAACGTCCACGGCTGCGTGTTGTGCCCGGATGGGGCCAGGACGGCGTAGCGCAGGAGAAAACGCAACTGACCGGTGCGGTCCTCGATCTCGTAGAACTCCGACTCGTCGATCTGCCACGGCGTGGTGCGCGGATTGAACTCACTCATGATTCACCTCAGGCGCCGGGGGCGAGCATCGGCGCGGTGGCGCCGAACTGCCCCGGCTCGTAACTGCAGAGCGGATCGGTGGCGAACATGTCTCCGCCGGCGGCGAAGGCCCGGGCGCGCGAGCCGCCGCACATGGCCCGAAATTCACAGCGGCCGCACGTCCCTTTCAGGTTGCGGAGGTTGCGCAAGGCCACGAATCCATCGGACGACCTGTAGATGGCGGCCAGCGCCTGGTAACGGATGTTCCCCGCCGTCACCGGCAGGAAGCGGCTCATGCTCACTTCGCCGGTGTGGGAAACGAAGATCGTCTCGCCCCTGTCGGTGATGGCCGCGGCCATGGCACTCTTCTCCAGGACCAGGTCTTCTGCATCGGCTGACTGGAAATACCGCTCCAGCGACCGGCGCCGGGCTTCCAGCCCCTTCTGCAGAAGGAATCGCCGGTAGTGCGGGGCCTCGAAGGCCCTCACCACGAAGGGCGCGCGCGCGCCGATCTGCTGGAGGCGCTCGAAGACGTCCTCCACGTCGCGGGCGGTCAGGAGATGCGCGTCCTTCGATTCCGATGCCGGAACGAGAAAGTAGACGTTCCAGCGCGACACGCCCAGCTCGGCGAGGAATTGCGCGGTACTCTCCAGGTCGTCCGCGGTGCGCCGTCCGACCAGCGTGTTCACTTCCACCTCCAGATCCACCATCCGCGCCCAGCGGATGGCCAGGAGCGTTGAGGCGAACTGCCCCGCCAGTCCACGGGCCCCGTCATGGCGGTCCGGTGAGGACGATTCGATGCCGATGACGACACGGCCGAGGCCGTGGCGGCGCAGGTTCCCCATCGCTGCTCCCGTCAGCTCCGGCGTGGGGCTGACCGTGAGCGCCGGCTCCAGGCCCCGCCGCACCGCGTAGTCGATGAGCTGGTAGAGGTCCGGACGCTCGAGGGGATCACCCCCGGTGAGGATCAGCTCTTCCGGATGCAGCATCGCCATCTGATCGATGGCCTTGTAGGCCTCGTAGGTCGACAGCTCGATCTGACTGCGCCGCTGCCGGGCGCCCGCCGAGCAGTGGAGGCAGGAGAGCCTGCACGCCCGGGTGAGCTCCCACATCACCAGGCGGACGCGGTTCTCGAGACTGACCTGCATGTCCATCGCGCACCTCGTTCGGTGAGTTCTCCTGCGATGGAATCACGCGCCGGTGTGTCGCCCCGATGACCGTCCGCACGACGGCGGGTGTTGCCCATCACGTCGTTCAGGAAGGGGGCACGTCGCCGGTGATCAAATCTTCGCCGGCCTCGGTCAGCAGGACCTCATACAGCGCCAGGGTGTCGGCCACGTCGCGCGGCGGAATCACCCGAACGGCGAAGCCGGCATGATCGATGATGAACTCCCCCACGCTGGCCGGCTGCGGCAGGTGGTCCAGTCGAACCGACCGCCGCGTCCCCCAGAAGTCGACCACCGCCGTCTTCCTGCTGACCTCGATGATCTGTCCGGGCATGCCGAGGCACATGGGATCCCTCCGTGCGATCAGAGTAGAGGCGGGCGCGCGGCGCCTGGATGACTGCACGCACCCCGCCCTGTGTCATGCGTCACGCGAACGAGCCGTGGCCGTCAGCGCCGCCGCCGGACGGCGAACCTACTCTGATCGCGGAGGGAGATGTGATGAAAGTGCATGATGCGATGACGCATGCGCCGGCGGCGTGCGAGCCGACCACGCCGCTGCGCCTCGTGGCGCAACTGATGAGCGATCACCAGTGCGCCGCCATTCCCATCACCGCGTCGGGGCGCCTGATCGGGATCGTCACCGACCGCGACATCGCCTGCCGGGCCGTGGCCCTCCGCGACGACGCCGCCACTCTCCCGGCGGCCGCCTGCATGTCGCAGCCGGTGATCACCGTCGCCGGCGGCGACTCCATCGAGCACGCCATCGCCCTGATGGAGGAGAACGCCATCCATCATCTCCCCGTGATCAGGGAGGACGGCACTCTCATCGGCATCCTCGCGCAGTCGGATCTCGGCCGGCGCATGACCAACCGGGAGTTCGGTGCCCTGACGCGCAGGACCTCCATCCGGTCGCGCTACGACCGGCGATTCGCCAGCGCGCTGGTCAAGGCGGAACACTGATGAAACTGCTGCTGGAGAGCCTCGAAGACCTCATCCTCCTCGAACAGATGACCGAGGAGTCCGGCGAAGACGACTCGCTCGATGGCTTCGGCTCGAAGTATGCGCCTGGCGAGGAGCTCGGCTGTGGGGAGAAGGAGATCGAGCACGACCGGCACCGCTGGGAGCTCGATCCCGCCTCCTCGGAGGATTACATCGAGCGCCTCCACCCTCGCGGGGTCTCCTCACGCTGGCGGCATTTCAGCGGGTAGGCCGGCCGAGCCGCGCCACCAGGTTCTTCCTCCGTGGCCTCCGGATAGGCGAGGGCGTGTTTGCGCAGCGTCTGCTCGAGCTTCTTCAGCGTCGCCGGCGCCTCCTTCCGCCCCTCCGCGTCATGATGAGCGGTGAGTATCTCGCGGCGCGCTCGAACTGCAAGTACCATCCGATGGAAGGGAGAGAATGTCGATGAAGCGAATCGCAGCTCTGTTCTACTTTTGTCTGGGCGCACTGGCCGGATGCTCGCCCGTCGAGCAGTCCCCCGGTGCGGTGAAGCCGGCGGTCGAGTTCCTCACCGCGCCGCGTTCGCAGCCGCTGCCGTTCTCGGACGCCGTGCGGGTCGGCGACCTCCTCTTCCTCTCGGGGCAGATCGGCGTCGACGACAGTCTGAACGTGGTTCCCGGCGGGATCACTGCCGAGACGAGGCAGGTCATGGACCGCATCGGGGCCGTGCTCGAGCGCAGCGGGTCCTCCTTCGACCACGTCGTGAAGTGCACGGTGATGCTGGCCGACATCTCCGAGTGGCAGGCGATGAACGAGGTCTACGTGACCTATTTTTCGGAGGACCGCATGCCCGCGCGCAGCGCCCTCGGTACCAACGGCCTCGCCCTCGGCGCGCGCGTGGAGATCGAGTGCATCGCCGCCGTCGGGCCGTAATCGCTTCCGCACCACGATCAGCGCCAGCGCCGCCAGCGCGGCGAGATGGATGACGCGATCGATCGGCAGCAGCCCCGCGCCCGGCCCGGCGCCGACCCGCTCGAGATCGAGGTCGCGCTGGAACGGCAGCGTCCGCGGACCCCAGCGGAAGAGACGGTCCCCCTCGGCGCTCGACGTGGTTCCCGCGAAGTCCTGAAACAGCGCCCCCTCGTGGATCGTGACGTCCCACGCCGCAAGCCACACCACGAGCCCCACGACCACCATCTTCGGCGCGTGCCGGAGGACGACGGCCAGCACGATGCCCATGCCGAGCGGCGCGAGCGCGTACCAGTACCACCCTTCCTTCCCGCCGGCGGGGAGGGCGAGTCCCTCGGCCCGCGCCGCACGGATGTAGCCGGCCGCGTTCACCGCCTGCGCAATCGCGAAGGCGAGCACGGCGATGCCGCATGCGGCCAGCGGCATCCGGTAGGCGCGCCGGTGGCGGGCCACGATCGCCGCCGCGATCAGCAGGAGGGGGCCGAGGTAGAGGGCGATGGCGAGCGGCCGGAGGGCGTTGACGTGCTGCCCGCTGGTCCAGGCGAAGGAGGCGATGAGGATGCGGATCATCTCGCCGTATGCGATCGGGACGGCGGCCCGTCCGGCATCCTCGGGACGATCGAACGCGAAGAGGCCGAGGGGATTGTTCGTCCGCAGCGAGAGGTCGAGAAGCGTTCCGCCGACGGCCAGCGCGCCGAGGCCCATCACGGTGAGGTAGCGGAACCGCGGCGCACGCTGCGCCCGCCAGATGAACGGCAACACGACCGCCACCGGCCAGGAATAGAGCTTCGCCGCCAGCGCTCCTCCCCACAGCAAGCCCTCGGCGAACCAGCCGGCGGGGCGCAGCGGGCGGCTCAACGTGACGGCGAGTGCGACGGCGATGAGCATGCAGGTGAAGGCGTCGTTCCCGGCGCGCATGACCAGCGTCAGCCACGTCGGGAGGGAGACGAGCAGCGCCGCGGCCAGGAGCCCGGCGTGCCCCGCGACCTGCCAGCCGATGACCGCCACCGCCATCACCGTGATGAAGGCGCAGAGGGCCGAGGAGGCGCGCCAGAGACGCAGCTCATCCAGCGCCGAGCGGTGGGGGAGGAGGTGCCCGAGACGGGAGGCGATCGCGTAATAGAGGCTCGGCTGCTGCGCCTCGTAGTTCGAGCCGGCGTAGGGGCGGAGGTCGGGGGGGCGCAGCGGGCGGTCGGGGAGGAGCTGATCGCGGGCCGCCACGGCGTCCGGCCACTGTTCCCCAAGAATGCCGAATGCCGGCAGCGCGCTGCCGTCGCCGGCGATGCTCGCCGCGAGGTAGGGCGCGATGGACGGCTCGTCCATCGCCGGACCGCGGCCCTCCTGCAGCGTGAAGGCGAGCCGCGCCACGTGGAAGATCTCGTCGAGGCCGGCATACGGCGGCATCGCCGCCATCTGCATGTGGAGCCGCGCAGCGGCGAGGACGGCCAGAAGGATCCACGGCACCCACGAACGCATGCGGTGGGCATCGTAACGGAAGGCGGGTGTGCCCTCTCCCGCTTGCGGGAGAGGGTGGCGCGAAGCGCCGGGTGAGGGCTCCGGTGTCGCGACATGCCCCCTCATCCGGCCCTTCGCTGCGCTCAGGGCCACCTTCTCCCCCGCGGACGCGGGGGAGAAGGCTCGGGATCGTCGTTCACGCCGCGGGGCGTTTCTTCCAGGCGATGTACGGTTTGGCCAGTTGACGGAGCGTCCAGTTCTTCAGCTCGTAGGCGCGCGAGGCGAAGGTCGGCTCGACCAGCGCCGCGGTCTCCTCCGGCTGGACGACCAGCGAGACCTCGATGGGGAGGATCCCCACCGGGAGGCCGGCGCGCCGGCAGCTCCGGTGGAGATGGGCGAAGACCTCGCGCATCGCCTCCGGGTCGGGGGGCGGGACGTCTTCCATCTCGCTGCCGATCGTCGGCCGGAAGATGCAGACGGTGGGGAATGCGCCGGCCTCGACGATCCGGTCGATCCCCCGCTTGGTCGCCTCGATGGGCTCGACGCCTGCGATGATCTCGCCCGACACCCGCCCGCGCCCCAGCTTTCCGGCCGTGTACTCCATGGCCTCGAAGAACGCGCTCTGCCCGACGGTCTGCGCCTTTCCGGGACAGAGCCGGGCGAAGACTTCCGGATCCTCGAACTCGTAGCAGAACGAGAAGTGATCCGTTCCCGCCTCGATCAGCTCGTCGTATTCGTGGAACATCCGGCGCGGCACCGGGACGGCCTGGACGCCGATGAACCCTCCCACCTCGTTCCGCACGGCGCGAACGTACGGCTCGCACATCCGCAGGCCGTGCATCGACTCCCGCTCGTCGCGCTCCTCGTAGTGATAGCCGGTATTGAGGTGGGTGAGGATCGATCCCGACTCCTCCTTCGCCGCCCGCGCCACCTCCACCACGTCCCCCACGCGCTTGCGCGACTCCTCGGCCGTACCGACGTTCTTTCCGGTCGTGCAGAACTTGCAGGCGAGGGAGATCGTGGAAGCCCAGTAGAGGCAGCGCGCCGAGACGTAGATCCCGAGATAGTTGCCCTGGAGGACGCCGACCCGGCTCATCTCCACGCCGGAGGAGGTCCTGCGCGAGTACCAGGCCGGCTCCGGCGGGATCTCGATCGGATAGAGCGTGCCGTTCCGCGTGTCGCTGACGGCGTATACCTCGCCGTGTTTCTCCAGGATGAACGGCGAGTGCGCGGCGAACCTCTCGACCACCGGTACGTTCACCCAGATGTTTTTCGGCCGGGCGGGGATCATGATCTCCAGCCCCGATCCGAGCCCGGCGCGGGTCCGGGTGATCCGCCGGCCGACCTCGCCGGCATGGCAGGAGGGGTCGATGCGCATCCCCCGGCAGAACAGCTCGATTTCCAGCTCGACGGGCTTCAGCATTGTTCGGAGCGAGTGAACCGCAGATGGCCACGCCGGCCTGTGACGGTGCCGGCGAGTCGATGTGACGTCCGACACATCCCCGTGTGAGCCGATGTACCGCCGGCGCCGCGCGCCGGCGCGATGATCGATTCAACGACGGAGGTGCATCATGGCCCGGACGCTCCAGACCCTCACCCGCGAGGAGGCGATTGCCCGCCTCCGGAGCGAACTGATCAGACTCACGGACGTGGAGAACTCGATCTGCAAAGTGGCCGCGGAGCGGGGGATCTTCTGCGAAGGATTCCACCGTTACACGGACGAGCAGCTCCGCCAGCGGTACGACTGGATCGTGGCCAAGAACCCGGACATGACCCGCGACGAGCTCGAGCGCATCGCGAACGATTGGCAGCTCGCCCGGCAGGAGGTCTCCAACCTTCCCATCGCCTGCGACGTGCAGCAGAGAGAGTGCGATACGTGCCGGGGATGGAACGATTTCACGACCGAACAACTGGCCCGCTTCTACTACCAGATCACCGGGCAGGAGATCGCGATTGATTGAGAGTCGACTCATGAAACGTGCCCTCTCCCGCTTGCGGGAGAGGGTGGCGCGAAGCGCCGGGTGAGGGCACCCGTCTCGGCGGTCGCACCCCTCATCCGGCCCTTCGCTCCGCTCAGGACCACCTTCTCCCCCGCCGGAGGCGGGGGAGAAGGCTCTGCCAGGCCTGTAGGATGACGACCATCACGTACCCGGCACACTTCGAATCCGACGTCGTCCTGCGAAACGGAAGGACGCTGCGCATCCGGCCGCTGCGAGCGGAAGACCGCGACGCGCTCCTCGATTTCTACTCCGGCTTGTCGCGCGACAGCCTCTACATGCGCTTCTTCGACACGCGCACGGCCGATTCCGCCCTGCTCGACGGCCCGGCCGTCGTCGCCGCGGCCGACTTCGGCCTGGTCGGCGAGGTGGGAGGGAAGATCGCCGGAGTGGCGCACTACTTCCGCTCCGAGCGTCACCCCTCGTGCGCCGAGGTGGCCTTCGCCATCGCCGACCGCCTGCAGGGATCGGGGATCGGGACGCATCTCCTGCAGAAGCTCGCCGACGCCGGCCGCGCCGCGGGGATCGAGGAGTTCCGGGCCGAGGTGCTTCCGGAGAATCAGAAGATGCTCGACGTCTTTCTCTCCTCGGGGTTCGACGTCCGGAGCCGCTCGGCCGAGGGGACGGTGCATGTCTCGTTCGCCATCGCCTCCACCGAGCAGTACCAGGAGCGCGCCGCGGAGCGGTCGCGGAAGGCGGCCTGGGCCTCGATGCGCTCGGTCTTCGAGCCGCGGTCGATCGCCGTGGTCGGCGCGAGCCGCCGCTCCGGCCAGCTCGGCACCGAGATCCTCCGGCACCTCCGCTCCACCGGCTTCACCGGGGCGCTCTACGCCGTGAATCCGAAGGCCGCCGAGATCGAGGGCGTCCCCTCGTTCCCCTCGGTCTCGGCGATCGAGGGCGAGGTCGACCTGGCCGTCATCGCCGTCCCCGCCGCGCACGTCGAGGAGGTCATCGACGACTGCGTCGGCAAGGGCGTCGCCGCCCTCGTGGTCATCACCGCAGGTTTCGCCGAGACGGGGGAGGAAGGGCGGGCCAGCGAACGGCGGCTGCTGGAGAAGGTGCGCGCCGCGGGCATCCGCATGGTCGGCCCGAACTGCATGGGGGTGATCAACACCGACCCCGCCGTGAAGATGCACGCCACCTTCTCGCCGATCTTCCCTCCCCGCGGCAACGTGGCCATGTCCAGCCAGAGCGGCGCCCTGGGGCTGGCCATCCTCGACTACGCCCGCAAGCTCAACATCGGCTTCTCCACCTTCATCTCCGTGGGAAACAAGGCCGACGTCTCCGGCAACGACCTGATCCAGTACTGGTCCGAGGACCCGAACACCGACGTGATGCTCCTCTACCTGGAGAGCTTCGGGAACCCGCGAAAGTTCGGGGAGATCGCCCGCCGGGTGGGGCGGAAGAAACCGATCGTGGCAGTGAAGGCCGGCCGTTCGGCGGCCGGTGCGCGCGCGGCCTCCTCGCACACCGGTGCTCTGGCGACGAGCGACGTCATCGTCGACAACCTCTTCCGGCAGGCGGGCGTGATCCGCACGGGGACGCTCGAGGAGCTGTTCGACGTCGCGGCGCTGCTCGCCAATCAACCCCTCCCGACGGGGAGGCGGGTGGCCATCGTCACCAACGCCGGCGGGCCCGGCATCCTCGCCGCCGACGCCTGCGAGGTCAACGGTCTCGAGCTGGCGGCGCTGTCGGACGAGACGACGGCCGCGCTTCGCTCGTTCCTGCCCTCCGCGGCGAGCGTCGGCAATCCCGTGGACATGATCGCCAGCGCCTCGCCCGACCACTACCGCCGCACCATCGAGGGAGTCCTCACCGATCCGGGCGTCGACGCGGTGATGGTCATCTACATCCCCGTGCTGGCGACCGACGCCGCCGATGTGGCCGGGGTGATCCGCGACTCAGCAGCCGTTGCGCAGGGGAAGACTCTCATCGCCACGTTCATGAGCGCGCAGGGGACGCCGTCCGAGCTGGCGCCGGTCCCGTCGTACCCGTTCCCCGAGCGAGCCGTCGCCGCGCTCGCCCGCGCCACCACGTACGCGGAGTGGCGCGCCCGCCCGGCCGGTACGGTGGTGAAGTTTCCCGACTTCGATCGGGGGGAGATGCGGGGCATCGTCGAGCGGAGCCTCGCCGCCGGCGGCGGCTGGCTCGACGCCTCGGGCGTCAACGCCCTCTTCATCGCGGCGAAGATTCCCGTGGCGCGCGTCGAGACGGTGACCAGCGTCCATGAGGCCGTGCAGGCCTCGATGCGCGTCGGGTTTCCGGTCGTGCTGAAGGCGCAGGGGCCGGAGCTCCTCCACAAGTCCGACCTCGGCGCGGTGAAGCTCGCGCTGCAGGACGAGCGCGAGGTGCGCGAGGCCTACCTGGAGATGAGCGCCCGGCTGGCCGGGAAGATGACCAGCGCCATCGTGCAGCAGATGGTTCCGGGAGGCGTGGAGATGATGATCGGCGCGACCGAGGATCCCACCTTCGGGCACGTCGTCGTGGCCGGCGCCGGCGGGACCCTCGTCGAGCTCCTCTCCGACGTCGCCTTCAGGATCCACCCGATGACCGACACCGACGCCGGCGACATGCTGCGCGAGCTGCGCGTCTCACGGCTCCTCAAAGGCTTCCGCGGCGCGAAGCCGAGCGATGTCCCCGCGGTCGAGGACGTCATCCTCCGCCTCTCGGCCATGCTCGACGTCTGCCCCGAGATCCGCGAGCTCGACATCAACCCGCTGAAAGCGCTGCCCGACGGCGCCCTCGTCGTCGATGCCCGCGTGCGCATCGAGCCCATGGCCGTCAAGCTGCCGTCGCGAAGAATCTCTTATTGACTTTTCAGTTTTCAATTACTTCTCCCGGCAGACCTCCAACCCCCCCGCCTCCTCCCTCAACATCGAAGACAACCAGCAATACGGTCCGGCAAAAACAAGTCCGGCCTTCTCGATCCGCCGCTGGTACCAGCTCGCGGGTCTCTGCACCAGTCCTTCGAGGTCGCCGACGATCTCGTCCTCGGCGGTCAGCACTTCGATGAAGGCGATGCCGCGCGTCAGCCGGGCCAGTTCGCCGATGCCGCGGCGGATCTCCTCGCCGCTGAGGTAGTGGAGGACATCGGAGCAGACCACGAGGTCGAACGGGTTGCGGAGGCGCAGCCTGGCCAGATCGGCGAAGGTGCCGCGGCGGATGTTGCGCTCCTTTCCGAACCGCTCCACGGCGTACGGGCTCGGCTCGATACCGAGGTACGAGGCGCGACGGCGGACAACCCGCAGGTGCGGGTACCACGCCCCTTCGCCCGCGCCGACGTCGAGGACCGTGGCGATCGGGCGCCGCAGGAAGTACTCCGCGGTGGCCACGGCGAGCATGACCTTCCGCCGAACCTCGTCGTGGCTCTGGATGCGCCAACGCCCGCGGTACCAGCGATCGAAGTACGCGCGGTCGTACGGCTTCGTCATTCGGTGCGCATCGTATCGCGCGGCGGCACCTCGCTCCCGATCCCGAGCCGGCGCAGGAGCGCCACCAACCGTGGTACTTTCGGCGCCGCTTTCTGCAGGACTTTCTCCGTGAATTTCGCCTTCGGGAAGAGGACCAGCATGGCCAGCAGGAAGAAGACCCATCCCTGCATGACCGGCAGCATCCCCCCGATCACGGCCAGGACGAGGAAGAACACCCCGAGCGACACGCGGACCACCACCATTCCCCCGCCCATTGTACCGGTGGTGGTCGTGGCGCGCCGCCGCGCGAGGACGGCCATGGCCAAGGCGATCACGCCGAGGTGGACGAGCGTGTTCGTGGCGTAGGAAGCGATGTTCACGCGGCGAGAGCCGAAGAGCCCGTCCAGGTCGCTCCACTGGAAGTGATAGGGACGCGGATAGCCGCGGCTGACGTGCTCGCCCGCTCCGAATGAGCGCGTCGTGCTGTAGAACGCCGAGGCGCTGCTGGTGACGAGGGCGAGCAGCACCACCGCGAGGAGCCGGCCCGGCGAGGCCACGCTGCGCGCGGCCATGACCACCAGGGCGATCACGAGCAGGCCGCCGCCGATCAGCAGCGCGTGAAGGGTCGTCATACAGAAGCAAGGCCCGGGCCGCTCGGTTCTACTTCGTCCGCGGCACGAACTCTCCCGCTTCCAGATACCCGCGCGGGATCTTGTGGAACTCGATCACGCCGTAGCGGGCCAGGTCCTCCGCGGTGAGGTCGTCGGCCAGGATCAGCCCCTCCAGCTCGCCGCTCCGCTCTTCCAGGTCCCAGCCGACCCAGATCTCCGTCTCGTCATACGGCCGAAGAGAGATCTTCTGCAGGTAGCGGCTCATCGCGGATTCCGGCGATAGGGGATTCTAGCGCACCGGCGGCCGGTAGAATGATGCGGTGCGGTGGCTCCTCGCGATCGCCCTCGTGCTTGCCGCCGACCTGCGGGCGGGCGAGCAGCGATTCGCCGTTCTCGGCGACTTCCGTCTCGACAGCGGCGCCACGATCCGCGGCTGCCGCCTCGGCTACCGCACCGACGGCGCGCTCGATGCCGATCGATCGAATGTGGTCGTCGTCCTGACCTGGTTTTCCGGCACCTCCGCCGCCCTGGCGGGGTCGGTCGGACCGGGAAAGCTCTTCGATACCGACCGCTGGTTCGTCGTCACCATCGACGCCCTCGGGAACGGCGTGTCGTCGTCTCCGTCGAACAGCTCCACCCAACCCGGCCCTTCGTTTCCCCGCTTCACCATCGCCGACATCGTCCGCTCGCAGCATCAGCTCCTCACCCGGGAGCTGAACCTCGAGAGCGTCCACGCCGTGGCCGGGCTGTCCATGGGCGGGATGCAGGCCCTGCAGTGGGCAGTCTCGTATCCCGGCTTCATGCGCAAGGTGGTGTCGATCACCGGAACGCCGCGCCAGACCTCGCACGACCTGATCTTCTGGAAGACGCAGCTCGACCTGCTGGAGTCCTTCAGCGGATCGGCCGGCGACCTGAAGAAGGCGATGCGCGGCGTCTCGGGGATGCAGATGCTCGGGATGTGGACGCCGGCGTGGATCGTGAAGAACATCCCGCCCGGCGAGGTCGATGCCCGGCTGGAGAAACACCACGCATCGCTGACCACGCGCGATCCGTTCGATTACATGTCGCAGCTCCGGGCCATGATCGGGCACGACATCGGGCCCTCCGAAGCGGCGGCCGGCACGATCCGCGCGGAGATGCTGCTCGTCGTAGCCCTGCAGGACGAGGCGGTCCACCCGGCGCCGGCGAGAGAGCTGGCGCGCCTCACCGGTGCGCAGCTCGTCACGCTCAGCGGCGACTGCGGCCACCTCGCCCCCGGTTGCGAGGCGACCCTCGTCGCGCGCGAAGTGGCCCGCTTCCTCGATCCATAGTTCTTCACGCGCTCTTTACGCCGGCTCGGTCCCCCGCCGCACCATAATCGCGGCCAAATCCTGCGTTCGGAGGCGTCGATGGCGAAGCGTGTCCGGAGTCTCTACACGTGGAGCGGCCGGCCCGGCGAGGAGTCGCTCGAGCAGACCGGCTGGATCTCCGAGGCGAAGCTGAGGGCGTGGGAGTACCGGATCGAGCCCGATCGTTGGTGGGAGTTCGCCGCCGGGCCGTTCCGAGACCGCGTCCGCGAGTGGCGCACCGCCCGCCCCGATCTGCAAGTGCCGGAGCGGCTCTTCGTCGGCGACTTCGAGACGGGGAGCAACTGATCACGGTGCATTTCTCCCCGTTTCCGCCTGGCTCTCCTCGAGACGGGCCTCCGCGAGGGCTGGAAGCGCAAAGGCGACGGACTCGTGCTGGTGATCCCCTGCGATCGGGACCGGCCGTCGCAGCGGAGGCCTGAACCCGCCGGTCCCGACAGCCTCGTATTAGGATGCGTCCCGAGTCGATCGTCAGGAGTGAGCCGCATGCCGGGACCCATCACTGAGTTCATCCAGCGCCACTACAGGCACTTCAACGCCGCCGCCCTCCGGGCTGCCGCCGACGACTACAACAAACACCTCGAGCGGGGCGGGAAGATGATGGTGACGCTGGCCGGCGCCATGTCGACGGCGGAGCTGGGGCTCTCGCTGGCGGAGATGATCCGGCAGGAGAAAGTCCATGCCGTCACCTGCACAGGGGCGAACCTCGAGGAGGACATCTTCAACCTCGTGGCCCACGACTGCTACGAGCGCGTGCCGCACTACCGCTATCTGAGCGCGCTCGACGAGAAGGCCCTGCTCGACCGGCACATGAACCGCGTCACCGACACCTGCATCCCCGAAGGGGAGGCCATGCGGCGCATCGAGACGGCCATCCTCCGGCACTGGTTGGACAAGGACCAGGCCGGCAAACGCCTCTTCCCGCACGAGTTCATCTACGAGATCCTCCGCGACGGGTCGATCCGCGAGTTCTACCAGATCGACCCGAAGGACAGTTGGGTCGCCGCCGCCGCGGAGAAGGACCTTCCCATCTACGTCCCGGGTTGGGAAGACTCCACGCTCGGCAACATGTATTCGGCGCACTGCATCGCCGGCGAGGTGAAGAACGTGCACACGGTGCGGTCGGGGATCGAGTCGATGATCGATCTCGCCGCCTGGTACACGAGCGCCTCGGCGGAGTCCTCGATCGGCTTCTTCCAGATCGGCGGGGGGATCGCCGGCGACTTCCCGATCTGCGTCGTCCCGATGCTCCACCAGGACCTGCAGCGGACGAGCGTCCCGCTCTGGGGCTACTTCTGCCAGATCAGCGATTCGACGACGAGCTTCGGATCCTATTCCGGCGCCGTCCCGAACGAGAAGATCACGTGGGGGAAGCTTGGCGTCGACACCCCCAGCCACGTGATCGAGTCGGACGCCTCCATCGTCGCGCCGCTCGTCTTCGCCTACGTCCTCGGCTGGTAGGGCCGGTGGGCCCGGAAGCGTGGTACGATTCGTTCACAGTTCGTTCACAGCCGCGGCGGTGCCTGACCGGTTCCCGCCGTCCCTTCAACACTCAACGTTACGGAGGAATGCGCCTCATGTCCTGTCGTTCCATGCAACGCTGTGCATCCGTGTTTTCCGTCCTCTTCCTGCTCCTGCTCCCGGCGACGCTCGTCGCAGCGCCCCCTGAGGGGCGTTACATGATCGAGTTCCGCGATTTCAACGGCGCCGCGGCCGCGGTACGGGCCCTCGGCGGAACCCCGGTCCATGAGTTTTCAGACATGCGAGTCGTCGCGGCGTATCTGCCCGAGAGCGCCGTTCGCGCCCTGCAGGTCCATCCGAACGTGGTGATGCTCGGAGAGGACGTGAAGCGCTATCCGACGGCGCAGACCACCCCCTACGGCATCCCGATGGTCCAGGCGGACCTGCTCAGCGATGCCAACGCCGCGAACTGCAAGGTCTGCATCATCGACTCCGGCTTCTACACCGGCCACGAGGACCTGACCGGCAACGCCGTCACCGG
Organism: Thermoanaerobaculia bacterium; assembly: GCA_035525045.1. Classification (GTDB taxonomy): domain Bacteria; phylum Acidobacteriota; class Thermoanaerobaculia; order Gp7-AA8; family Gp7-AA8; genus DATLEX01. The sequence continues at coordinate 109 of DATLEX010000136.1, read as the reverse complement.
CGTGAACAACAGCGGCACCGGCAACTGGTTCGACGACAAGTGCGGTCACGGCACGCACGTGGCGGGGACCGTCGCCGCGATCAACAACACCACGGGCGTGATCGGCGTG
>DATLEX010000133.1:0-13894 GCA_035525045.1 Thermoanaerobaculia bacterium | reverse complement strand
TCCACTCGATGACCGAGCCAGCGCAGCAGCCGGACCAGCGTGTCGCCGAGGACCGCGTTCCGCAGATGCCCGATGTGCGCGGCCTTGTTGGGATTGATGTTCGTATGCTCGACGATCACCCGCTCGCCGTCCCGACGTCCCGGCTCCATGACCGTGCGGATGTGCGCCGCGGTGAACGCCCCCCGATCGAACCGGAAGTTGAGGTAACCCGCTCCCTCGACGGAGACCGACTGCACGAACATCGGCAGGACCATGTCTTTGGCCAGAACCTCCGCGATCTCCCGCGGTTTTCGCTCGAGGACCTTGGCCAGCTCGAGGCAGAGCGGCGTGGCCAGGTCGCCCATGGCCAGCCGTGGCGGCGCCTGGAGCACCACCCGGTCGACGGCCTGCCCCAACAGCGCCAGGGCGCGCGCCCGGAGCGTCTCGGTCAGTTGGTCAGCGATCTGTTCCAGGATCACGCGTCATCCCTCATCCCTTCCACAATGGCTCGTATCGTTCCACACTTTCAGCACGCAGCGGTCCGCGCGCCAGACGAAGAGATTGAAGGAGGCGTTGTCCTGGGCCAGGTGGCGCGCGGTCGAGACCGGTGCGCCGAGGAGCAGCGTCGCGCCGATGCGGATGGCCGTCCCATGCGTGACGAGCACCGGCCTCCGGGCAGCGCGGACGCGGTCGAACGCCCGGCCCATCCTTTCCAGCACATCGTTGTGCGACTCGCCGCCTGGGCAGGGAAAAGCGGGATCGGCGATCCAGCGCTGGTAGTGCTCCTCTTCCTTCCGGCGCACGTCGAGGAAGCTGCGCCCCTCCCATCCGCCGTAGTTCATCTCCCGCAGATCGTCGAGCACCTGAATGTCGAGTCCGGTGACCTCGCGAATGGCCTCCGCCGTGGTCAGCGCGCGCGGCAGGGGCGACGAGTAGAGCGCTTCGGGCCGGTGACTGACCAGACGCCGGGCCAGCCTCGCCACCTGGTCGCGGCCGAGATCGGAGAGGGCGCTGTCCTGCGACCCCTGGGCGATGCCGTTCGCGTTGTGGAGCGTCTCGCCGTGACGGACGAGGATGAGCTGTTCGATCACGTGACGGCGGGGACCGAGTCGGGAACGAGCAGAGACTCCGCCGTCATCTCTGCCGGCTGCTCGATGCCGAGAATGTCGAGGATGGTCGGGGCGACGTTCTCCAGCGCGCCGCCGTCACGCAGCGCGCCGCAGCGCTTTTTCGCCCCCGCCAGGATCAGCGGAACCGGGTTCGTGGTGTGCGCGGTGTGAGGCTGGTTCGTCCTCGGATCGAACATCAGCTCGCAGTTCCCATGATCCGCCGTGATGAGGACGACGCCGCCGACCTTCTCCGCCGCCGCCACGATCCGCCCGACGGCCGCATCCGTCTCCTGCACCGCGGCGACCGCCGCCTCCATGATCCCGGTGTGCCCGACCATGTCGGGGTTGGCGATGTTCAGCACGATGACGTCGTGTCTGCGGGCCTCGATCTCCTGCACCACGCGATCGGCGAGCTCGGGAAGGGACATCTCCGGCTTCTTGTCGTAGGTGGCCACCTTCGGTGAGGGGATGAGGACCCTCTCCTCCCCGCGGAACTGCGCGTCGGAGCCGCCGTTGAAGAAGAACGTCACGTGGGCGTACTTCTCGGTCTCGGCGATTCGGAGCTGGCGCAGGCCGGCCAGCGACAGTACCTCGCCGAGGTTCTTCTTCACCGCGGGCGGCGGAAACACCACCGGAAGATCGAAGTCCTCGTGGTAGCGGTTCATGGTGAGGAGCTTCGCCTTGGGATGGGCGGCCCGCTCGAAGGCGTCGAACTCCGCATCCTTGAAGGCGGTCACGATCTGCCGCATCCGGTCCGCGCGGAAGTTGAAGAACAGCAGCGCGTGACCGTCCTCGACCCGTCCGAGGTGCGCTCCGGAGGGATCGAGCACGGAGATCGGCTCCATGAACTCATCGGTGATGCCCTGCTCGTAGAAGCGCCGGAGCGTCTCCAGCGGCTCCTTCGTCTGTGTCCCGACGCCGAGCGTCATCAGATCGTAGCCGCGCTGCACGCGCTCCCACCGCTTGTCGCGGTCCATGGTGTAGTAGCGGCCGATGATCGTCGCCAGGCGGGCCTGCGGCTTGTCCGCCAGGAACTCGAGCAGCTCCGAGAGGTAGCGCTCGGCCGACTTCGGCGGCGTGTCCCGCCCGTCGAGGATGGCGTGCACGAAGACCTTCTTCGCCCCGAGGGCGATCGCCGCGCCGATGACGCCGTGCAGGTGCTCCTGCAGGGAATGCACGCCGCCGTCGGAGAGCAGCCCCGCCACGTGCATCGCCTCCGATCCCCTGGCCGCGTCCATGAACGTGGCGTTCTTCTCCAGCTCGTGCCGCCCGATCGACTTGCTGATCCGAACGATGTCCTGGTCCACCACCCTCCCGGCCCCGATGTTCAGGTGCCCCACCTCCGAGTTCCCCATCTGCCCCTCCGGCAGGCCGACCGCCTCACCCGACGCTTCCAGCGTGGTCCAGGGGGAGTCGCGAAAGAGGCGATCGAAGACCGGCGTCTCAGCCTGCGCGATGGCGTTCCATTCGGCGTCCTTGCGGCAGCCGAAGCCGTCGAGCACGATGAGAATCAGGAAGGGACGCTCCGCCATGATCGGCGGGCGAAGATACCAGAAAGGAGGCCCCCGGCCTCAGGACACGCGCTTCTCGCGCTTGAAGACCATTCCGATGTGGTCGGTCGCGCCGGTCTTGAAGTTGATCGAGGTGATGCTGACCAGCTCCCACCCTTCGTCACCGAGGCGGTTGAGCTCTTCAGCTCGGCGCGGATCCATCGAGTAATTTTCCGACCGGACGTTGATGATCTTGTATTCCCAGGTCTTCATTGTCCGCTCCCCCTCCCGGCGGTGCTGAAACGGTTGAGGCGCAAGTGTATCAGGGCTCAGCCCCGGGGATTGACACCTTCATTCCTCCACGCCACGGCCTCCTCCGGCACGTCGGTGATGACGCCTGCGCAGCCGATCTCGCGCAGGCGCTTCCACTCGCCGGGGCGGTTGGGAGTCCAGGGGACGGTGCGGATTCCTTTCCGGTCAAGCTGGGCGGCCATCTCCCGATCGACGTAACGGTAATTGGGGAAACACCAGCTCGCGCCCAGGCGCGCCGCGTAATCGGCCACTCCGGCGATCGTGCCGTAGAGGGTGATGCCGAGCGGGAAGCCGGCCTTCCTCCGGGCCAGCTCTTCGATGACGGAATGGTCGAACGAGGCGAGGATCACGTTCGGCCACCCGGTTACCTGCTCGAGCAGCACGTCCTCCCACTTCGAGCGCTTGACCTCCAGAATCATCGTCGTCCGCTCCGCGTACGGGGCGAGGTCCGCCAGCGGCTGCACGACCACGCCTCGCCCGGCGAGAGCGGCGGAAGATAGGGACTCGATCTCCTCCTCGAGGCACTCGTCGTCGTGGTAGAGGATTGCCGTGCCGTCGGAGAGGAGACGGACGTCGGTCTCGAGGCCGTCGGCGCCGGCGCGGAGGGCCGCGTCGAAGGAGGCGAGCGTATTCTCCGGGTAGCGCCGCGGACTGCCGCGATGACCGAAGATCAGGAAGCGCTCCGTCACGTTAGTCTCTTGTCTGGTTACATTTAACGTGGTACGGTGCAGGAAACGGAGCGCAAGTCCATGCCGAAGAAAATCCTACTCGCGGATGACAGTATCACCATCCAGAAAGTCGTCGAACTGACCTTCTCCGACGGTGACTACGAGGTGACCGCGGTCAACAACGGGGCCAGGGCCATCCAGAAACTCTCCGAGTTCCGCCCCGACATCATCCTCTCCGACATCATCATGCCCGAGAAGAACGGCTACGAGGTCTGCGAGTTCGTCAAGTCGCATCCCGAGTACCGCACCATCCCGGTCGTGCTCCTGACCGGAACCTTCGAGCCCTTCGATCCCGATCGCGCCGACAAGGCAGGGTGCGACGCGGTGGTGACCAAGCCCTTCGAGTCGCAGAGCCTGATCCACAAAGTCGAGGAGCTGATCGAGCAGAGCCGTGGCGCGTCCCCCGCATCTGCTCCGCAGCCCGCCGCCGCCGCACCCCCCCCTACCGCCACCGCCGAGCCGGAACCTCCATCGCCCTGGGCGGAGGAGCCGGCCCCGGCTCCAGCGAGCGAGAAGGCGAGCGAGAAGCGGTCCCCCGCCGACATCTTCGGCTCCACGGCTCCCACTCCCGGCCTGACCACCGAGATGCCGTTCTCCTCACCCCCTCCCCCCGCGGGAGGGGAAACGCAAGCCTCCCCCCCCATGAGCTCTCCCGCTCCCGATGCGTCGGCCACGACACAGCAGTTCACCCCTCCCTCCTCATCGGAGGAGGCTGCTCCTCCCTGGGATACGCCGCCGCCATCCGGCGGTGAGACGCGCGCGTTCCCGAAGATGAGCTTCGAAGACATGCAGCAGATGGCCGCCGAGCGTTCAACGGGCGAGGAGAGGGAGCAGCAGGCCGATGACTCCCCGTTTGGGGCTCCTCCCCCCGCCGAGGAGTTCAGCGGGGAGACGCGTGCATTCCCGAGGATGAACTTCGCGGACCTCGAGAAGGGCGCCCCCTCCCAGCCGGCTCCGGAAGAGCGGGCCCCGGCCGGGGGTGAGGCGCGGGCCTTCCCGAAGGACAGCTTCGAGCAGCTCTCGCAGAACGCAGGCGAGACGCCGGCCGCTTCAGAGACCGAACCGGCGTGGGGCGCGGCGCCCGAGCCGGCGCCCCCCGGCGAGTCAGAGGAGCGCTTCAGCGCCCCCGCCCCGACGCCGTTCGACGCCCCTTCCGAGCCGGCGGCGCCGGAACCGGAAGAGCCGGCGTGGTCCGCCGCGCCAGCCGCTTCCGCGGCCACGAGCAGCAACGGCGTCGAGCTCACCGATGATCAGGTCGACCGCATCGCCCGTCGCGTGATCCAGCTCATGTCCGACCAGGTGGTCCGCAGCATCGCCTGGGAGGTCATTCCCGACATGGCCGAGATGGTCGTGAAGGAACGGATCCGCCAGCTTGAGAATGAGGGGTGAGCAGGCCTCGGGGCTCGGCTCGGCCGCCAGCTTTTGAAGATCTACACCCGCACAGGCGACAGCGGAGAGACCTCGCTGTTCGGCGGAACACGCGTCGGCAAGGATGATCCGCGCATCGACGCGTACGGGACCGTCGACGAGCTGAGCTCGTTTCTCGGCCTGGCCCGGGCGAGCTGGCCGGACTCCCCCGTCGCGGCGCAGCTCGAGCGCGCGCAGAACGACCTCTTCGACATCGGTGCGCAGTTGGCGGCGCCGGGAAACGAGCGCTTCACCGGCGTCGAGGAGCAGCGGGTCGAGGAGCTGGAGCACGCCATCGACGCGATGGAAGGCGAGCTCGCTCCGCTGGCGAATTTCATCCTCCCCGGCGGGAGCGTCGCCGCGGCGCAACTTCACGTGGCCCGGACCGTCTGCCGTCGCGCCGAGCGTCTGGTGGTCGCGCTCGGCGACGGCGCCCCTCACGAGACCGTCGTTTACCTGAACCGTCTCTCCGACTTCCTCTTCGTGGCTGCGCGCCTGACGAACCTGCGCCTCGGCGTGCCGGACGTCACCTGGAAGAAGGAATGACGGCGCTGTCATCCCGAGAGGCTGTGCAGAAATCAAGATTTGTGTTCGCCAGCAGCGACCTCGTGAAACTCGCAGACTCCTAGCCGTCGCCGCGGCGGCGTGCCGAGTTGCGCCAGGCCGACCACCAGAGATCGCGCAGCATCGAGGCGCCGGTGGCGAGGCGGCCGCCGGCGAAATTTAGCCCCGCCGGCTGCACCGGCCGGAAGATGTCGAAGGCGCCGTCGCGGTCGAGCGCATACAGCTCCTCGACCAGGCCGTTCGATTCGCGGATGAATGCGAGCGCGGTCGTGAAGTAGTCGCTTCGCAGCACCGGCGACGCGACCTTCGGCGCGACGTGCGTGAGATCGACGGCGTGGGAGACATACGTCGACTCGAAGCGCGAGTGCGTGCCGCAGTCGGTGGCGTAGCCGTGCGGGTTCTCGGCCGATGCCCACCCGTTGTAGTGGATGGTGGTGTGGTGCGGGTTGGCCACGTCGGCAACGTAGTGTCCGAGGATGCCCGCCGTCTGGATGATCCCGCGCTCGAGCGTGGTGCGCTCCGTCGAGCCGGGCGCCATCGAGCGCCAGCGGCGGAACTGATTGGTCAGGGTCTCGCTCAGCTCGGCGATCCGCCACGGCGCGAATCCCGTCGTGGCGTTCGTGATCCCGAAGCGGCGGAGCCTCCCGGACGACTCCATCAGAGCGATGAACTCGTAACGGCTCCGCGGAAGCGCGAGCCCCTCCGCGAACTCGTAATCGATGAAGTGGTCGGGGGCGCCCCAGGCGTCGAGCGAGGGCCCCCCGCCGCGCCACCGGTCGGGCTCGTAGCCGAGCCACACCAGCTCCGGAAAGCTGCGCAGGAAGAAATGCGGCATGTCGGTGGGGAGGCCGAGCGTGGCCGCCTCGTTGGCGAGGGCGTGGCCGCGTTCGCCCCAGGCGAGCGCGGGCGTCGCGAGGAGGAACGACAGCAGCGCGGCAGCCGCGAATTGAGAATTGAGAATTGAGAATTGAGAACAAAAACTTGCGCGTAATTTATGCACTGTTTTACTTCTCAATCCTCAATTCTCAATTCTCAATTCGGCGCGCGTCAGCGCGCCGCTTGGTCGGGGCAAGAGGATTTGAACCTCCGACCTCACGGTCCCGAACCGTGCGCTCTGACCAGGCTGAGCTATGCCCCGAGATTTGCGTGCGGACTGGCGCCTGCCTCGACGGCGCGCGAAAGTCGCGGATTCTAGGTGAATTCCGCCCCTCGGTCAACGGCGCCTCCCGCCCTTTCATTCCGCTCCCGTCCGCTCCGATCACAATGCTGTGCCGGAATGCCAGGAGGGAAATCCCCTTTCATCCCCGCACGTTGCGCCGTTCGAAAGGGGTCTCCCCAATGCCACGTCTCGCCCTTGGTCTTCTCCTGGTCCTCACCTTCGCCGTTCCCGCCGCCGCGCAGCAGCCCGGCTTCGGCGAGCGCGTCGAGGTCGAGGCTGTCCTCATCGATGTCATCGTCACCGACTCGGCCGGGAACCAGATCCTCGGCCTGACCAAGGACGATCTCGTGGTCCGGGAGAACGGCGTCCTGCAGACGATCGACTCGGTCGACTACATCACCAGCCGGCGGCTGCTCACCGGCCGCGAGGAGAACCTCCCCTTCAGCGTCGAGCACGTGAAGGAAGAGCGCTTCCTCATCTTCTTTTTCGACAAGCCGGAAGGGGGCGCCCTGTTCCAGCACCTGGCCCGAGCCCGCGCCGCGGTGAACCGCTTCATCGATAACGATATGGGCACGCGCGACATGGTGGCCATCGCCGGTCACGACGTCCGGCTGAAGGTCTTCAGCGACTTCACCTCCGACAAGCAGCAGCTCAAGCGCGCCCTCCGCGAGGCGGCGCTCTTTTCCCTGGGAGAGACGAAGCCGCCGGCGCCGAACGGGCCGTCCATCCTCCGCGACATCGACCAGGCTTCGATGATGAGCGGCAGCGGCACGGTCTACCAGGGCATCACCGTCCTGGCCGAGGCGCTGCGCAAGATCCGCGGCCGGAAGAACCTGGTGGTGTTTTCGCCGGGGATTCTCGAGCCGGGCGAGACTGTCCGCGACGGGATGATTCTCAACACCAGCCGCTTCTACGAGCCGATGGTTCGGGCCCTGAATGCCTCCAACGTCAGCGTCTACGCCGCGAACCTCCTCCCGAACCAGGACTCGTCTCCCGTCTACCACCAGACGCTGGAGCGGATGACCGCCGAAACGAACGGGGAGTACTTCCGTTACGCCGTCTCCTTCGACCCGGTCCTGGCCCAGGTGGAGAAAGCGACCGGCGGCTATTACCTCCTCACCTACCGGACGCAGAAGCCGCGCGGCGCCCGCGGGTACCAGAAGGTCGAGGTCTCGATCAGCAACCCCGAGTTCCGGGTCAAGGCCCGCCCCGGCTACCTCTACGGCGAGACCAACTGATTCAGGTGGCCGAAGGCAAGCGGGAGAGGGCACACCCGACCGTCCTCCTTCAGCGAGCGACGAAGCGGACGCGCTCTCCCGGGACGAGCTGGGCGAGCTTCCATCGCTCCGCCGAGTTCACCGTCATCGGCTGCAGGTAGCCGCCGGTGACCGGATGATCCGGTCCCATGGCCACCACGCTGCCGTCGGGGTGAAGCTGGACGGTCCCGCACTGCATCCCGCATGAGGGGAGGTCGGACGGCGCCGTCAGTCCCGCCGGTGAGATCACCCGCATCCGGATTCCGACGCGATCGAGCTGCGGCGTGACCTCGCAGACCATCTCTCGGAACGGAGCATCGTGCGGCCCGGCCGCGGCCCGGATGGTGAGGCGGTCGCCGCGCCGCAACTCGTCCACCTCGCCACGCTTCCTTCCCGCGGCGAGATAGCCGCGCATCCCGCCGGTGATCCGCCCGATGCGCAGGCGCCGGCTGGCGGCGAGGTCGAACTGCCGCGGATCGGGCACCTCCGCGTCGTCGACTCGGATTCGGGCCTCCGCGCCGAACCACGAGCAGACCCGGTCTTCGCGGGCGATGGCCTCCGGCCCCGCCAGCGCGCACTCGAGCAGCGGAGCGCCGGGATCGTTTCCGACGGAGCGGTTCGCGGATGCGGCGGCCATCTCGTCAAAGGGGCCGCCCGGCGGGACACCGCGGGCGATCCCCGACCAGTCGGCCGCCATGACCAGGGTGGCCAGAGGAGCGGCTTTCAGTTCGAGCGGAAACGGGAGGTCGCTTCCGGCGGACGCACGCACGGGCGATTCCTCGATCGGGTCGAGCATCGGCTCGAGGCGAATCTCGTCTCCGGGGGCGATGGCGTGCTCGAGCGGACGTGCCGTGCGTCCGAGGAGGTTCCAGCCGCCGGGAGAATCGATCGGGTAGAACGCGGCGACGGAGCCGGCCACGGCGAAGGTGCCGCGGGGAACGCGCGGCCGCGAGGTCGGCCGGCGCGGCATCGCCCACTCCGCCGGCCAGCCGTCGAGGTAGGCGAATCCGCCGCGGAAGCCGACGTACCTGGCCGTCAGCGGCACGCGAGCGACCCGGTCGAGGAACGCGTCGCGCGTGATGCGTGCGGCCGACAGGAGCTCGCGGAGGTCGGGCCCGTACTCGTCGCGGAAGCTGACGGCGATGCGGTGAAGGGTGGCGGGGCGGGAGGAGGGCGGGGCGGCCTCCGCGCCGCGCACGGCCTCGATGTCGGGCCGGCCGTCGAAGACGACGTAGAGAGACGATTGCCCCACGATACAGGCCCTCACGCCGGGGATGGCGCGCATCGCGGCGGCGGCGGCGTGAAGCTGGGCCGCGGGCACGTCGCCGATCTCGACGAGAAGCGCGCGGTCGCCGGCGTGAGCGATCTTCACCACTGCCATGCTACCGTTCACGGCGGCACGCAGCGTATCCCCGCCCGCCCGGATCCCTCGCTCACGCTCGGGATGACAGGGGCGCGCGCGCCGCGGCCGCCGACAGGAGATAGACGGCCGGCCCGACCAGGTGCATCAGCAGGCGGTCGGCCGAAACGGCGATGTGGTCGGGCATGTGCCAGGTCGTGACCATGTACGCGGCTACGTAGACGGCGCTCATCCCCGCCATCAGAAAGACGGGGACGCCGGCGAACTGCCACTCGCGGCGAACGGCCAGCAGCACGAGGGCCGCGACGACGGCGAACCAGAACAATCCCCATCTCTCCAGGCTCGCAGCATGCGAGAGGAGACCGGCCACGGCAGGTCCGAGCCTCTCCAGTCTCTCGGGAAGCGTCGGAAGGAGCGCGAGGAGCGGGTCGTCGTCGGTCGGCTGCACGCGCAGCCGCCAGACGAACAAGGTCGTCAGGGCAAGGGCGAACGGCGGAAGGGCGCGGAGCACCCGGCCGCGCCAGACGAATGCCGCGGCGGCGAGCAGGAGGATGGCGAAAGGGAGACCCTCGTTCTTGGTCAGCAGGAGAAAGGAGATCCACACCCCGAACCGCAGCGGCGAGGTTCTCTCGACGATCTCGAAGAAGGCGCATGCGGCGAACGCCGCCAGGACGATGTCGTTGTACGCCGAGAGCGCGCTTCCCTGCGGCTCGACCGCGAACTGCGGCAGCCAGGTGATGAGCGCCGCCGGCCATGCGCCGGCCCAGCGCCTCGCGTGCAGCGCCAGCGAACCGAGAGCGAGCACGTAGATCCAGCGCACCTGCATGTCGTCGATGTCGCCGGCCGTGATCATCACCGCCGCCGCCGCGAGCGGCACGAGCAGCGGGTACTCGTTCTTCGGGTTGTGTCCTCCCTGGCCCGAGAAGTAGGGACCGTCGATCTCCCCTTCCACGGCGATGGCCTTCGCCTTCAGGAGCCAGAAGGCGCGGCCGTCGTAGTCGGCGAGCGGAACGATCGCCGTGACGAAGAGGAGGAAAACGACCGGCGCGACGATCATGACCCACGCCGCGGCCGGCGTTCGCGGAGGCGGCTCCGCGGCCCGCCTGCGAACCAGAAACAGCGTCAGGATAGAGCCGGCGCCGATGGCCACGAGCACCGGAATCGGCGGGACGCCGGCGAGCAGCGCGACGTGGAGCACCAGGCCTGTCGTGCCGAGACCGAGGAGAAAGCGCGCCCCACCTCCGATCAGGCGCCGCACGGCGGCGCCAACCAGCCAGAATCCCACGGCGGTGACGATTGCCCCGATCATCGCCGCTCCGGCCAGATGAACCTGGTGTCGCCGCCCGCGTCGCGCCACGAGACGAACGCGAACCAGTCGTCGTCGGATTCGACGAGCGCCTCTCCGACCCACACCAGCGGGATCACCGAGCGCGGCGGGAGGCGATGCCGACCCTGGTTGAGCCGTACTGGCAGCCTTCGATCATGCGGATTCAGGACCCACATCCGCCCGCCTGGAGGAACATCGAGTCTCGCCTTCCGGAACCACGATGCCGGCTCGAGCACCTCGGCGTCGTTCCGGCCGCGGTTCACAAACCAGAACCGCGCGCCGAGGGGCTGATCGGACTCGATCCGGAGCCAGCCGGTCTCCATCGTCCCGAAAAGCTGATGAACGAAGTCGGTCCATGTCCGCAGCTCCCCCGCCTCCAGCACGAACGCCGCCTCGTGGCCGGCGGGAAACATCCGCACGCGCACGTAGGCCGCCTGCGCTCCGCGGTTCACCACCACCGCCTCGGTGGTGTAGACGTCGGGCGGCGGCCCATCTCCGGAGGAGACGAGCGGGATGACGAGCGCCCGCACCTCTTCCGGACCCGGCTCGAGCCGGCTCACGACATGTTTCGCTCCGATGCGCTCTGCGCGGATCTCCGCATAGGTCATGAGACGGAGCTCTCCCGTTTGCCGGCTCATGGCGACGAGACGCTGCGGTGCAGCGGGGTCGCTGCGGTATTGCGGGAGGCCGTGATAGAAGTGCACGGGCCGCGGGAAGGCGTAGTAGGCGAAGAAGAGGGCCGGGCCGGCGTCGGGAAACGTGTCGAGGATCACCCCCACCGGCTCGCCGCGCGGAAGGAAGGCGTCGATGTGGAGAAACTGCTCGTAGAAGGGGCGGAACATCTCCGTGCGCCGCTCGAGGTGCGAAAGGGCCCGGAGATCGAAGGCGCGGCGAACCTCCTCCGCGAGCCGCGGCACCGTGGTCCATGCGGCCGAAAGGAAGAGGACGGCGAGCGCGAGCCGGCGGGCGGCGGTCATTCCTCTGTGAGCGTAACGACGCGGTTCGCGCCGTCCAGCGTCAGTACCTTCGCCTTGTGGGCGAGCGTCTGCCCGTCGTGGAGCAGCCCGTACGAAACGATCGTGATCACCTCACCCTTTCGCACATGATGGTCGCTTCCCGATTGCACGTGCACCTCCCCGCTCCCCTCGGCGGCGGGCTCCACCCAGGAGCTCCAGCGGCTCCCGGTGGCGACGTTCACGATCTCGACCTCCTCGTACGGCTGAACATCCGCGGAACGGAGAAGAATCGGATCGAGGCGTAGCGACACCGGCCAGGCCGCGCCGGCGTGAGTCACCGTCGCATTATGAATGACCGCCCGGACGAAGCGGCGGATCACCGTTTCCCTCGCGTATGGGGGATGGCCTTGCGATCGATGGCGATGTTGTCGATGAGGCGGGTGCGCCCGATGCGGATCGTGCCGGCAAGAAGAAGGTCGCGGTGGAAATCGGCCGGGCGGTCGAACGTGGCCGGATCGACGAGGGCGAGGTAGTCGATCTCGATTCCCTCCGTCTCCGTGGCGATGCCGTGCATCAGCCGCTCGACCGCTTCCACCTGCTCCACACCGTGCAGCACCGCCTCCTCCCCGGCGCGCAGGGCGCGGTGAAGCGCCGGCGCCAGGGCGCGCTCCTCGGGCGTGAGGTAGCTGTTGCGCGAGGACATCGCCACGCCATCCGGCTCGCGGATCGTCTCGCCGAAAACGAGGCGCAGCGGGATGTCGAGGTCGCGCACCACCCGGTCGATCACCGCGCACTGCTGCGCATCCTTCCGCCCGAGGGCGGCCAGGTCGGGCTGAACGATGTTGAAGAGCTTCACCACCACCGTGGCCACGCCGTCGAAGTGTCCCGGCCTGCGCAGCCCTTCCAGCGGGGCCGCCACCGCTCCGGCGGAGACGACGGTCGTCGCGCCGGGCGGATACATGACCTCGACGGCCGGGATGAAGAGCAGGTCGACGTTCTCGGCCTCGATCAGCTCGCGGTCCCGCTCCTCGTCGCGCGGGTAGCGGTGAAAATCCTCGGCCGGCCCGAACTGCCGCGGGTTGACGAAGACCGACACGACGATGAAGCCCGCTCCCGCTTCCCGCACCACGCGGATCAGCGACAGGTGTCCCGCGTGGAGGAACCCCATGGTGGGAACGAAGCCGATCGTCGTTCCCCGCGCGCGCGCCGCGGCGACGGCGGCGCGCGTCTCCTCGATCGTGCGGATGGTCAGCATGGCTGGTGGGCCATGCTACTTGATCGGAGAAGCCACGCGGCGAGGCAGCGCAGCGGAGCGTGAACCGCGAGATAATTGGGCCGGAGGTCCTCCCCCATGAGAAAGCACGTCTCGCCCTTCGCGACGGCCGCCGTCGCGGCCGCACTCCTCACCGGCGCCGCGCTCGATCTCAACGCCGCATCGAGAACGGAGAAGATCCAAGCCGAGTTCGAGAAGCGAACCGGCCTCACGCCGGCCGACGTCCGGGAACCGAGGTCGGCGGCGTCCTCGCCTTTCTCTGGGCCGGGAGCGAGACCGACTACAGCGCGACGATCCGCCACCATGGCGGCTTCTACGAGATGTTGAACGCGATCATGGACGATCTCGCCGACATCGCAGACGCGCTTCCGCCCGACCCTTCGCCGGCGGGCGGTCCGCCGGTTGATTGATGCTCATGTCCTTCCCCATCCTTCGCGGTTTCATCGCGGGTCTCGCTGGTGGTCTGGCCTGGCTTGCCGGCATCGCCCTCTTCTTTGGCCCGGCACAGCGCATCCTCACCAATCCCGCGCTTCAGAGCGCGAAGATGCTCGCTGTCTTCACCTCCGAGCCCGCCCCGCGCTCCGCCGGGGCGCCGTGGCTGCTCGCCGCCGGCTTGCTGGTCATCGGGGTGCTGTGGGGCTGGGTCTACGTGTGGGTCTCCGGCCCCTGGCCGGGAGCATGGTGGCGACGCGGTCTCCGTTTCGGCGTGGTGAGCTGGGTGCTGATGGTCCCCTGGTTCGAGTTTTACCTGCCGTGGAACGTCCTGTGGGAGCCCGCACCACTGGTGACCCTGGAGATGATGTGCTGGGCAGGCGTCCTGACCGGCGTGGGCCTGACCATCGCCGGTGTGGACGCGGCGCTCCGGCCAGGCCACGAGCTCGTAGCGTCTCCTCGATGGCCGGCGGGCCAGGCTACTTGATCGGCACGACCTCTCCGCGCTGACGGAGAGGCAGGCCGAGGCGCCGCGTCGCCGC
>DATLEX010000121.1:0-11681 GCA_035525045.1 Thermoanaerobaculia bacterium | reverse complement strand
TGGGTTGCTTGTCGGGCACGTCGATTACTCTCCTCTCTGGGTGGTACCTTCGTTGACAGTTTCTCTCGACAATGTTGTGGCGCCGTCCGGCGTGATGTCATCCGGGCGTGCTTGTTGGCAGAGCCTCGGCCGCCATCTTCGGTTCCGGCCTTGACGCAACGACATGACACGTGTCACTGGACGCGGTGCGCGGAGACGCGAGCGGTCTTTGCGTACCTCTTTCTACGGGCGATGCGTTTTCATTGGAAGCGAACTGCGTGGGATCCCTCCTTGTGATGTGGACGTCATCGAACGTCCAGAGAAAAAAGGCGAATTCAGCGTCGAGCGTGACGGCGACGACCGCGCATCACCACCTGATAGTCGTGAACCTCGAAGCCCGGCAGCGATTTCGCGTTGCTCACTTCGATCTGGGTCCAGGGGATGTCGTAGATCCGGCCGGTGTCTTCATCGATGAAGTGGTGATGACGATCGGTGTTCGGATCGAAGAGCACCGAGTCGGGAGCGAGATGCAGCTCCCGAAGCAGCCCCTTTTCCACGAAGAGATTGAGCGTGTTGTAGACGGTCGCCCGGGAGATCATCGGGAAATTCTCCTGAACGCCCGCCCACACTTTGTCGGCAGAGGGATGCTCCGTCGTGCGGAGCACGTACTCGGCGACGGCGACGCGGTGCGCCGACGGGTGAATGCCGTGCTCCTTGAGAATGCGTACGACGTCCGGTTTCATGTCGAAATCGCCCAATAGATAAGCTCTGACACTGGACTTTGTCAAGAGATCGCCTCGCGAAAGGGCGAAACGCATTCCGCGAGGGCGCGAGGAGTGAAGCGCGCATTCATCGGCCGCAGGGTGCGGCCGATTTCGTGCCGGGACGGGAGGGCCTCTCCCGTCCCGGCCGGAAATCACTTGGTGATCTCGAGGGTCATCCGCCCCTCGGATTTGACTCCGTGCTCATCGAACTTGAAGGTCAGCTCGCTCCGCGACTTGCCGTCGGAGGAGGCGCCCTCTTTCGCCTTCTGAAGGACCTCGATCCGGACCTTCTTCCCCGTCCCGAGCTCGCCGCTCTCGAGGCGATCGAGGACGGCTTTCGCCTCTTCGCCCTTGTGGCGCCGCACGATCACGCGATGCTCGGCCTCTCCGATGACGGCCGGCTCTCCGCCGTCCACTTTGTGGATGATCCTCCGCCGCGGCTCGCCCGGCTTGATGGTGACGCCGTTGCCTTCCGGTTCGGCGAAGAGCTGGAACGGCCGCAAGGCGGCGCCGAGAAGGGCGTGCAGGGGGACGTTCTCGGCCTTCAGCGTGAAGCGGGCCTGCTGGATCTGGTTGGTGGCCGTCTCCGGCGCCTGGGTGATGGGGAGGCCGGCCTGGGTGGCCACCGCTCCGAGGAGGTCGGAGAAGGAGGCATTGGCCAGCTCGAGCGAGA
The DNA here is from genome assembly GCA_035525045.1 of Thermoanaerobaculia bacterium. GTDB lineage: Bacteria > Acidobacteriota > Thermoanaerobaculia > Gp7-AA8 > Gp7-AA8 > DATLEX01. The sequence continues at coordinate 10,265 of DATLEX010000121.1, read as the reverse complement.
CGCGCTGGTCGAGCCGCTCGGCCGAGAGGGCGACTGCGGGATCGAGCTTGCGGACGATGCGCTTCTCGCGCGCGTCGGTCAGCCCGGCGAAGGCGATGGTGGATATGGTGAGGAGCAACAACATCGAGAATCGCGCGCGATTCGTGAATGAAGCGATCATGGTGAGTCTCCTTTTCATCTTCTGCTTGTGATTGACGATCCCGATCAGAGCCGGAATCGGTGCCGGGGCGCGGAAGCGTTCGAGGAGCTTGAGAATGGTCATGCCGTAGCCGGTGCGCTCTTCCTCCTCGAGTAAGGAGAGCGCCAGCTCGTCACAAGCCAGCTCCCGCTCTTCTCTGATCCGCGCCGCCGCGAACCAGACCAGGGGGTTGAACCAGTGAAGCGTCTGTGCCGCGGACAGCAGCCAGCTCACGGCGACGTCCAGCCGGCGCAGATGCCACAGCTCGTGCAGGACGACGTTCCGCAGCTCCGCCGCCGAGAAGGAGGCGGAGAGGCCGGCCGGAAGGAGGATCACCGGGCGGATCAGGCCGTGCAGCGCGGGCGTCCGCACCAGATCGGACTCCACGATGCGCACCCGCCGCCCGATGCCGAGCTCGCGCCGGAAGCCGGCCACGATTCCCTCCAGCAGAGGATCCGCCGCCGCGCGCCTTCCGGCGCGGCCCACGACGAGCTGCGTCCGGATCGAGGCGACCAGCGTCCGCGCCGCCAGCAGGAGCACGCCGGTCAGCCAGATCCCGAGCAGCCAGGGCCCCGCGAGAAACGCCTGGCGCGGAGCGATCTCAACCACCTCCGCGCGGCCAGGGGCGAATGCCGGCATCGCGATGCGCTGCGGCGGGGCCGCCTCCGGCGCGGCCATCCGCTCCTGCGCCGGCATCAGGCCGTACAGGCTCCAGCTCGCCGCCGGCGCGTACGGGATGAGCAGCCGCACCAGCACCACCACCCAGAGAAGGTGGCGCCAGCGGGGATCGAACCGCGACCCCGCCAGTGCGAAGATCGCCGCGACGAGGACGATCAGGATCGACCCTTTGATGCTCGCGTCCAGAACCCAGCCGGCAAAGGTGATCATCGCTTTTCTCCCTTTGCTCGACGCTCGAGCAGCTCCCGCAGTTCCCGGATCTCCTCTTCCGACAACTCGACGCTCTCAACGAAGTGGACCAGGGCCGGGGTGGCCTCGCCGCCGAAGACCCGTTCGAGGAACGAGCGCGACTCCTCCTCCACGTAGCGCTCCCGCGGAACGGCGGGGCGGTAGAGGTAGCGGTTGTTCTCCTCCCGGAAGCGGAGGACGCCCTTCCGCACCAGACGTCCCAGAAGGGTCTTCACGGTCTTGGGGTGCCCCCCCAGGCGGTCGGCGACCTCGCTGCCGCTCAGCGGCGAGGTCTCCCAGAGGACCTGCATCACGTCCCACTCTGCGTCCGAGATCTGCGGCGGTCTGGCCATGGCCTCTCCTGCTTACGACTGTAAGCAAGTTAGATTACAACTGTAGTCACGTCAAGGGGTGTTCACCGGATGTTTACGGCTCTCATTGCCCGTCACTTGCCGGACGCGGCGTCTCGCTCGCGGCTCCAGCGAGGGTGTCGCCGGAGCAGGTTTCTCCGGAGATGAGTCGATTCCAATCGGAGATGGCTGGTAAAGCTCGATCACGATCTTTAGGCCAACCACGGTTGTGAGATGGAACGGGAATGCTGCGACGCGCCTCATCGGAACAACGTCAGCCGCGGGAGCTCGTAGCGGGCGCGCACGATGCGGCGGAGGTTGGCTTCCTCGGTGCGGCGGCGGACCTTCTCGTCCACCTTCGACGAATCGCCGAGGGCCGCGGCGGCCTCACCGCTGATCTCGCCCGCGGCGGCCGGGTCGCCGTCGAGGATGCGCTGCATCAGCTCGCGCTCGAGCTCGATCAGCCGCTCCTCGATCCGGGGAATCGTCTTCTCCCCCTCCAGCCTGCGCACGGCGGCGGCGATCTCCCGCAGCACGGCCGGCGGACCGCCCGACGCCTCGAGCCGCGCGGCCAGCGCCTCCAGCAGCGGGCCGGGCTGCTCTTCCGGCGTGGCCTCCGCTCCCCCGACGTAGAGCTCCTTCCGTTCGCGCCACAGCTCCTTCACCGCGTGGCGGCAGTACGACAGGCTGGAGATCACCTTGCGGCCGCTGCTCTCGTTCTTCTCGAAGACCTGGTCGAGGGCCTCGATGACGATGGCGAGGGGGATCCCGTCGTCGCGCCACTTCTTCATCAGCGCCCAGTCCTTCGCGGAGAGGATGAAGGGGGTCTTCCGGCGCATGGCGAAATGCGCCTCGATCTCGAGGAAATAGTCGTCAGCCGGGACGGCCGGGGTCACGGCTCAAACGTAGCACGCGTGCGCTAGAATGCCGTGACCGGTCCCCCGGAGTCCCCCATGTCAGCGCCGCCGCCGAACGCGGAACTCACCGTCAACTCGCCCCTCTTCCCGCCGTTCCGGCAGCCGTTGGAGGGGACGCCCGTCTCCATCGGACGGGCCTCCGACTGCTCGCTCCCCATCAAGGACCGTTACCTCTCCCGACGCCACGCGGAGATCGTGCCTGTGGACGGCTCCTGGCTGCTGAAAGACCTCGGCAGCGTCAACGGCACCTATCTCAACGGGATGCGGGTCGAGCGCGACACGCCGCTGCGCACGGGCGACCGCATCCGCCTGGGCGACACGGAGATTCTCTTCGAGACGCCGGAGCACAACACCGACCGCTTCTTCGCCGTCGCCGACACGGCCGAGCGGCCCAGCATCGCCATCCCCATCCAGGAGATCGACCATGGGGAGAGCGGCGACGTGGCCCGCCTGCAGACGCTCAACGTCCTGGCCCGCGACCTCATCGAGGATCGCCCCATGAACGAGCTGTTCGGCTTCATCGTCGAGCGGATCATGCAGCACCTCGAGCCGTCGCGCGCGGCCATCGCCCTGCTTGGGGCGGACGGCCGGTCGTTCTCGCACGTCGAGCTTCGCCGCCGCGACCGCGACGACCAGTCGGAGCTGACCATCAGCAACACCCTCCTGACCGCGATCGTGGAGGAGAGGAAGGCCCTGGCGTTCGTCGACGTGAGCAGCGACGCGAAGCTGAGCGGCGCCCACTCGATCGTGATGCAGGGCATCCGCTCCATCGTCGCCGCGCCGCTGACCATCGGCGACTCGGTGATGGGCCTGCTGTACGTCGACTACCTCTTCGCGCAGAAAGCGATCTCCGCCGAGGACGTCCGGCTGCTGGCCCAGATCGCGCGCTTCGCGGCCAAGAAGCTGGAGACCACCAAGCTGCGCGAGGAGGCGATTGAGAAGCGGATCATGGACGAGGAGCTGAAGACCGCCTCGAACATCCAGCGCCGCCTCCTCCCCGCCGCCCCGGCCGGCATCGAGGGCTACTCGTTCGTCGGGGTGAACCAGCCATGCCGGACGGTCAGCGGCGACTACTACGACTTCGTGGTGCGGCCCGACGGCCGGGTCTACTTCGTCATCGGCGACGTGAGCGGCAAGGGCGTCACGGCCGGCCTGATGATGGCCGGCCTGCAGGTGGCCTTCCGCATCTTCTCCAAGAGCGATCCCGATCCGGCCACGCTCGTCACGCAGCTCAACGGCGCGCTGCGGGAGATCCTCCCCCGCTCGAAGTTCGTCACGCTCTTCCTCGGCCGGCTCGACACCACCACCGGCATGGTCGAGTACGTGAATGCCGGTCACACTCCGCCGCTCTGGATCCGCGGCTCCGGCGTGGAGGAGGTGCTGGCCGGCGACGTCCTCCTGGGCGTGGTCTCGGCGGCGGAGTACTTCAATCGCCGCCTGCAGCTCGAGGCGGGCGACGCGCTGATCCTCTACACCGACGGCGTGTCGGAGGCACAGAGCGCGACCGGGACGGAGCTCGGCGCCGAGGCCCTGGCCGGCGCCTTCGGCGGACTCCACGGCGCCGGAGCGACCGCGGTGGCCAACCGCGTCGCCGACGTGGTGCTCTCGCACGTCGGCGAGCCCGATGCTCTCGACGACGACGTGACCATCGTGGTGGTCAGCCGCGACGGCGCCGGCGCTCAGGCCGACCTCGACAGCACGGTGCACTCCTGGCCGGCCGGAGTCAGGGCGGAAGGGGAGAGGTAGAGGCCCCCCCTGTCATCCCGAGCGGAGGGATCTGGGGGTGGGCGGCACGCAGCGTGACCCCTCCCGCCCAGATCCCTCGCTCACGCTTCTAATTTCTACCCAAACATATTTGAAATTTGAGAGTCAAAAGCCGGGCTCGGGCTCGGGCTCGGGCGCGGGCCCGGGAAAGACTCGCGGTTGCCGCTTCGGGATACTTTGACGGGGGCGAAACGGGTAGCGTGAATCCAGCGAGCAAGGAGGAAAGATTCCCATGGCTTTCGACCACGAGAAGCTCGATGTCTATCAGTTGGCCATCGAGTTCGTCGCCACCGCGAACGACCTCATCGAGCGCTTGCCCCGAGGGCGTGGTTATCTCGCCGATCAGCTCCAGCGGGCCGCTCTGAGCATCGTCTTGAACATCGCGGAGGGCGCCGGCAAGTTCTCTCCAGCCGACAAGGCCGTCTTCTACACTCGAGCCCGTGCTTCCGCTACCGAGAGCGCCGCCGTGCTCGACGTCTGTCGAAAGCTCAATCTGATCGCAGCCACTTCCACGGATGAGAACAAAGTGCTTCTCGAACGCATCGGACAGATGCTGACCAAATTGATCAAATCCCGCCGCCCGACCGAGTGAGCCACCCGTGCCCGTGCCCGTGCCCGAGCCCGTGCCCGGCTTTTGGCGTTGAACTCTGAGAGACGAATCCTCAGACTTCGGCTTCAAGAATCTAACGGCTAACGGCCCTCTCGAACGTCTCCATGAAGCGGGTGGAGAAGTCACCGCGCGCGAAGCGCTCGTCGTCCAGGATGGCGCGGTGCAGCGGAATGCTCGTCTTCACCCCCTCGATGATGAACTGCTCGAGGGCGCGCTTGCCGCGGGCGATGCTCTCGGCGCGATCCTTTCCCCTCACGATCAGTTTGGCCAGGAGCGAGTCGTAGTGAGGCGGCACGACGTAGTCGCGATAGGCGTGCGTGTCGACGCGAACGCCCGGCCCGCCGGGCACGTGGAACTCCCGCAGCTTGCCGGCGTTCGGCGCGAAGGTGACCGGATCCTCGGCGTTGATCCGGAACTCCATGGCATGGCCGCGCAGCCGGAACTCTCCCGGCGGGACCGTCAGAGGCTCCCCCGCCGCGACCCGGATCTGTTCCTTCACCAGGTCGATCCCCGTCACTTCTTCGGTGACCGGATGCTCGACCTGGATGCGCGTGTTCATCTCCATGAAGTAGAACTCGCCGTCCTGGAAGAGGAACTCGATGGTCCCGGCGTTGACGTAGTTCACCGCCTGGCAGAGGCGGACGGCCGCCTCCCCCATCTTCCTGCGGGTCTCCCAGTCGATGACCGGAGAGGGCGACTCCTCGATCAGTTTCTGATGGCGGCGCTGGATCGAGCACTCCCGTTCGCCGAGGGAGACGATGCGCCCGTGCGTGTCGCCGAACACCTGGATCTCGATGTGCCGGGGACGCTCGAGGTACTTCTCGAGGTAGACGTCGGGGACGCCGAAAGCGCGCTCGGCCTCGAGGCGAGCCGTGTCGTAGGCCTGGTGGAGCTCGTCCTCGCTCCAGCAGATCCGCATTCCCCGCCCGCCTCCGCCGGCGGCGGCCTTCAGGATGATCGGAAAGCCGATCTCACCGGCCACGGTCCTGGCCTCCTCGAAGGTCTTGAGCGGCCCCTCGCTGCCGGGGATGATGGGGACGCCGACGGCCTTCGCCGTCTCGCGCGCGACGGCCTTGTCCCCCATTCGCCGGATGGCGTGGGGCGAGGGCCCGATGAAGGTGAGGTGACATTCCCCCACGATCTCCGCGAAGTGGGCATTCTCGGAGAGGAAGCCGTAGCCGGGGTGGATGGCGTCCGCCCCGCTGATCTCCGCCGCGGCGATGATGCTGGAGATGTTCAGATAGCTCTGCCGGGCAAGGGCCGGGCCGATGCAGACGTCGTCGTCGGCGTAGCGGACGTGCAGCGAGTCACGGTCCGCCTCCGAGTGCACGGCCACGGTCTTCAGACCGAGCTCCTTGCAGGCGAGGATGACTCGAAGGGCGATCTCGCCGCGGTTGGCGATGAGGACCTTGGAAAACATTGAGGGTCGTCAGGCTCGAATGGCGAAGAGCTTCTCGCCGTATTCGACCGGCTGTCCGTTCTGCGGATAGATCTTCACCAGGGTTCCGTCCGCATCGCACTCGATCTCGTTCATCAGTTTCATCGCCTCGATGATGCACAGGACCTTTCCCTTCGCGACGCGGTCTCCGACGTTCACGAACGCCTCCAACTCGGGATTCGGCGCGCGATAGAAGATCCCGACGATGGGAGAGGTGATGATGTGCAGGCCGGCCTCGCTCTCTTCCGCCTCCTGCCGCGCGGCGGCCAGAGCGGCCGCGCTGCCAGGCACGCCCGCGGCCGGCTGCGAGGCGGGCGCTCCGGCCCTCGGCTCACCGCCCGGCGACTCGATCGCCTGCGGCCGTGACGGCTTCCCCTCGATGCGAACCCGCGTCCCGGCGCGCTCGATCTCCACGGATGCGATCCCGTGCTCGGCGACTTTCTCGATCAGCTCGATGATTTCCTTGAAGTTCAAGTCCGACCTCTCACGAGAGCTCGTCCCGAAGCGCGTGCTTCGCCCGCGCCAGCTCGAACCGGGCCCGGCCGTAGTTCCCCTCCGGCGCCATCACCAGCAAAATGAAGTACTCGGGGGTCACCGCCGACAGAAACGTAACGTATTTCTCCGTGACAAGCGAGAACTGCAGCACCTCGCCCGTATTCAGCTCCGTGTTCGACAGCCGGATCGACCGGATGAAGCCGCCGAATTCCGCCCCCAGCACGTCGAGCGGCACCCGCTTGTCGTTGACCGCCTCGATCGCGATCCCGTCGAGACCGATGAGGCTGACCGCCAGCGCCCCATCCACCCGCTCGCGGATGCCCGCAAGCACCCCTCTAAACACCCCCCACTCCGGGGCGTTTCACCTTCGAGAGCCAGCTCTCGAGGCGCTTGACCTTCGGGTCGGGGCGAGGGGGCTCGGGCTCGGGCTCGGGTTCGGGTTCGGGTTCGGGTTCGGGTTCGGGACGGGAGCCCTCCAGAGCTTGCAGCTTGGCGCGCACCATTTCGTTGCCGGGATCGCGGGCCAGGATGTCCTCGTAGATGTCGCGCGCCTCGCCGGCGAGGCCCTGGCTGGCGTAGAGGTCCGCCATGGTAATCGTCTTCGCAAAGTCGTCCGCGTCGGGAGGAGGAGGAGGAACGTTGGCCTCGAAGGTGCCCTGGATGAAGCCGGGGGCGACCTTCGAGGGGGACTCGAAGACGTCCGGTTCCTCTCCCGGTTCGAGGTGGGTGCCGGCGGGATGCTCGATGGAGAAGGCGTCGGCGGAGTAGCCGGCATCGGTGGCCTGGTCCTGGAACGGGCTCTCCGCGTGCGCGGCGGACATCGGTTCGGTGTCGGCGGTGGCGATCTCCTCGGCTGCCTCGCGCTCCAGTCCCGAATAGGTGGCGTCGAAGACGTCGCCGGTGGGCGGAGGGGGAGCGGCGGCGGGAGGGGGGAGGGGGGCCCCGGTCAACTCCAACTCGATGCGGTGGATCGTGGCTTCGATCTCGTCGTCGCCCGGCATCAGGGCGTCGACCAGCTTGTACTTCTTGATGGCCTCGACCTTCTGGCCGAGGGCGAGATAGACCTCGGCCAGGAGCCTGGCGGCGACGACGTTGCCGCGATCGAGCTCGAGGGCCTTGGTGAGGGGCTCGACGGCCTCGGCGTGTTTCTGCTGGTCGCGAAGGACGCGGCCGAGGACCACCCAGGCGGAGAGGTAAGTGGGGTGGGTGCCGAGACCGGTGCGGAGGACCTGCTCGGCCTCCGCGAACTGCCCGACCTTGCGCAGCTCTTCGGCGAGGGGGTAGAAGAGCCGGCTTTTAGGGTCGGTCTTGAGCTTGAAGCGGAGCTCCTCGATCTTTGGGTTCGTGCCGGCTGGCGCCATCTCGTTCTTGCCTGTCATCCCGAGCGGGAGCGAGGGATCGGGGCGGGCGGCGGCGCGAGGCTCGTGCCTTCTTCCCACCCAGATTCCTCGCTCACGCTCGGCATGGCGAATCATAAACGAACCGCCCCGGCGTGGGGCGGTTCGTCGCATCAGGGACTTTGTAAGCCGAGCTACTGAGTCGTACCCGTCAGGTTCAGACTGCGTGTCCCGGCATTGGTATCCACGATCAACGTGCAGGTCTGCGTGCCGGTGGCCGGCGGGGTCGGGCCCACGTAGCGCACGATGACGGGCGCAGCTTCGCACGGGTTGAGGTCAAACGGTGGCGGAGCGTGAGAAACGAGGAACGACGAGCACCCAGCGCCTGACTGCGTAATGGAATTGACCGTCAGCGTTGCGGCGCCGGTATTGACGATGTTGACCGTCTGGAACGCCGAGGCGGTGATGCTGTCGGAGGTCGGCGGAGTGGCAGCCGGATTGCCGGGAACGAACGTCGCCGTGAACGGGGTGAAACCATTCGGGATGAACGTCAGCTGGGGCACGGGGAGCGGCTCGACCACGACACCATCGGCCAAGGTGTCGGTGCAGCCGGTGGTCGCACTCTCGTAGGTGATGTCGAACGACGTCGGTTGCGGAGCGCTGGCCCCCGGGGCACTGGTGCAGGCCTCCTGATCCAACTGGATGTTGGTCGGAATGACGGCGGTGAAGGTCGTCGTCCCGTTGGCATTTTCGGTCACACTGGTGATGCTCAGTACGCGGTCATCGAGTCGCAGCCGCGGGAACCCGAAGGCGTTGAAGACGACGACGGTGATCGTGCCTCCGGGCTGGACCGGGCTCGAAGCGCTGACGATGATCGGCTGCGGCACGCGATAGATGAACGTGACATCCGAGATGATCGATGCACCGGTATTGATGTTCGTGACCGAGATCGGGCCGATCACGTCGTTGCAGCCGGTCACGGCCACGGCGCTGGTGATGGCGATGACCTGCGTCCCGCTGACGGAAATGGGCTGCGCGGCCACGCCGCCGATCGACACCGCCACCGGGTCGTCGAAGCCGATCCCGTCGATGGTCACCCGGGTTCCGCCGGTGAAGGGTCCCTCGGTCGGTCCGATCGAGGTGATCTGCATCAACGGCGAGTAGCGGAAGGCGTTGTCGAGAGTCACCATCGTCGCGGAGTTGATGTTGAGGACCCGAACGTCGACATGGCCTCCCAGAGTGAGGGCTCCGGTCGGCGAGACATCGCGTGAAGGCGGCGTCATCACCACGATGCGATTGAAGGTGACATTCACGACCTGCACCTGAATCCAGGTATTGGTGGGAATGTCACCGAACGAAACCTGAACCGGCGCCTCGAACCCGTCGCCGAAGATCGTGACCTGGGTTCCGCCCTCGAGCGGGCCGCTGTCCGGCGACAAGGTCACCACTGCCGGCGTCAACTGAGCGCGCCGGAAGGTGAATGGACCGGGCGAGGCGATGCGCTGCTCGTTGGGCGTCCCCTGCTCGATGAAGGCCACCACCGTCGACTCGAGGGTCTGCCCGGCGGGGATCTCGACTCTCGGGGTGATGACCTGGATGGAGGTCGGTGTCACCGAGGTTACCAGGCCCTCCCGGAGGTCGCCGTTCCCGAGATCGAAAAACACTCGGACCGGCGTGCGGAAGTTGGTTCCGGTGAGGGTCACCAGGGTGCCGCCCTCAAAGGGGCCGAACTGCGGAGAGATCGCGGTGATCGTCGCGCCCGTCGATGGGGGCGGGGGCGTCACCGGCCTGGCGGTGAAGGTGACGGTGGTGCGCTGCACGACGTTGTTCACCACGACGGTGACCTGGGCGGTGCCGGCGGCCGCGGAGGTCAGTGAGACGACGGCCTGCCCCTGGGCGTTGGTGGTGCGGAGGGAGGTGGGGAGGCCGGTATCCTCGAAGCGTCCGAGCGTCGTGCCGAACTCGACGGCGGTGCCGGCGGGTGCCGGCTGCCCCCCCACAGTCACCGTGGCGGTGATGGTGGTGGAGGAGTCGGTGAGAGGGTTCGGATTGGACACGCTGAGCGTGACGGTTGCGCCGGCCGGCGGAGTTCCGGGTGCTCCCGGACTGCTGACGGGCGGTGGAGCGGTCGGCGACTCACCCTTGCACGCGGCGAATACGAGCAGCAGCGCCAGGAGCGCGAACAGGTATTTCCGCTGTCTGAGATTGTTCATACGAAACCCCCGTTTACCCTTTCCTCACGCCCACCTGGGTCTCCAGAACCGAGCCAG